>NZ_SPNG01000005.1:0-432726 GCF_004563845.1 Rhodococcus sp. 1R11 | reverse complement strand
GTAGTAGATCATCGGTTTGTCGTAGACCGGGACCAGCTGTTTGCTGACGCCCATCGTGATCGGATGAAGCCGTGAGCCCGTGCCGCCCGCCAGAATGATTCCCCGCATGAGCCCGAAGTCTTCCAGACCTTCCGATCACCCGTGCGGTTGTGCCTTCCCCGTTTCCGCTGCGTGAGCTCCGAGGTGCACCTACGCTCGCCGCATACGCAGCCTTCCGAGAGATCCGAGGACAACGATCGTGACGAGCCGCACCCAGATCGAAACCGGTATCAGCCAGGTCACCGCTCTGCTCTCTGCTGTGACCGCAGACGAACGCGCGTCGGCCACGCCCTGCACGGAGTGGACCGTCGCTGACCTGACGGACCACCTGGTGCACACCGCGGCCAACTTGGTGACGATGGCTCGAGGCGGGGAGATCGACTGGTCGGCGGTACCCGAGCCCTCCTCGGATCCGGTTCCGCTGTGGACCGCCCGGACCCGTGAACTGCTGACCGAGCTCGACGCAGGTTCACCGCTGCCGGCCGGCATGGTCGCTGCTGAGCTTTCGGTGCACGCGTGGGACCTTGCGACGGCACTCGGGCGCGGTACCGACGACTTCGACCAGACCGTGGCGGAGGAGGGGATGGTGTTCATGTCGGCCAATATGACCGATGAGCGCAGGGGCGGTGCCTTCGATCCCGAGCAGCCTGCACCCGACGGGGCAAACGCGTACGAGCGCATCGCGGCTTTTGCCGGGCGTACTGTTCGACGGTCCTGACACGTCCAGCGACGCTCACTCCCACGGGATTCGATAGGGCTGAGACAGGGCTTCGGTCGTCGGTGTCGGCCATTCCGACGGCCACACGATCAGCGGATCGGCTGTGAGCTCGTGCACCTCCGGAGGCAGCGGATTCGCGTCCATCTGGATTCGTTCCCAACTGCATTCGCCCGACGCGACGCGGCGTGCGTAGTGAATCAGGTCGGCCGACGCTCGCGGTGAGGACGCCACGCGGGCCAGTAGTTCCGTTGTGACGGTGCGGGTTTTCAGGTCTGCTTTCGAGGCGCGTGTACGCGTGGCTTCGAGCTCTCCGCAGGATGCCATCAGTCGGTCGTAGGCAGCGCGGGTGTGTGGAGGCAGGGACTCGATCATGCGTCCCGCCATGGTTCGTCGCCGGTGCCGACGGAGAAGTCCTCGTCCGGTGTGTCGAGTACCGGTCGGATATCCGCGGTCTTGCCCGCTTCGACGGCTTGCTTGCCGTAGTCGAGGAGGTCGTTCAGCGGCCGCAGCGTGTCGTCGATCTTCTGGCCCACCTGGCCTTCGGGGTCGCCGAGCGCGTCGAGGAACCCGCCGAAGTCGTCGACCACCTGCTCGATCTTCACAATGAGATCCTTGGACAGATCCATTGCCGTCAAGCATATTTCGATGATGCTCTGCACCTGCCATGCAGTGCCGACCACCGGCACTTTCTTGAGCATGACCTTCAGTGCACCGCGGGCGTTGTCGACGGCCACTTCGGACTCGAGCAATTCGACGATCTTGCGGACCACTGCCAGCGCTGCGCTACGAAGTTGCTCGGCAATGGCTGTACAGATTGCGGCGATCGTTCGGCCGGCATGCCCTTCCCATCGCATTGCGGCGAGTTGTCGGTCGGCATAGTCGGTGAATGCCTGAGCGGCTGCGCCGTCCCAGTGACCGTCGACGCGGCGTACTCCTGCAGCCAACGACTCTGCTGCGGCTTCCATGGCGTCGCCCGCAATCTGGTACGCCTGACCGATTCGACGGATTTCGTTCCAGTTGCCGGTGACAGGAATGGTCGCTTCGCGTAGCGGACTCCACCCGGCGAGTTCGAAGATCGTTCGGTCGATCTCGCCGAGCCGCTCGGAGGCATCGGCGAGCACGTCGCGGATGTCGTCGATGACGGGATTGGTTGGAGGATAATCGATTCCGTGAGGATATCCGTAGTCAGCGGCACCGTCGAATTCGTCTACATGCCCGGCCGCGGCGTGATCCGAACTCCCGCGGTCGCTGCCGGGTAGCGGTGGTACAGATGTGTGGGCGTTGAGCAGGTCGTAATTCTTTCGATCTTGATCGGCATACAACCAGGCAGCTTTGTTCAGCTCGGCCCCCATCTCGCCGCAGTTGGCCGACAGGTGAACGTGTCGGGTGCGGGTCATCTCTTGGAAGCGTGCGATATACGGACGCAGCTTCTTCAGAATTTCTCCGACCACGTTCTCGCCGAGGCCCGCGTTGTCGAGCAAGTAGTGGTGACTGACCAGGGTATCGGCACCGATGCGATCGAGAAGGTTACCGAGACCGGCGATTTCGGATGTCTTTGCCGCGAGCTGTTCGGTCATTCCGTCGAGCTCTTCCGTAGTGAGGAGATGAGGCCTTCGACGTCTTCGTCCGTCAGTGCGTTCTCGACATCACGGTCGGCGAGCACGACGAAGACCGCGACCTCTGCGGTGGCGAAACCGGTAGTCGTGACGACGTCGAATGTCGCGCGGGGAGGAGGGCAGTACGGCGAGTCCGGTATGTCTTCCACCAGGGCTGTGTAGTGGACAGCCGGAGCTCCGTCGATCTGCAGATACTTGGGGTCCCCGATCCTAACGGTGGGTTCCAGAGACCCATCTTCGTTGGTGAAGATCATCGACGCTTTCTGCACCTCTCGATAGGCGAGGACAGTCAAGTCACCGGCACGGCGACCGGTCATTCCGCTGATTGCCGAAGACTCGAACTCACCGGCTGCGCAATCGAATCGACCGTGAAGACCCATTGCGCCGTACGTTGCGGTCGACCCGTCCTCACCGACCCACTCCGAGAATCCGTCGTTCCAATTCTCCCAGTCAGCCGGAATGTCGTAAGTCCAGCCGAATTTGGTGGCGATGGGCTGCGGCTGCCCGTCGGGCACCTCGATTTGCGGTGGCGGGCGTTCCATCGACGGAAAACCCCGCGGCAGGGGCGGCGGCACGGTCGTCGAGCCCGTGGGTTTCGGCGACACCGGTGGCAGAGCCCGTACACCCTCGTACGGTTCCGGTACTTGCGGAGCCAGCTGCGGAATTGCCCACATGAACCCGAACAGCAGCGTTATCAGTGCCGCGAGACGGACAAGAATTTTTCCCAGACCCATTGACGTACTCCCCCCGAAGTCGAACAGAAGCTAGCACGCGCGCCCGACAAGAACGGCCCACACGACCCTCCAGCGGTAAAGTGCCTGTTCATGAGAATTCTCGTCACGGGTGGGGCCGGGTTCATCGGCGCGAACTTCGTCCATCAGACCCTCGCGCAGCGCCCCGACTCCCAGGTCACCGTGCTCGACAAGCTCACCTACGCCGGCAACAAGGCCTCCCTGGACCCCGTCGCCGATCGCATCGACTTCGTGCACGGCGACATCGCCGACGCCGATCTCGTCGACAGCCTCGTCCGCGAGACCGATCTCGTCGTCCACTTCGCCGCCGAATCCCACAACGACAACTCCCTGACCGACCCGTGGCCGTTCGTGCACACCAACGTCATCGGAACCACCACCCTGCTCAACGCGGTCCGCGAACACGACGTCCGCTACCACCACATCTCCACCGACGAGGTCTACGGCGACCTCGAACTCGACGATCCGGCACGGTTCACCGAATCGACCCCGTACAATCCGTCGAGCCCGTACTCCTCGACCAAGGCGTCGAGTGATCTGCTGGTGCGTGCCTGGACCCGATCGTTCGGGGTCCGCTCCACCATCTCGAACTGCTCCAACAACTACGGCCCGTATCAGCACGTGGAGAAGTTCATCCCGCGTCAGATCACCAATATCCTCAGCGGCTCACGCCCCAAGCTCTACGGTGCGGGGCAGAACGTGCGCGACTGGATCCACGTCGACGATCACAACAGTGCCGTCTGGGCCATCATCGACGGCGGCCGCATCGGCGAGACCTATCTCATCGGAGCCGACGGCGAAGCCAACAACCGCACCGTCCTCGAAGCGATCCTCGAAGAGACCGGCAACGCACCCGACGCATTCGATTTCGTCACCGACCGCCCCGGCCACGACCTTCGCTACGCCATCGACTCGACCAAGCTCCGCACCGAATTGGGTTGGACACCAACCTATGTCGACTTCCGCGCCGGATTGAAAGCGACCGTCGACTGGTACCGCGACAACGAGCAGTGGTGGCGACCGCAGAAGGATGCCACCGAGGCCGTCTATGCGGCGAAAGAGTCCGTACTGCCTTAACCTCTGCGCGACATCCGGTGTCGCAGCAACAGGTACACGGCGCGCCGCATGAACGAGGTCATGAGTGCCTTAACGTTTCCGATGCGAACGTCACTGTCGGACAACAACGTCGGGTCGTTCGCCTGGAGGGAGCGGTGGAAGTCGGCGGCCTGACGGGCCTGCTGGGTGGCCAGCTCGACGCTCCACTGTCCCGAGTTGATGCGGAACGACGCCAGCGGCTGGGGAATGGCAACGATGTCGCCGCGCAGCGCTACGGCGATGAAGGTGGCCTGGTCGATCAGATACGGGTGACTGTTGTCCCACAGTCCTACTGCGCGCAGTTCCGAGAGCTTCATCATGACGCCGCCGGGTTCACCGAAGATGTTGGCTCCGGCCCGAACTGCCGTTCTCGCGGCCACTCGACCCGACGTCTTGCCCTGTAGTCCGCCGAGTCCGCGCGCGGCGATGACGGTTTTGCTGTTGGCGTCGATCAACGTGCGCTGTGCGGCGACGAGTACCGCGGTCGGATGGGCGTCGAAAGCCTGTACCTGGGCGGCGAGCGCGGTGCGGTGGATGGTGTCGTCACCGCACACGAGTTTGATCAGCTCACCCGACGCTTCCTCGGTGACGCGATTCCAGTTGGCCTGTGCCCCACCGCCCGCAGGTGTGGTGAGGAGGCGAATGCGTGGATCGTCGTACTTCTGGGCAACGGCCAGGGTGCCGTCGGTCGACGAATGGTCGGCAATGACCAGCTCGAAGTCCGTGAACGTCTGGGCGAGAATCGAATCGATGGTCTCGGCCAGGTATTCGGCGTTGTTGTACGCCGGGACGACGACGGAAACTCGGGGTGTCATGGTGTGGGGTCCTGGCTCTTTCTGCGAAACGAGAAGTCGCGGTAGCCGAAGAAGCTGACGACTGCCATCACTGCTGTGACGACCAATTGGGAAGGGATGGGCGGGAAGTGGAATACCGAGACGGCGAGGGTCATCAGTGAGATGTTGGCGAGGAACGCTCCGAAGTTGACCACGAAGAACCGGAGCAGATCTCTGAAGAAGTGCCCGCGAACGCGAAACACGAGGTAGCGATACATAGCGAACGCGCACAGTACGTTGCACAGATACCCGAGCACGATGGCGGCGTGGTAGCCGTATCGCTCCCCGATCAGCAACTGCCACACGATGAACCATGCAGTGCCCAGTGCGGTGTTGACGCCGCCGACGAGCAGAAATGCGATCTTCTGATTCTTGACGATGCGCATCAGCGGTCCCGGTGCACCGTTCATGCCGGCCGGGGGTGCGGGAGTCTGCGGCTCGGTCATCGGCCCACCGCCAGTGCCTGACGCGTCGCGAACAGGGTCGAGGCAATGCCCGCAGGCAGTGTGCGGTGGGTGCGTCGATCGATCTGCGGCCAGACCGTCGACCGCAGGCGTAGGTCGCGTCCCTGGAACGCCGCGAGGGGAGAGGCCGCGAGCACCACGTTGGGCCGTCGACGAAAGACCGTTCGACAGGCACCGAGAATGGAACCGATGGTGACGGCCTCACCCGAGGCGAAGATCTTGATCGTCGGAGCGATACGCCGTTCGGCGGAGACGGCGAGGGCATCGGCCACCATTTCGGCGGCGTCGCTGACGTAGAGGTAATCGCGCAGGGTGTCCATGGGGACGTAGATCGACACCGGTGAGGCCATCAGGTATCCGCGGCACAGGTGCGAGATCAACCCCTGAGGTTTCGCGAGATTCTGTCCCGGGCCGTAGAGGTTGGCGAATCGGCCGACGACAACGTTGACCCCGGTGCGGACGCCGAATTCGGTCGCGACCGACTCGGATTGCAGTTTCGCGAAACCGTAGTCGCCCAGCGGGATCGGCGGTGTTTCTTCGTCGTGTGGGGCTCCCAGTGCGCCGGCGTAGACGCCTCCGGCAGACGAGGCGAGAAACACCGTTCCGGTGTCCGTGCGGTCCGCGGCGACGGACTCGACCCGGGCCAGTACGGTCCGGATCAGATCGTTCTCTTCGGCGAATTGTGCTGCACTGGTGCCGTTCACGCCGGCTCCGGCGGCCCAGACGACGTTCCACGCGCCGGTCCGGAACGAGTCGAAGAAGGCCGAACAGCGTTGCAGCAGAGTTTCTTCGGCCAGTGATCGGTCGGACCACGGGATTGCACTGGTGTGCACGTGATGTCCGCGTCGTCGAGCTTCCCGCGTCACCGATGCGCCGAGCAGTCCGCCGCTGCCGACGACCCAGGTGTGCGTCGCGCTCACGCCGGCGGTGCGGGATCGGTCGACGGTCCGGTGCGTCCGAGCGGCCCGTTTCCAGGGTCGGTCACGATCAGGTAGGGCGGCTTGCCCATGGCGGTCTTGACGTTGACGCCGACGTACTCGGCCACCACTCCGAGTGAGAACAGGGTGGCTCCGAAGCCGAACAGCAGGATCACCATCGTCGATGCCCAGCCTCGCACTTCGGCACCGGAATCGAAGACGAAGTACGACACCAGCACGTAGGCGACGAGAACGAGGCCGAGTAGCGCGAACGCGATGCCGATGAAGGACACCAGTCGCAGACCTTTGGTGCCGCTGGAGAGCACCATTCGCCAGAAGTGCGACAGAAGCGTCCGCAGTCGGTATCCCGATCGACGGTCCACTTCTTCTCGCAGTGCCACCGGGCTCGTCGTGACGTCGCCTGCAATCCACCCGAGTGCGATGTCGAGGTATGCCTCGGAGCCGGCGTAGGCGGCAACGGATCGACCGACTTCGCCGAGGACCAGGCGGTAGCTCTGGTAGTCGACGGTGTTGTCTCCGGCCAGAGCCTTGGCGATGAGCCACTTCGCTCCGCGTGAGGCGGCGTTGCGCCAGAGTCCGTGCGGTGCGACGTTCGTCGGCTTGGCGTAGACGACGGTGGATTGCCGGTCGAGGGCGGTATCGAGCATGCCGCCGATCGCGGCCGGGTCGTGTTGGCCGTCCTCGTCCATCGTGACGATCCATTCGCCGCCGCTCGATGCCATGCCGGCGAGGGTGGCGGGGTGTTGGCCGAAGTTACGACTGAGCCACACGCCGCGAACGAACGTATGCGCCTCGGTCAGCTGCCGGATCACGGCTGCGGAGTTGTCGGGTCCGTGATCGAACACGAGGAGAACTTCTTCGACGATCATCGGCCGCCCGAGGGGCGTGTGGGTGACCTGCGTCAACGGGATGATCTCGTCCATCAGCGCGCTGAGCGTCCGTTCGCCCTGGTAGACCGGAACCACGATGGAGATGCGGTGCGGAGCAGCAGCGTCGGACGTCACGAGGTCTGACCCTATCTGCTGGACGTCGTACTGCCGAACTCCGGCGCGGAGGGGCGTCGACGGCGTCGAACATCGAGTACGACCAGGCCGATCAGCACCATCACCCCACCGGCCATGGCAGCGAGTCCGAGTCGTTCACCGGGCGGCCGGAAGGTGAGTTCCAGGTCCGCTGCGTCGGTGCCGGGCGGCAGGTCGACGTACAGGAAGATATCGGCCAGGCCCTTCGTCTGCAGCGGTTCACCGTTCAGAGTGGCGGTGTAGCCGGGCCAGGCCAACCGCGAGAAGACGACGCTGCCACCGGCGGGCGCGGAGACGGTGACGTGTTCGGAGTCCGCGTCGGACGAGATCGGGTCGGCGGAGGCGTTCACCGTCGCTACGACGCGTCCCGACGCGGCAGGAATCAATCCATCGACGCGTTCGAGGACGTAGACCTGCCGAGCGGAATCGGGGGTGGGTGCGGTGACCCACTGCCAGCCTGCGGGCGCGGGTTGGGAATCCGCGAACGGATACTGCAGTTTCTGCAGCACGACGCGGTCGAGCTGCATCAGATCGGCGTAGGTCTTGCCGGTGTACGGCTCGATCTCGAAGAGCCGGTCGAAGGCGTCGGTGCAGGTCGAACCCTCGTGCTCGAAGCACAGCAGGTTGGCGAAATCGAGGTAGCCGACGGGGGTGTAGGCGTTGACGTAGTCCAGGCCCATGACCTTGGCGGAGTTGCCGTAGACCTGGGAGTGCCACGGCAGTTGCGGGTCGTCGGGCCCGTCGGCTTCGGTCTCGGTCAGCGCGCGACTGCCGAGCTGCAGCGTCGAGCCCTGCCACTGCGGGAACTGGGCTTTGGCCTCGGACTGAGAGGTGGGGAGCCACCATTTGGCGAACGGCGGTTGGTATCCGGCCACCTGGTACATCGCGATCGGCGCGATCGTGACCAGGATCAGCGTGGCGGTGGCCTGGGTGGAGAAGCGGTGGACGAGCAGCAGGGCGAGTGCGCCGACCAGCAGGATCGCGAGCGCAGCAACGATGTGGCGGCCGAAGAACTCCGGACCCGACGAGCCTGCACGCAGCAGCAACACCAGCGTCAGCAGGCCGGCGGCGAGCAATCGGGGCCGCAGCTTGTCCAGAGTTCCGTATCGGCTGATCAGGGTGACGACGAGGATCAACGCGACGATAGCGACGAAGGGGAGGATGCGTGCGGGCCAGCGGATGGGGCCGATGTCGCTGGGGCCCGCGGTGAAGACCAGCGCGAATGCCAACAGAATCAGTGGTGCGGCCAGCTCGCGCAAGGATGCGGGTACCCGACGCCACGCGATGAACGCGAGCGCGGGGACGAGGAACCAGGCTATGTAGGTGACCGGGGATTCGGTGGTCTCGCCTGCCCACGATTCGATGCTGGTCACGGCCGTCGGGATGCTGGCGGTCAACGATTCCGACCACGGTGCCGTCAGGAAGTTGTCGTTGAACGTTCCCTCGTCACCGCTGCGCCAGGTGACCGCGGACGTGAGCACTCCGGGCAGGAAGGTGACGGCCCCGCAGGCGGCGGCAGCGATGCCGACGCTGCACACCTTCAGCGCCGGACGCCACAGCCGCTGGAACAGTCGCTCGCCGATGGCGACGGATCCGATCATCACACCGGCCATGACCGCGGCGTGAACGTATCCGACGCTGATGGCCAGGTAGAGGAACACGAACGGCACGACGGGGCCGCTGTGGCCGCGGGCGTACTTCACCGAGCTCGCCCATGCGTTGGTGATGTACGCGGTGCCGATGAGGGCCGTCACCCACGAGGTGTTCTCGAAGAACAGGGTGAAGCCGACGAACGGCGCGCTTGCGCCCGCGACGGCGGCCCAGTTGGCGCGTGCCCCGTAGACGAGCGCGACGCGGTACACCCCCCAGGCCAGCAGGATCGAGAAGCCCAGTTTGACGACCGTCGCGAGCAGGACCAGGTTGTCGATCGAGGGCGAGATGTAGTTGATCGCCATCTGCACCGGGTTCCACAGTCCGCCCTGGCCTTCGACGGGATAGTTGCCCGCCATCCACTGATCGAGCACGAGGGACGGGAAGTGACCGTCACGCATGATGCGCCCGAGTTGAAGCCAGTTGGGGATGGCACCGGATTCGGTGTCGTCGATGTAGAAGAAACGCGGGTCGACGCTGAGCACCAGGAGATAGCCCAACACGACGACGGCCGCAATTGCCGCTCCCCATACGAGGCGCTCTCGTCTGCTGTCGGGCAGGGAACTGCTCGCGATCTGGGTATCCGTGGTGGGCAAGGGTCAACTCCGTGAGTTCGGGCAAAGACACCCGACTGTAGCTGTCGTCTTGCTCTCGAGCCGAAACGCCGAGGCATGCATCACGCAGATGTCCGCAGGAAAGCGGCTATTGCGAGTGACCACTCTCTAAGTTATGGTTTCGTCATTCTATGACGGAGGTCACATGAACCCGAACATTCCTTTCGACGTCGTCATCACCGGCGGGACCGTGTACGACGGATCCGGCGGTCCTGGAGTTCGGGCGGATGTGGGCATCGTCGACGGCGTCGTGCGGGCCGTGTCGGCCACGCCGCTCAAGGCGGGCGCGACGACCGAGGTGGTCGATGCCACCGGTAAGTGGGTCACGCCGGGCTTCGTGGACGTACACACCCATTACGACGCAGAGGTGTTGGTCGGGCCGGGTCTCGAAGAATCCGTCCGGCACGGGGTCACAACGGTTCTACTGGGTAACTGTTCGTTGTCGACTCTCTATTCCACTCCGGTCGACATCGCGGATCTGTTCAGTCGGGTCGAGGCGCTTCCGCGAGATCATGTCCTCAAAGCCGTCGATGCGCACAAAAATTGGAACAGTCCCGACGAGTACATCGCAGCCCTCGAGCGCCTGCCTCTGGGTCCCAATATCGCTGCGTTGGTGGGTCATTCGGATCTCCGTGCGCACGTCATGGGTCTCGACCGCTCGACCGACCGCAGTCAGAAGCCCACCCGCGAAGAATGGCGTGCCATGTCCGACGCGCTCGAAAAGGCGCTCGACGCCGGGCTGCTCGGAATGTCGACCATGACGAACCCGTGGGACAAGTTGGACGGCGATCGATACCGGTCTCGTTCGTTGCCGTCCTCGTACGCGCGGTGGAGCGAATTCCGTTCTCTGCACAAGATTCTGCGTCGACGCGGTCGGTTGTTGCAGAGCATTCCGAACCTGAACACCAAGTACGACATGTTGTTCTTCCTCGCCTCGGCCACCGGGGTGGGCCGCACTCCGCTCAAGATCTCGCTGCTGGCGGCGGCCGATGCCAAGGCGTCGCCGTGGATCCATCGCGTCTTCGGCCCGCTCGCCCGGATGGTCAACGGCCCGGGCAAGGGCCAGTTCCGCTGGCAGCACCTGCCCACCACGTTCGACGTGTATTCCGACGGCATCGACCTGGTGGTGTTCGAGGAGTTCGGCTCCGGCCGCGCCGCACTGCATCTGCGAGAAGAGTTGGGCCGCAACGAGTTGCTCTCGGACGAGGCCTACCGCCGCTGGTTCCGTGCCGACTTCGAGAAGAAGTTCAGCTCGCGCGTCTGGCACCGCGACTTCGCCGACGCCGAGATCACCGAGTGCCCCGACGCGTCGGTCGTCGGAAAGAACATCGCGGAGGTCGCGGCCGAGCGCGGTGTGCACGTGGTGGATGCGTTCCTCGATCTGGTGGTCGAGCACGGCCGAAAGCTGCGCTGGCACACGACGGTTGCCAATCACCGTAAGCGGCAGATGGACAAGCTGATCAATCAGCCCGGGGTGACCGTTGGTTTCTCCGATGCCGGCGCTCATCTCCGCAACATGGCGTTCTACAACTTCGGCATTCGGTTGCTGCACCGCGTGCACGACGCGCGAAACGATCGCAGGCCGTTCATGACCGTGGAGAAGGCCGTGCACAAGCTCACCGGCGAACTGGCCGACTTCTACGGTGTCGACGCCGGTCACCTGCGGGTGGGGGACCGCGCCAATATCGTCGTGATCGACCCGGAGGGCTTGAACGAGGATGTCCTGGCCTATCGCGAGGAGACCATGCCGGAATTCGGTGGCCTGAGCCGCATGGTCAACCGCAACGACCGAGCGGTCACCGCCACTCTGGTCGCGGGCCGAGTGGTGTTCTCCGGCGGCACCTTTGCGCCATGGTTCGGGGTGTCGGAGCGGGCCGGTAGCTTCCTGCGGGCGGGCACTCCCACGGCTCCTCGACGCCGGGAGCGTGTGTGAGTGGCGAGTCAACAACAGCGCCGAACCGAGACCATCGGAAAGCTGCTCGACGCGACTATCGCATCGTTGTGCGAGAAGGGCTATGCCGCAACCAGTGTCAGTGAAATCGTCAGCCGGGCCGGGGTGTCGTCCGGTGCCATGTTTCGGCATTTCGACACCAGACTCGACCTGATCGTCGCTGCAGCCGACGAGGTTCGTCGACGTCAGTTCGAAGAGTTTCGCCGCGGCCTGTCCGGTTTCGGTAGCGCGTCCATCGAGCACTGTCTCGAACTGCTCAGAGCAGCGTGCCGCGCCCCGATCAACGGGGCCTGGTACGAGCTGCTGACAGCCGCCCGCAGCGACAACGAGCTGCGAGAGAGGCTGCAGCCGTTCACCGTTCGATATCACGAGCAGATCGCAGAGCTTGCTCGTGCGCTTCCCGTTGCCGGTGTGATCGATCCGCAGCATCTGGAAACAGTGGTCTTCAGCGTCGTCCACCTGCTCGACGGCGAGGCGTTGGCAGCAGTGGTCCATCCGCAGCCCGAGCAGGAAGCCATGCGGCTGAGGATGATTGCCCACCTGTTGCGCGGTGGCGCACTGCATGCCCTGACCGACGCAGGATGACCCACTGGACCGTACGCACATCGGGGGCCGAGCTTCCCGTCTTCGATTACGGGAACCCGGCCGCGAAGTCCACGGTGTTGCTGGTGCACGGCTATCCCGACAACCATCACGTGTTCGATCCGCTGATCACCGCGCTCGGCGACACGGTCCGGGTGATCGCCTACGACACACGAGGCAGCGGAGCGTCAGTGCTGGAGCCTGCGGCAGACGTCGCCATCGAGCAGCTGGCGCGGGACGCCTTCGCGGTGGTCGAGTCGATCCCGGGGCTCACCGGCAAGGTCCACGTGTTCGCCCACGACTGGGGGTCGGTCCAGATGTGGGAGGCGATGGCCTCGCCTCGGGCGAGCACTGCATTCGCGTCGTACACGTCGGTGTCCGGGCCCAGTCTGGATCATCTGCGGCAGGTGGCACGGGCGCGGTCGGTCCGGCCGTATCGATGGCCGTCGCTGGTGGGGCAGTTGGCCAGGTCCTGGTACGTCTTCGGGTTTCACGTGCCCGTTCTGCGAACGCGAATACCGGCTCTGCTGGCCCGACTGCAGGCCGAGGGCGAGCCGACCCCGACGGCGGCCGACCAGCAGCGCGGCATCGCGCTGTACCGGGCCAACGTGCTGCGGCGGGTGCTCCGTAGGCCCGATCCGCGATGCGTCGTCCCGACCACCGTGGTGGTCCCGACACACGACCCGATGCTGTCGACGAACCTCACCGAGGGTCTCGATCGGTGGATCCCCGACCTGCGCGTCGTTCACGTCGAGGCGGGCCACTGGTGGCCGTACACGCACCCGGCCGATGCCGCTCGTGTGCTGCTGGAGAGGGTGCGGGAAGGGGAGTAGGTGGCGGGCAGTGCGGCGAGCGTCGGACGGATCGGCCTCGGGCTGTGCAACCATGGTAAGTGGTCTTCTTCTCGGTACGGCCACACCTGTGATCGCTCGAACTGTCACTACTCGAACTGGATGGGGTATTTCTCGGTATGGACGGCACTGCTCTCGATCGTCTCGGTTCCTCGGACGTGCCGGCTGCCGCCGGCGGTGACGACACGGCCGAACTGACAGTTCAGAGGCTTCTGTTCGACGGCCCGTCGCCCCTGGTCAGCGCGGACATGTACAGCGAGGTCGGCAAGGGCAATGCCGAGCGCACCCGCACCGGTGTTCGGATCGCCAAGCGCAGCGTCGTACATACCAACAGCTACTTCGGACGGTTCCCGGCCAGTTACTGGCAGCGGTGGACGACGGTGACCGAGGTGGTCTTCCAGGCCACCGTTGCAGGCGCGGGCCGCGTGGATCTGGTGGCCACCGACTACAAGGGCCACCAGCGCACGATGGCCAGCACCACCGTCGATTCCGCGAACGCGTCGACGCGATTGTCCGTCCCCGTCGCAACGACGCAGTTCCTCGACGGCGGCGCACTGTTCGTTCGCTTCACCACGACGTCCAGCGAGTTGTCGGTGCAGGATGCGGAGTGGACCGTCGCCGCTCCCGAGAAGCTGCGGCCCACCTCGGTGGTGATCTGCACGTTCAACCGTGCCGACGACTGCGCCAACACCGTCGCGGCGATGGCCGACGACCCGATCGCGTTGCTCGGCGTCGACAACGTCTACGTCGTCGATCAGGGCACCGATCAGGTGCAGACGCGGGAGAAGTTCCAGCGCGTGGCGGCCGAGCTCGGCGACAAGCTCGTCTACATCACCCAGCCCAACCTCGGAGGTGCCGGTGGGTTCACCCGCGGCCTGTACGAGGTACAGGGCAAGGGCGGCGATCCGGCCAACGTGATCTTCATGGACGACGACGTGCTGTGCGAGCCCGAGGCGATCGTGCGCATGAACTCGTTCGCCAACATGACCGTCGAGCCCGCGATCATCGGTGCCCAGATGCTGTACCTGCTGCACCCCGACCGGGTGCACGTCGGTGCCGAGGTGGCCAACCTGCAGAAGCTCGAGGCCGGAGTCCACGTCAAGAACGCGGTATCGGACAAGAGTGCATTCAAGCGCAAGCGTCAGCAGGACGTCCGCGTCGACGCCGGATACAACGGTTGGTGGTCGTGCCTCATCCCGTCGGAGATCGTCGGTCAGGTCGGCTACCCGTTGCCGCTGTTCTTCCAGTGGGACGACATCGAGTACGGATACCGTTCGCGCGCAAACGGATTCGCCACCGTCACGCTGCCGGGCGCAGCGGTGTGGCACGCCGACTTCGCGTGGAAGGACTGGGACGAGTGGCACCGCTACTTCAACCTGCGCAACGGCATGATCACCGCCGCCCTGCACATCGAGCTCGACGGTAGGACGCTGGCCAAGCAGCTGTTCACCGATCTGCTTCGCTACCTGGTGTCGATGCAGTACGGCATGGCGTACACGCTGATCAAGTCCGTCGAGGACTTCCTGGCCGGTCCGGAACATCTGCTCGACGGCGGCATGGACGCGGCCGGTTCCATCCGGCGTGAGCGCGCAGCGTACGGAGAAACCAAGCGGCACAACGCCAACGACGTTCCGGGGGTGCGTCCGGCCGATATGTTCATCACCCCGGCCGGCCCACACCCGAAGAAGAGCATGGAATTCGCCGTGCTCGCCAAGCGCGTCCTCAACCAGTGGCGCGGCACGGTGGATCCGGGCCCCGTTTCCATCTCGGCCGACGACGCGCACTGGTGGCACGTCTCGCTGTTCTCCCACGCGATCGTCACCGACCGCTCGCAAGAGGGCGTCCGAGTTCGCAAGCGCAACAAGGCACATGCCGTCGAGCTGCTCAAGCGCGGGGTGACGGCACTCAAGCGTCTGCGCACCGAGACACCCGCCGTGGCAGCGTCGTACCGCGCCGCCGTCCCGCAGCTGACGAGCCGCGAGAACTGGGCTCGTCTCTACGGACAGTAGCTAGTTCGACCGGACCTTGGGTGCCGTGCGAATTCGTACGACGACCTGTTCGTTGTCGGCGGTGTACCCGAGGTAGTCGAATTCGGTGCCGGTGCGTGCGACGAATTCCGTCCACGCCCGGTACTCGTGGTTGCGCCAGCCGGGGAAGTTGAAGTACTCGTCGAACACGATGACGGTGCCCACTGCGAGTCGATCGGCCACGAGGTCCAGCACGGTGACCGTCGACGAGTACAGGTCGGCGTCGAGGTGCAGGAAGGCCAACTTCTCGTGGTGGCCCTTCAGGAAGCCCGGCAGCGAATCTTCGAACAATCCAGGGACGATCTGTGCGCCCGGCACTTCGGGGATGGTGTCCTGCTCGAACAGTCCCTTCGGGAAGCCCGTACGCCAGGTCTCGGGTAGGCCGGAGAACACGTCGAATCCGGCGACGACGGTGATGTCCTTACGCGACGCCAATTCCTCGGCGATGATCTCGAGAGTCGTCCCGCTGGCCACTCCGAACTCGAGCGCCATGCCTCGAATGGAGACCTCACCGAGTGCGAATCGCAGGGTTGCGTGCGGCCGTAGGAAGGTCGGTGCCTCCGGCATCATCTCTTCGGCGAACTCTGCGCTCTGGGCGGCGGCTTCGACGTCGGAAGCGTACGGAATGTCGCGACGCATCCGCATCTCGAGACCGCGAATGAAGGCGTGGAGGTCGTCGATCTCACGTCGCTGACGTTCGAGGACGTCGAGCAATTTCGCTTGCTGATCGTTGGTCTGCTCGGCCAGTTGCGCGGTCTGCTGCGCCAGAACCTCACCGATTGCTCGTTGAAGTTTTTCTCGAGCCGACGACTTGATGCGATCCGCGAGCTTCCGAGGTTCCGTCATGGGCACACGGTAGCTGGTGAGGACGCGTTCGCAAACACGTCAGGGCTTGCGAAAGTGCTCTCGACGGCCGAGCCCGCGCAACCGGAACCACTCCGCCAGACCGCGAGGATTCCTGGTGGTGATCAGAAAGAACCAGGTGAACCGAATCCACTCCTGCGGCAACAGCTTTCGCATGCCTGGCTGCGACATCAAGTAACCGCGGTTGCGGTACGTGAAGTAGCGCTTGGTTGCGTCCTCTGGGTACTGCGTGTGCATCCGGCCACCGAGGATCGGCTTGAACTCCTCGGCCCCGTTGGGGTGGACGTACGCGGTGGTGAGGCACGTTCCGAACTTCAGGCCCGAGCGCTGCAGTCGGCGGTGTACTTCCACCTCGTCGCCGCGCACGAACAGCCGCAGATCGGGCACGCCCACCGCATCGATCGTCGACGCCTTGAACAGGGCACCGTTGAACAACGATGCGATGCCTTCGAGCAGATCGTCGTCCGGGTTCTCCGGGTCGATCAACTCCGAACGAAGACGACGCCACTCGACGCCGCGGCGCAGCGGAAACGCCAAGCGATCCGGATCCTCGATGTCGCAGACGACGGGGGAGACCTCGTCCAGTCCGTGCGCGAGCGCGCAGTCGTAGAGGGTCTCGAGCACCTTCGGGCCCTCGGGGCGGCCATCGTCGTCGGCGAGGAACACCCAATCGGCACCGAGGGAGAGCGCATACAGAATCCCGAGCGCGAACCCGCCTGCGCCGCCCAGGTTGTGCTGCGAGCCGAGGTACGTCGTCGGCAGGGCCGTCGATTCCACCAGTTCGCGTACAGCCGGCTCGTTCGCGTTGTCGACGACGACCAGATGATCGAGCGGACGCGTCTGAGCACCGATCACATCGAGCGACAGAGCCAGCAATTCACGCCTCTTGTGCGTGACGATGACCCCGACGATCTTGTCAGCCACCGGCTTGCCCATCAGGTCCGTCTTCCCGCTCGATCTCTTTCAGGATCTGCGCGACGTGGTCACCGGCGTCGTCGCCGTCGTATGCCCGCACTACTTCCTCGATGCCGCCCTGCTGCCGAATCTGGCCGTGATCGATCCACATCGCGGTATCGCACAACTGAGCCAGGAATTCGTTGGAGTGGCTGGCGAACACCAGGATTCCCGAGCGCTTCACCAACTGCTGCAGTCGGTGCCGGGCCTTCTTCATGAACTCCGCGTCGACGGCCCCGATGCCCTCGTCGAGCAGCAGGATCTCCGGGTCGATGCTGGTGACGACGCCCATCGCGACGCGCACCCGCATACCCGTGGAGTAGGTGCGCAACGGCATGTCGAGGTAGTCACCGAGTTCGGTGAAGTCGGCGATCTCGTCCATCTTCGCGAGCATCTGCTTGCGCGTCTGGCCGAGGAACAGGCCGCGGATGATGATGTTCTCGTAACCGGAGATCTCCGGGTCCATACCGACGCCCAGATCGAACACCGGCGCGACGCGGCCGCGGATGCTCGCGCTGCCTCGCGTCGGCTCGTAGATGCCCGAGAGCAGCCGCAGCAGCGTCGACTTTCCGGCACCGTTGTGTCCCACCAGTCCGACGCGATCGCCGTCCTTCAGGCTCATGGTGATGTTCTTGAGTGCTTCGACGACGACGACGTCGGAGGAGTTGCGGTCGATGGCACCACCGGCTTTACCGAGGAACGCCTTCTTCAGTGACCGCGTCTTGGCGTCGAAGATCGGGAAGTCGACGCACGCGTCATGGGTATCGATGCTGATGGACAACTGCTGACCCCTAAACCCAGTAGGGCACGCGGGCCCGGTACTTCTTGAGAGCGAGAATGGCCAGCGCCCATCCGACGACGGTGAAGCCGAGCACGATGTACCAGTGGTACGCCTGCTGGTCCTCGCCGATCAGAGGGGCGCGGATGATGTCCAGGTAGTGGAAGAGCGGGTTGATCTCGACGAGCTTGGCGCGATTCGCGGCCTCGCCGCCCATCTGCACGAGTCCCGATGTGGTCCACACGATCGGCGTCATGAAGAACATCAGCGTGACGAAGCTGCCGAGGATCGGGGCGATGTCGCGGTAGCGGGTGGCGATGATGCCGAAGAGGATCGACACCCACACCGCGTTGAGCAGAATCAGGACCAGCGCCGGAATCGCGAAGATCACCGTCCAGTGCAGTCCGCCGGGCGGCCAGAAGATCGCGATGATGATCACGTAGATCAGTAGGTTGTGGCCCAGGAGTAGCAGCTGGCGCCACACCAGGCGATACACGTGCACGCTGAGCGCGCTGGGCAGCTGCTTGATGAGACCCTCGTTGGCGACGAAGACGTCTCCGCCCTCGAGAATCGCGGCACTGATGAGGTTCCAGATGATCAGGCCGACCGTGACATGCGGCAGGAACGAGCGCAGATCGATGTCGAGAAGCACCGAATACAGCAGGCCCATGGCGATGGCCTGAACGCCGGTGGCGATGGTGATCCAGAACGGCCCGATCACCGACCGCCGATAGCGCTGCTTGATGTCCTGCCAGCCGAGATGCAGCCACAATTCACGCTGGTTGAAACCGGTCCGCAGATCGCCGAACGCGCGCCGATAAGTCTGTGAGTCCGAAACCGGAGCAGGCATCTGTTCTCCTGCCTCGCTCTCGGGATCCTTCGCTGGTGCCGACACGACGGTCGACACTACCCGTCTTCGACCGAGGGACTCATGTCGAGCTTGCTACAGATACTGGCCGGTACCGCTCCCGCCGTGGCCGCCGCTCGGTGTGGGCATGACACCGGGAGGCAATGCGCCCTGACGCATTTGCTCGAGCTGGGCCCGTGCGGCCATCTGCTGAGCGAACAGTGCCGTCTGGATGCCGTGGAACAGTCCTTCGAGCCATCCGACGAGCTGAGCCTGGGCGATCCGCAATTCGGCATCGGTGGGGACGACGTCGTCGCCGAACGGCAGCACCAGACGCTCGAGCTCGTCGCGTAGCTCCGGGGCCAAGCCCTGCTCCAGCTCCTGGATGGACGATTTGTGGATTTCCTTGAGCCGATTGCGGCTGGCGTCGTCGAGAGGTGCCGCGCGCACTTCTTCGAGCAGTTGCTTGATCATCGTGCCGATGCGCATCACCTTGGCGGGCTGTTCCACCATCTCCGAGAGGTCCGATCCGTCGGACGACTCCTCGTTGGCCGCCGAGCCGGAAGCGCGGGCTGCAGCAGCGGTGGCTTCTTCGCGGCTCAGTGCGAGTGGCTCTCCGTTGGGGCCGATCACGACGACGTGATCGCCGGGTGCATTGTTCGACTCGGATTGCGTCATGCATCCATCTTTACGCGTCGCCTGCCGTTGCGCGATCGACAGGGGCGATTATCCTGGTTCGGTCGTTCGCAACCGGGGTGTCAGGAGGATCGAAGCGTGCGTTGTCGGCTGCCGTTTCCTGGGGAAACGGGACGTGAAACACACCTCCGGCGGGTCGGCGCTTAGAGTGTCCGGCATGGGGTACGACGTCGCACGGGTCAGAGGGTCCATTCCCTCCCTCGGCGACGGGTGGATTCATTTGGACCCTCAGCTGGGAATGCTGATTCCGGATCGCGTGTCGACGGCCGTGTCCACGGCGTTCCGGCACAGTGCGTCCAATCATTCGGCCGGCAACATCGCCGCCAAGCGGAGTGCTGCTCTGCTCGAATCCGCCCGCGTCGCAATCGCAGATCTGGTCGGTGCCTATCCGTCAGGCGTGGTCATCGGACCGGATCGGGCGACGCTGCTGTCGTGGCTCGCCGATTCTCTGAGCTCTCGGCTCGGGCTGGGAACCGGCTTGGTGCTCACTCGTCTGGACGAGGAAGCCAACGTCGCACCGTGGCTGCGGGTCGCCAGCCGAACCGGCGCACACGTGCGCTGGGCCGAGGTCGAGATCGATACCTGTGAGCTGCCCACGTGGCAGTTCGAGGAACTCATCACCTCCACCACCCGGCTCGTCGCGGTCACGGCGGCGTCGCCGATCGTGGGTAGCGCTCCCGACGTTCGCGTCGCGGCCGATCTGGTCCACGAGGTCGGTGGACTCATCGTCGTCGATGCCGCCGGGGCAGCCCCTTACGCACACGTCGACATCAAAGAGCTCGGAGCCGACGTTGTCGCGATCGACGCGGCCGCGTGGGGCGGGCCGTCGGTGGGTGCGCTGATCTTCCGGGATCCGACACTGCTCGACCAGTTGCCGTCGATGTCGCTGAACCCGTCGGCGAAGGGACCCGAGCGGCTCGAGGTCAGTGGTCATCAGTACGCGCTGCTGGCCGGTGTCGTGTCGTCCATCGACTACCTGGCCAATCTCGACGACGCAGCGACGGGCACTCGACGTGAGCGGCTCGAGCTGTCCATCGGATCGCTGCAGCACTATCAGGATCGGCTCTTCGAGCATCTGATGGCTGCGCTCGCCACCCTCGATCACGTCATGGTGCTCGGCACTGCGCCCACGCGTATCCCTACCGTCAGCTTCACCGTCGACGGTATGCCCGCGGTGAAGGTGTCCGAGCAACTCGTGCAGGCCCGAATCGGCAGCGTCAGTGGAGTCCACGGTGGCAGTCGTCTGCTCGACGCCTTGGGCGTCAACGACGAAGGTGGGGCCGTCACCATCGGACTCGCTCCCTACACCACCCGGTACGAGATCGATCAGCTCGTGAAAGCTCTCGCTGCGCTCGCCCTGTGAGAGCGGCTGCGCCGCACGTGCACGAGGTGCCTCCGGGTCGTTCCGCAGGCTCCACTCCGGCCTCGTAGCCCACTACGAAGTTCCACGCACGACCCTCGGACGCACATCACTGCACGCGCAGGATGACTTTCCCGATCGTCTCGGCGTCGTCGAGCATCCGATGGCCTTGTGCTGCTTCGGTTATCGGGATTTCGGCATGCACGACGGCGGTG
Source organism: Rhodococcus sp. 1R11 (assembly GCF_004563845.1). Taxonomy (NCBI): domain Bacteria; kingdom Bacillati; phylum Actinomycetota; class Actinomycetes; order Mycobacteriales; family Nocardiaceae; genus Rhodococcus; species Rhodococcus sp. 1R11. The sequence goes on along the minus strand of NZ_SPNG01000005.1, from coordinate 411,860 downwards.
ACGCGGCCCTCGGAGATCATCGGCCACAGGTGTGCGGTCATGTCGGCGACGATGTCGGCTTTGCTCGACGGTCCGGTCTCGGGGCGTCCACGCAATCCGGCCGCGTGTACCGAGCCGCGCTTGGCGAGGAGCTTGCCGAAGTTCAGCTCACCCTTCACGCCGCCCTGCATTCCGATGGTGACGACGGTGCCGTCCATGGCGAGCGCGTCGAGGTTACGGTCGAGGTACTTCGCACCCATGTTGTCCAGGATCAGGTCGGCACCGTGATCGTTTGTCTGTGAACGTATTTCGGTGACGAAGTCTTGGTTCTTGTAGTCGATGAGGATGTCGGCACCGAGGTCCGCGCACATGTCCAGCTTGTACGTGGACCCGGCGGTCACGGCGACGGTGACGCCCATCTGTTTCGCGACCTGGATTGCGTGCGTACCGATTCCGCTACCTCCGCCGTGGATCAGCAGCACCTGCCCCGAACGCATGTGCGCATCCATCACCAGGTTTGACCACACCGTGGACGCGACCTCCGGAAGTGCTGCTGCCACATGGAGATCGAGGCCCGCAGGGATCGGGAAAAGCTGGGTGGCAGGCACGGCGACCTGCTCGGCGTACCCGCCACCGGCCAGAAGCGCGCAGACCCTGTCGCCGACGTTCCAACCGCTGACGCCGTCACCGAGCTCGGAAATGATTCCCGAGCACTCGAGACCGAGGATCTCGCTGGCACCCGGGGGCGGCGGGTAGTTGCCCTGACGCTGCATCAGATCGGCGCGGTTGACGGCGGTGGCCGAGACGTCGACGATCACCTGTCCGCGGGCCGGTCGTGGATCGGGAACCTCGGTCCACTCCATGACGTCGGGATCGCCGAATTCTTTCAGTGTGATTGCACGCATGCATCCATGATGCGCCACCGCGGTCGCAGGCGCTTTACAGGTCCCAGAGGTTGATGCCGAAGTCGCCGGCGTGACTGTCGATCTGTTCGAGTTCGGCGTCGGAGAAGTCCAGATTGTCCAGCGCCGCGACGTTGTTCTCGAGCTGCTCGACGCTCGATGCGCCGATCAGTACCGACGTCACTCGTCGGTCGCGCAGCGCCCAACTCAGCGCGAGCTGAGCCAGTGACTGACCGCGGGCCGACGCGATGTCGTTCAGTGCGCGAAGGTGGCCGATATGGTCGTCGGTGAGCCAGTCCGGGTTCAGCGACTTACCCTGTGCTGCGCGCGAATCCGCGGGAATACCGTCGAGGTACCTGTCGGTGAGCATGCCTTGGGCGAGGGGAGAGAATGCGATGACGCCTGCGCCGATCGCGTCGAGTGTGCCCAACAATTCGGGTTCGATCCACCGGTTGACCATCGAGTAGCTGGGCTGATGGATCAGCAACGGAACACCGGCGTCGGCGAGCAGATCCGCCATCTTCTGCGTGCCCTCGGGCTTGTACGAGCTGATGCCCGCGTACAGGGCCTTCCCCTGCTGGACGGCGCTGATCAGAGCGCCGGCTGTCTCTTCGATAGGGGTGTCGTGGTCGGGGCGGTGGCTGTAGAAGATGTCGACGTGGTCGAGTCGCATGCGCGTCAACGATTGGTCGAGTGACGACAGCAGGTACTTGCGGGAGCCGCCGAAGCCGTACGGGCCGGGCCACATGTCCCATCCCGCTTTGCTGGAGATGATCAGCTCGTCGCGGTAGCCGGCGAAGTCCTCGGAGAAGATGCGGCCGAAGTTCTTCTCGGCGCTTCCGTACGGCGGACCGTAGTTGTTCGCCAAGTCGAAATGGTTGATTCCCAGATCGAAGGCGCGACGAAGAATCGCGCGCTGCTTCATCAGTGGAACGTCGTCGCCGAAGTTGTGCCACAGGCCCAGCGACACAGCCGGCAGTACCGGCCCACGCGATCCCACTCGGCGATACGACATGGATTCGTAGCGATCGGCGGCGGCAACGTACGGGGGGTCGATGTAGGGATCTGTCATAACTCGACCCTAGGTCGCATCGGCGAAACGGACCCCGAACCACGGCAAGCTACTCGTGAGTAGATTTCCTGCCTAAGATGACTCGCGTGACGGCCGAATTAGCCATTGGTCCCGGGGGGGACCCGCAGTGGCTCGACACTGCGGAAATGAGAGCTTGGCGTGCCTATGTCGACGGCGGTCAACGATTGATGGAGGTATTGAACAGGGATCTACAGGACAGACACGACCTGTCGATGGCCGAATACCGCATCCTGGTGATGCTGTCCGAGGCGGACGACGGCTCCATCCGCATGAGCGAGCTGGCCGACGGGGTCCTGTCCTCCCGAAGTCGCCTCACCCACCAGATCAGGCGAATGGAAGTCCAGGACATGGTGCGCCGCAGTACCTGCGCGCACGACGGCCGTGGCGTCCTCGCCGTCATCACCGAGGAAGGTCGACGACGACTGACGGAGGCAGCACCCACACACGTCCGCAGCGTCCGGCAACATCTGGTCGATCTCCTCACTCCGACCGAACTCGAGGTCCTGGGCGACATCTTCCAGAAGGTGGACGCCGCAATGGACGCATCGGCAACCCGACCCCGACGCTGACAGACCGGCAACGAGGGGCGATTGGGCCGGTGCCGCCCCGGCCGTTAAGATCGCACACGGAAGCGTGGCAGAGCGGCCCAATGCACTCGCCTTGAAAGCGAGAGACGTGTAAAAGCGTCCGGGGGTTCAAATCCCTCCGCTTCCGCCACATGTTCGTTGTTCGAACCCGGTCCACCCCGAGGGTGGACCGGGTTTGTTCGTTTCCGAAGCAGCGAATTCTTGGCGTGGCATCAATACCGGTTCAGTGGGTACTACCTGCCAATGAGCGAAGAAGCGCGGCGCAACGACGGCGACAACGAGGGGCCTCTGGAAGAGGAGCTCGAGGAGAGTTTCGACGCTGTCGTCACCGAAGGTGGCGAGCGCTTGCACCGGACCGTACGCACCGTGCTGATCACCGGACTCTTCGGCGGACTCGAGGTCGCTCTGGGGGTGATGGCGTACCTGGCGGTGCTGGACGAGACCGGCAGTCACCTGCTGGCAGGCCTGGCGTTCGGAATCGGCCTCGTGGCCATCTATCTCGCGCACGGTGAGCTGTTCACCGAGGATTTCCTGATGCCGATCGCAGCGATTGTGGCCCGCAACGGCACGCCTGCGCAGCTCGCGAAGTTGTGGGTCGGGACTCTGCTCGCGAATCTGCTCGGCGGTTGGTTCGTGATGTGGTTGATCGCGCACGCGTTTCCGCAGTGGCTCGAAGTGTTGTCCGAGTCGGCGCATCATTTCGTCTACGCACCCTTGGATCTTCAGTCGATCTGCCTCGCTGTTCTCGGCGGCAGCACGATGACACTGCTGACCCGCATGCAGCAGGGAACCGAATCCGATGTGGCGCGCATCATCGCCGCCATGGCGGCAGGTTTTCTGTTGGCCGGATTGCAGTTGTTTCACTCGGTCCTGGATTCTCTGCTGATCTTCGGGGCCATCCACGCAGGAGCGGATGTGAGCTACCGCGATTGGATCGAATGGTTCGGCTACACAGTGCTGTTCAACATCATCGGGGGAGTCGTGTTGGTCACTGCGCTGCGCTTGGTGCGCACGAAGGAACTGGTGAAGTCCGAGCGTGACCAAAATTCTGAATAGCCAGCGGAGCCCGGAGTCACGGACCTCAGTTCTACACCCAACGCTCCAGGCTCCGTCGAGTCTCTAAGCGTCGCAGAGCTTTCGAGATCGGGTCGATGAATTCGATTGCACTGGCGAGTAATTGGAGTGGAGCCGTGAAATCGTCGACGGCTCGGCCGGTTGCCGTCGGGTAGAGGTCGTCACCCAGGATGGGGATGCCCAACGAATTCATGTGCAGACGTAGCTGGTGGGTTCGTCCCGTCGACGGTGTCAGTCGATACCGTCCGATGCCCTCGCGGTGTTCCAAGAGTTCGACGACGGTGTGCGCGTTGGGTTCTCCGGTCACTTCGCGTGCAGTGAACTGGCCCTTGTCCGAGACGATCCGACTGCGTACCTCGGTGGGCAGGGTGAGCGACGGTTCGTAAGCCGCGATGGCCTCGTACTCCTTGCGGACCTTTCGATCCTGAAACAACGTCTGATACGCCCCGCGGAGGGCAGGGTCGACGACGAACAGCGCCAGGCCAGCGGTGACGCGGTCGAGTCGATGAGCGGGCACCAGTTGCGGCAGATCGAGTTCGAGGCGCAGTCGCACCAGAGCGGTCTGCAGAATGTGGCCGCCGCGCGGGATCGTCGGTAGAAAATGCGGCTTGTCGATCACCAGAATGGCGTCGTCTCGGTGCACGATCGAGATATCGAATGGCACAACGGTTTCCGTCGGCAGGTCGCGGTGAAACCAGACAGCCTCACCGGGGACATAAGAAGCATCCGCGGATAGAGGGCCGCCCATGTCGACGACCTCACCCGCAGCGAGCATCTCGTCGATGCGCTCCGGCGAGATCCGTTGCTCGGTCGCCGTCAAGAACTCGCGGACGGTGGGCCATGAGCCGTCCTCGGGCATTCGGACGCGCGCGGGGTCGAGGCCGTAGCGCTTCGCCAGGGGTGGTTGCTGGCGTCGTCTCATCGAGCGAGCGTATCCGCCCGCCGAGATCGCACTTGTGCAGACGATCGACAGCGATTCACCTGCACAAGTGCGAACTCGCTACTCGCAGCCGATGCCGTCGTTGTCGCGGTCGAGGTGGGGGCCGTAGCCGTACTGGCCGCGGTAGACCGGTGCAGCTCCGGCGGCGCGGGCGGCGTCGCAGTTCTGGTACTGGAACCCACCGTTGGGCCGGGGTGCGGGGGCGGGCGCACCCTGCGGTGCGGGCGGAGGAGCGAAGGCAGGCGGCGGCGGAAGGATGCAGAACTGCGCCGAGCCGGCACCACACAGGAAATCGGTGATCGGATCGGCCGAAGCGAGGGCGGGGGTGGTGACCATGGCTGCTGCAGCGATCGCGCTTCCGATGCCGATTCTGACCAGCAGGTTCTTCGTCTTCATGTTGCTCCAATTCGAGGGGGTGCGATGGAGCTTCCTCGCCGGATCCTTGAACTGTCAACGAAGTCATTCGCGCGACCGACGGCCGTGCTGAGCAGGGCGGCACCGAAATGGCAGGGTCGACGCGTTTGGAAACCGGCAATAGAGCGTATTTACGAACGTATGAGCGAAAACGAGCAGGTCAATCAGAACCCCGAGAAGGATCCCGACGACTGGGTCACCGGCGACGAGCCGATGACCGGCCCGCAGAAGAGCTACCTGAGCACCCTCGCGCAGGAAGCCGGGGAGGAAGTTCCCGACGACCTGAACAAGGCGCAGGCGTCGGAAATGATCGACAAGTTGCAGGGCGAAACCGGCCGCGGCTGAGCCTGCTCTGCCAGAAGTCCACTCGATGTGACATCGACCCCCGAAAAGTCCACCGAATGTCACATCGAGTGCCTTCTGAAGCACCTCCCGACGGCAGCATCCGACCAGGTAGACCGTTATTTCTTCGGTACATGTAACAAAGGATTACGCAGACTTTTGTACCTGAGATTTCGCGGCTACTGTGAGCGGACCCACAGCCCTCGGCGTGTCTGCGTCGCGGTGGGTACGTTGTGAAACGGATGTTGTTTGTGTTGCGCCCGCGAGGGTGCGCCTGGGGAGGATGGCAGATCAGATGCACCGTCGTGTGTTGGCAGTAGCGGGGGCTGCGCTGGCTGTGACCTTGCTGTCGTCGGGTATCGCCGGAGCGCAGCCGCTTCCGGGTACCGGCAGTGCCGATGGTGGCGGGGCGGCACCTGGCATGCAGGCCCAGTCCGCGCCCATGCCTGCCGCAAGAATCGACCGAGTCGACATGCTGACTCCGCGTCGTGCGGCCGTGTGGGTCGATTCGCCGGCCATGGGTAGGGCGATCCAGGTGCAGGTACTTCTTCCGGCCGCGCAGGCCGTGTCCCGTCCGACGCTCTACATGCTCGACGGGGTCAGTGCCGGCAAGGAATCCGATTACAAGGAAAGCACCTGGACGCAGAAGACCGACATCGTCGATTTCTTCGCGGACAAGCCGGTCAACGTCGTGTTGCCGGTCGGCGGATCGAGTAGCTACTACACCGACTGGAATGTGCCCGACCCCGTCCTGGGTGTCAACAACTGGGAGACGTTCCTGACGGCGGAGTTGCCGCCGCTGATCGACGCGCGGTTCTCCGGTAACGGCACCAATGCCATCGGCGGAGTGTCGATGGGTGCCCAGGCCGCGATGGATCTGATCACGCGTCACCCCGATCTCTACACCGGAGTAGCCGGTTTGAGCGGGTGCTACGACAACTCGCAGAACAACCTCAAGGACGCCGTGCGCGCCACGGTCGCCACCAACGGCGGCAATGCCACCAACATGTGGGGCGAGAACGCCGACGCGAAATGGATCGAACACGATCCGTCACGCAACGCAGAAGCATTGCGCGGCAAGGACGTCTACGTGTCGGTCGGCACCGGCCTACCCGGCCCGCACGAGCTGGGCCCCGGCGGCGGTGGAGTGCAGGAGGCTGCGATGGGCGGACCGCTCGAAGCTGCAGCGCTGTACTGCACCACGCTCTTCGACACACGCCTGCGCTCACTCCACATACCGGCCACCTTCACCTACCGCCCCTACGGCATTCATCAGTGGCCGTACTGGCAGGACGATCTTCGTGAATCTTGGCCGACGCTCGAGCGCGCGCTAGGACTGTAGAGCGAACTTCAGAAACGCGTCGTTCTCGTGCGGGTCGCCGATGGTGACCCGCACTCCGTCGTTTCCGTAGGAACGCAACAGCACGCCCTGTTCGGCTGCGCCCGAGGCGAATTCACCCGAATGTTCGCCCAGCGGCAGCCAAATGAAATTGGACTGGGATACGCCCACGTCGTAGCCACCCGAGACCAGGGCGTCGCGCACTCGATCACGTTCGGCGATCAACGCATCGGTGCGAGCCAGCAACTCGGCCGAGGCTTCGAGCGACGCCAGAGCCGCCTGCTGAGCAATGGTGCTGACGGCGAACGCAATTCGAACCTTCGACAGTGCGGTGATCACCTCGGGGTCGGCCACTGCGTAGCCCACCCGCAAACCGGCGAGGCCGTACGCCTTCGAGAACGTCCGTAGCACGATCACGTTGCGCCGACCGCGAGCGATCTCCACCCCATCGGTGTGATTACCTGCCGCGTCGGGGCGGGTGTACTCGAAGTAGGCCTCGTCCAGAACGACGAGGACGCTGGACGGCACCGCGTCCAGGAAGGCCACGAGCTTGTCGCGCTGAACGACGGTTCCGCTCGGGTTGTTCGGGTTGCAGACGAAGATGAGCCGGGTGCGCTCGGTGATGGCGTCGAGCATCGCGTCGAGATCGTGCACGTGGTCCGAGGTCAGCGGCACCTGAACGGGCGTCGCTCCCGTCACCCGGACGATGATCGGGTAGGCCTCGAACGAGCGCCACGCGAAGATGACTTCGTCACCGGGGCCACAGGTGATCTGGACGACCTCCTGGCACAACGCGACCGAGCCGTTTCCGGCGGCCACGTTCTCCGGGGGCACTCCGAGCTTCTTCGCCAACGACTCGACGAGCGCCGTCGCGCGGATGTCGGGGTAGCGATTGACGCCGCCGGCCGCTTCCGCGATCGCTTCACGGACACTCGGCAGAGGGCCCTGTGTCGTTTCGTTACTTGCCAGCTTGATCGCACCGGGAAAGCTGCGGCCGGGTACGTAAGCGGGGATGGCGTCGAGGTCGGGGCGGATGTGCACGGTCACGCCCGTCATTATGCGCCGACCCTGTCGGCAGTCGACTTCTGCCTGTCCGCGTCAAAGCTGTGCAGGACGGCCGGAATCGTCCTATCTTCGTACAGTATGTCGGGAACTTTCAGCGACTTCGCAGTCCTTCGGTCCGCCCCCGCGCCCACAGTCGGCGCGGACGACGAGGTGGATACGGCCGCATCGAAACCCGTCTCGCAGGAGAAAGTGCCGTTGACGGCCGTCGAGCCCGAGGGGTCCCCGCGCGGCGGCATCGTCGTGTTGCACGAGGCCAGGGAAATACCTGATTCCCTGAAAGATCTCCTGCGCGCGCTCGCGTTGGAAGGATGGCTGGCGGTAGCGCCCGACCTGTTCCATCGGGGGCACGGCGACGACAAGGAAGTGTTCGGCGACGACCTCTTCGCCGATTTCGACGCCACCTCCGACTGGCTCGTCCAGCGCGGGGTGTACTCCGATTGCATCGGCGTCATCGGATTCGACGATGCCGGAACTGCCGCGTTGATCGTGGCTACCAGCCGTCCGGTCGGAGCAGCGGTCAGCGTCGCCGCAGCAGGGATCGTGGAGCCGCTCAATTCGGACGCCGTCGCATTGGTCGACGCCGCGCCCAAACTGCAGGCACCGTGGCTCGGCCTCTACGGCGAGAACGACCCCCACACCCCACCCGAACACATCGAAGCCCTTCGCGATGCCGCCACGCGCGCCTCAGTGGCCACGAATGTCGTCAGCTACTCCGGGGTGGAGCATCGCGCCGATCATCCTCGGGAACAGCCGGGCAGCAGCGACGACACCGACCCCGCGGAAGCTGCTCTCGTCGATGCGCAGACGCGCATCTTCGACTGGTTCGACAGCTTCATGCGTTGACGAGCAACAAGCATCTTTTACGCGAACGCCGCGCGAACCTGGGGCGTCGACCAGCCGTTTTGCCTTCTGGCCTCAGCCGTGTGTAATCTCTTTCCTCGGCGGTCCGAGAGGGCCGGCAGCCTAGGAGGCGTGCCAGAGCGGCCGAATGGGAGTCACTGCTAATGACTTGACCCTTCACCGGGTCCGGAGGTTCAAATCCTCTCGCCTCCGCCACGCTGATCCGCAAGGATCGGCACGTCGGTTCCTCGGAACCGACACAACTGAACATGCGCCCGTAGCTCAACGGATAGAGCACTTGACTACGGATCAAGAGGTTAGGGGTTCGAATCCCTTCGGGCGCACAGAAGAGAAAGCCCTGAACTGCAGCGATGCAGCTCGGGGCTTTCTCGTTCACCATCCGAGTTGCGGCCGACTCAACACTTACTCAACACATTGGCCGGATTTCGGGGCGAAAGTGTTGAGTTTGACGCCGCCGAAGGCGATGTCGCCAACGGGTTGAGGCTCGACGACCGTCATCTCCTATCAGTCAATCGGGTCTCACGGACTCCGTGCACCCGTTGCCTCGGCGAGCCCCGTCGCTTGCGACTGCCCGGTTTGTAAGCTGTGTGATGCCACGGTTTACCTCGCTCACGCGATTGGGCCCCTGGCTCGTCCGTTCGAACGAAGGGTTGGTCGGTGTCCATCGAGGAGTCGTCAGAGTATGCAGACGCGCGCGCTGATGTCATCCTGTTCGAGTCGGACTGGTGGATGCACGACCCGGAAGTAGTCGACCTCTGCCGGAGAATTCCGGGTTTGCGCAGCGGGTTATCCGCCGTGCGCGCAGAGACCGGTCGTGTCGACACCGGCAATGTCTACGCGTTGGTGAACGATGACCCGCAGTGGCCTGCAGACTGGCGTAGTTGCAGGCGGCCGGTTCACGATCAGCTTTTAGGAGATCGTCGGAGCGGAAGGGGCCTTCTAGGCAAGAAACCACTAAAGCCCATGGCGTTCATTACTCTTGGGTTACCCGGCAGTGGAAAGACCGGGGTATTGAGACAAGAAGCATGGAATTACTATCGGTCGACGATCAGCGCCAGGGATCGCAAGCGGGACATCGAGGGGTATCCAGCGGGGGCCGCGGTGCTTGATGCAGACGAGGTCCGTGGTCGACTACCCGAGTTTCAAGGGGGGATCGGCAGCGCCGTGCAGTCCTCCCGCTCAGAAGGAACCCGCAAGACCTACGCGGCCGCGTGGAGGCGGTTCACCAGGTGGTGCGAGACGAATGGTCACGTGACACTTCCGGCGCACCCGATCACCGTCGCCGCATACCTCGTCGACGCCGCAGACACCCGCACCGAAACAGGGGAGCGGGCCTACGCCGTCGCCACCTTCGGCACTTGGATCGCCGCGATCAACCACCAGCACCGCACCACCGGCCACCTATCTTCGTGCGCACACGAACTCGTCACCGCAACACTGTCGGGGATCCGGCGAGAATTGCGGCAGCGGGGGACCGACCCCGCACCCCGCGGGACCCGTTGCTGGTCGAGGACATCAAACTGCTTGTGGAGACGGCGCGGAAACAATGCAAAGGTTGGGCAGATGAGGTCTTGGAACGCCGCGACTCGGCGATCCTGTTACTCGGGTTCGCCGGTGCGTACCGCCGCAGCGAACTCTCCGAGCTGGTGTGCGGAGACGTCATCATGCATCGGCACGACGGACTGCACGTGCGGCTGCGGAAGTCGAAGACCGACCAGGAGGGCAGGGGAGCGATGAAAGCTCTGCCGTACACCGACTCTCACGAGACGTGCCCGCCCTGCGCGTATGTCCGCTGGGTGCAGGTGGTCGCCGCGTTCGATGTCGGCGGCCGCCCCTCAATCATCCGGCTACTGCGCAAACGGGAACCCTTTGACGGACATGTGTGCCGTGGGGGAGTGCCACGCACCGCCGCACGATCGCCGTTGCTCCGGGCCGTCGCCAAGAACGGCAACCTTGGCAGCACTGCACTCTCGGGCGCTGCGATCCACCAGACCATCCGCCGCCGCGCTGAACACGCTGGCTACGACCCCGCCGCGCTATCCAAACTCGGCGGACACTCGCTCCGCGACGGCTTCGTCACTCAAGGCACCCGAAACGGTGCCGAAGGATCTGCCATCGCCCGCCAGACCGGCCACGCCAGCCTTGACTCGGTCGAGGTGTACCGACGTGAACACGCACCTCTAATAGGTAACGCTGTCAACGACATTGGGCTATAGCGAGTAAACAAGCGCAATGTCTACGCGTGCAACGCAGTTTGGAACACCAGTTCGATTCCGCAGACCTCGCGTTAGGTCGGTCCAGAGTCGAACTCCGCACTACGAGTACCACCATCCTTGGGTACGGCGATTTGGGCGTTTCTGATTCCGCCCGGTCCGCATCGGTTCCCCGCGGTTCCGGTAATCGTCGTAGCGTCGGCAACCGTGGTCGTCGCTGCGCTTGCATTGGTTCTGAGTCGATCGCGACGGATCAGTAGGCAGTCCCTGTTTGTGTGGAGGGCCCCGTTGGTTATTGCCCTCGCCACGACGGCTGGGTTCCGGGCGCTGTCCTCAGTCTGGATGCCTCGAAGTCTTGGTTTCACCTTCACTGCCCTTGACGGTTTGCTGACCTGGCTGGCGGCGAATGCCCTGTCAGGCAGCTGATTGGATCTACCTCGTAGAGCGCCTGGCGGTCGGAGCCCGGACCGGAGGTGCGGTGTCAGCCTTCGCGGCGCTCGGGCAACCGGCGGAATGAACAAACTTCGGGTCCCTCGCACTGAACCAGTATGCAACCAACGCGATTCGTAGATCGACTACCTGGGCGGGAGATCTCGGCGATCGGCGTGCCCTGCCTGTGTAAGCTCGGCCGGCGTCGAGTTCACCATTGTCGGGGCTACGACCGTACTCGTTACAACAGCATGCACTTCGGACCATCCGGCCACCGATTCGGCTCACCCTCCATTCGAAAAGTGTGCCTCGCGAGGATCCCGCTCGAGGCGGGTAGCACCGAGCAACCGGCGCGCGTCCACGGTGGCATCAACCGATCGGTTGACTCGTCAGTAACCATTTGGTTGATGTAGCGGTGCGCATTCTCAGCGACTGTAGATGCATGCCGATTATCGAGGTAACTCATCTGAGCAAAAGGTATGCGGGAGGTCGGGGCGTCGACGACGTGTCGTTTGCCGTCGACGAAGGCGAGATCTTCGGAATTCTCGGACCGAACGGTGCCGGGAAGTCCACTACGGTCGAATGTATCGGCGGTCTTCGGGTACGCGACGGGGGCCATCTCCGGGTCGCTGGTCACGATCCGGGGCGAGAGCCCCTGGAGCTACGGAAGATACTAGGGATTCAACTGCAGGAGTCCGTCCTGCCGGACAAGATGCGTGTCGGCGAGGCAATGGAGTTGTTCGCCTCGTTCTACGACAGGCCCGCGAACACGGACGAGTTGATCGAGCGACTCGGCCTCGGGAAGCACCGGAAAATGTTCTTCGCCAATCTGTCCGGCGGCCAGAAGCAGCGATTGGCGATCGGAATCGCACTGGTCGGGCGCCCTCGCGTGGCCATCCTGGACGAACTCACCACCGGACTCGACCCGCAGGCCCGCCACGAGGTGTGGTCACTTCTCGAGGATCTGCGCTCGACCGGACTGACCCTGCTGTTGGTCTCCCACTTCATGGAAGAGGCGCAGCGTCTGTGCGACCGCGTGGCTGTCATCGCCGACGGCACTGTAGCTGCTCTCGGGTCGCCTGCGGAGTTGGCTGCGCGCGGCGGCAGTGCTCAGATCGTGTCCTTCATTCCTTCTGGTCCGGTGGACGTCGAGGATCTTCGGGTTCTGTCCTCGGTTACCGACGTCGATCAGCACGGCCTCGAAATCCGCGTTGCCGGAAATGAAGACGTTCTCGACGAAGTCCTCGCAGCATTGCGGTCACGCGGCGTCAGGGCCGCACACGTGCGAGTGGATCAGCCCACGCTCGACGACGCGTTCGTATCGCTCGTCACCGACAGGAAGGCAGACCGATGACAGGTCTCGACACATCCGAATCAACTGCTGCACAGAGCTATTCAGTACGCTCGCATCGGATCCTGAGCTCTCTGTTCATTTCCGAGGCACGATTGATGTTGCGCAATGCGGCGTTGCTCGCGTGGGTGGCTGCAATTCCGGTCGTCGCGTCCATCGCCCTCGGCGCGATTCCTGCGACGCGGTCACCGATCGACGGCCTCGATGGGTCCAGCTGGTTCACGGCCTATCAGCCCATTCTGGTGATGTTCTCGGCCGTTCTACTGAGCGTGCAGATACTTCCCGACGTACTCACCAAGTATCGAGAAACCGGAATGCTCAAACGTCTGCGAACAACTCCGGCATCACCGTCTGCGCTACTCCTCGTTCACGTTGCGCTGACCTTGATCATCGAATTGGTCGTCGCGGCCGCTATGGTGCTATTACCCGCCCTGTGCGGTGCGCCGCTTCCCCGCAACGTGGTGGGATTCACGATCGCCTTCGTGTTCGCGGCGGGTGCGATGCTCGCGATCGGCATGATGCTGGCGAGTGCCATCAGGAGTAACAAAGTGGCCACGGCGGTCGGCACCGTCCTGTTCTTCGTTCTGCAGTTCTTCGCTGGGCTGTGGCTTCCCCGCGCCGCCATGCCAGGCTGGCTGGTCCACGTCTCGGACGCCACACCCAGCGGCGCGGCAGTCGCGGCGCTCACCGAAAGCGTGCAGGGCGGCTGGCCCGGTCTGATGCATCTGGCGATACTCGGCGCGTGGATGGTGGTGCTCTCTGTCGTATCGGTACGCATCTTCCGTTGGGAGTAGCGGTGTCGACACGCCAGCATCGAGGCGCGAATGCGTGCGACACTGAGCCCATGCGTGTCGAGCGCAGCAGCGCACGCCCCCTCCGCTGGGATCGATTCGATATCCCCCCAGCTCTATTGATCGTGATCCCTGGTGGGTTGTTGGTGGCCTCGGCGGCGATTACCGTTCTCTCCGGGTTCATCGGAGGCGGACGGCCCCTGCTCGAGCTGATCGGGCTGTCCGTCATCGCCTTCGCCCTGCATTTTTCGTGGATCCGCTCGACGGCGTTGTCGAATGCGGCGCGAGTGTCGATCTTCCTCGTTCAGTTCGTGGTCAATGCGGCACTGGTGTGGCTCAGTCCGTTCTACGGCGTCTACGTGGTTACCGGGTATCTGACCGCGCTTTTGATGTTCTCCGGCGCAGCATTCTGGGTTGCCGTGTTCGCGAATGCCGCTCTGTCCGCATCCGCTCAGATCGGCGGAATTGGACAGGTCCCGAATTCGTGGCCCGCATTCGTGTTGCTGGCCGCTATCAACACCGGTCTTGTCTTCGCGTTCACCTGGGTAGGCAGCCGACGCGATCGAATAGTCGAAGAAAGAGAAGCTGCGGTGCGCGCACTCGAAGCCGCCCAACTGCGGAATACCGAACTCCAAGAACAGCTTCTGCAGCGCGCTCGAGAACGTGGTGTCCTCGAGGAACGAGCCCGGCTCTCTCGCGAGATCCATGACACCGTCGCGCAGGATCTCGTGGCCATCGTCAGCCAACTCGAAGCCATCGACGGCGACACCGAGTGGAAACCGCGCGTGGAGACAGCCAAGACACTTGCCCGCTCGGGACTGGGAGAGGCGCGTCGGGCCGTCTACGCCTTGCGTTCACCGATGCTCGACGCCCAGCCGCTGCCGTCTGCCCTCGACGAGTTGGTCCGAGCGTGGGCCACAGTCCACGACGTGCGCGCGCACGTTCGCGTCGACGGAGATCCGGTACCCACCGATATGGATCAGGACCTGCTCCGCATTTGCCAAGAAGCGCTGTCGAACGTATTCCGCCATGCCGAGGCGAAATCGGTCGACGTCCGTCTGTCCTACGTAGACGAGGGCGTACTTCTCGACATCCAGGACGACGGGCAGGGATTCGAGCTGCGCCACGTCCGAGAAGGAAACGGCCTCAGAGGCATGCGAGAACGGGTGGCAGCGTCGGGAGGCACCGTGGACGTCACGACGCAGGTCAGCGGAGGTTGCCTGATCAGTGTGGTGGTTCCAGCATGAATACCGACATCACCGTCCTGATCGCCGACGACCATCCCATCGTGCGAGACGGCGTGAGGGGAATGTTGTCCACCGACAGCAGCATTCGGGTGGTCGCAGAAGCATCGTCCGGTCCGGAAGCGTTCGCTCTCGTCGCTCGTCATGACCCGGACGTACTGCTGATCGATCTTCGGATGCCCGACGGCGACGGCGTCCCGACCATCACCGATCTGCGGCGACGCAACGCAGATCGTCCAAAGATCCTGGTATTGACCACCTTCGACTCCGATCGAGACATCGCCACCGCCATCGATGCCGGCGCCGATGGCTACCTTCTCAAAGCGCTGAGCCGTCAGGAGCTGATCGCGGGCGTCGTCGATGTCGCTGCCGGGCGCAGTGTCTTGTCACCGAGTGCAGCGCATAGCTTGCTGGCTCGACGCACAGTAGAAAATCTCACCGGACGCGAGGTAGAAGTTCTGAAAAGAATCGCCCTCGGCGGCACCAACCGCACCGTTGCGCAGGCTCTCGTGATCAGTGAAGCCACGGTCAAGACCCATCTGCTGCACATCTACTCCAAACTCGGGGTTCGCGACCGAGCCGCAGCAGTTCGAGTGGCATACGAACGCGGGCTTCTCGGCTGACCGGCATACCCGCCCGCCCCCGCCTTGGAAGCTGTTGATTTGAGCCTGCCGTAACGTAAGCGTCTAGCTTCAGGGCATGACCATCACGGTTCTGGACACATATGCTGGTATCGACCATGTCCTCAGCGGCCCGGTCGCAGAACGCTCGGCACGACTGATCTCGATGCTTACTCCTATGGCGGGGATGTACCGGTACTTCTCGGGCGAAGTCGATCTCGAAGCAATACACCGGATGAGCTTCGTTCGTGCATGGACCGGTTCGGACGGTGATGTACGAAAAGCGTTGCAAATAAACAAATATAGAGTCCAGAGTAGTTCAGGTAAATCCACTTCTAGGGACTTAGAATCCGCACAGTGTCGGTTCGAGTCCGACTGGGGGCATCAGAGTCCATGTGGATCCGAAAATTTCTGCCAGCCGACGAGTTCCGGCGGGTGTCGTGGACTTCGGTGAACTTCGCTGGTTTTGAATAGACAAGTAAAGCAGCAGATTTGAAATCCACTGACGGGCCGGAGCCTGCTTAATCGCTTCCAGGCAAGTATGCGCAGTTCAGGGCAGGTCGCTGCGCCGAAATTCGGCGTAGCTACTTCGTCGACAACAACGATCTCACCACATAGATTTGCGGCAAACCGAAGCCCATTTTTTCGGTTGCGGCGCGAGTACAGGGTGGTCATGGCACCATCAGACCGGCGGGTCGGGACCACATAAACGAAAGTAGCCACCCAGATGCGCAAGACCACAACCGCCGCCCTCGCGGCCGCAGCCGCGATACCTATTGTCTTCCTCGCCGCTACACCCGCCTCGGCAGCACCCGGCGACGTCGCCGCCGTCTTCACCGCTACACCCAACAGAGGGGGAGGGGACAGCACTGTCACCGGAACATTCACCGCAACGGGAGAAAACGCGCCGGCCTACTGCATGATGGTCGACAACAATGTCATCAGTGACGCCGGCGGAGAACGCAATTTCGTACTGGTTGGCAACGCGTACGCATCCAGCGACACACCCAACGCAATCACGGTCGTCGACATGTCCGTGCCTGCCGGCACCTACTCCATCGACTGGGTGTGCTTTCAGAACTCGGGAGTTCTGGACGGTACGAAGTACAACACCGGCGACGACAGCTACGGCGAACCGACGACACTCGTAGTCCCGGTCGCACCTGAAGCGCCAGGTTGCATCGGATCGGTTTGCCTCCCCACTGGATCAGCATTCGGGTTCTGACACCGAAGCGCACGATACTCCGCCACTTCCTGAGTGGCGGGGCATCGTGGGTGCTTTGAGCATCTGCAATAGAGACGTATCGGTCACCGCAGAGATGCAGTCGAGCGAGGACCGTGCCGCGCAATTCCGAGATCTTCTCCTCCGGCCGCAATTCAGTGGCATATCGGATCGCCTTCGACGTGACAAGGTATCCGATCCTGACGCCGCCACCGAACTCTTTTCGGGGCCCATCTTTGATCGCTGGTTGCTCCGCACAGGTCCGTTCGACTCATCGTGGGTAGCGTGTCACGTCGCTCGCACGGTCCGCGCCTATCCCGACGGTCCGGACCATGCCGATCGAGCCGGATGCCGGTGCCATTTCCTCGTCTGGGCACTGTCGAATCAGAACAAGCAGACCTCAGTGCTGTAAACGGTGAGCTGCATCGGTGTTCATCTTCGTTCGGGCCGGGTGGCGCTCCCTGCCGACGTTGCGGAGGGGTGCGTCACGGCGGCGAGGGCGAGTCCGACGATGAACCCGCCGGTGAATGCGAGCCCGTGAGCGTCGCCCGTCACCACGAGACCGGCACCGACGATCACTGCTACGCCCGATGCGACCACGACCCCTCGGGTCAGGCCACGCACGAGAAGCATGCTCAGTACAGACGTGGCCAAGAAGAACGTCGCGCCCGAGTTCCCCCCTCCTGCAGACGGATATAGGTAGACGGCAGGCAGATCGAATGCCGCCGTCGCGAACACGAACAGTCCTCCCGTCCTCAGCCCGCCCCACAGCGGAACTGCGAGCGCTGCGACGATGTAAAACATGACGAGGTTGGTGACCGTCCCGAATACCCCACCGTCCTGAACGTAGGCCGAGGTGATCAGTCGCCACCACTCATGACCGTCGCGGATCGCATCCGGTTGCCGGGAGAGTGCGTCGTATATGGCCGGCACAGCGAACTGCGCAATGGACGGAACCGCGACCATCGACCACAGGACAAGCGCAGATCGGTGCGGCCTGCGCATCAAGGCACCGGCGTCGATGACGGTGTCGACCCCACGGAACACCGCGAAGATCACGACGGCATACGCCAGCGCGTTCAAGCCCCCGCCACCCGATGTAGTCACTGTTGCAGCCTGAACCACATCTCGCGCGCGCGCAACGACATCAGACGAAACGCTCGCAGGCTCGATAGGATCGGGCGGGGGTGGAGGTTCGAGCAGTTGGCGACGCACGCCGCACAGAGCCAAGCTTTCTCTCACTGTCCGGCGGGGAGCGGCAACGAGTTCTGATCGCACGCGCGTTCGCGCAGGAACCGAAGGTGCTGGTACTGGACGAGCCGACCAACCATCTCGACGTCCACCATCAATATGCTGTGCTCTCCGCCGCGAAAAAGCTCGGTGTCACCGTCGTCGCTGCCCTGCACGACCTCAACCTCGCAGCCCAGTACTGCGACCAGCTGTTCGTGCTCGGTGCCGGGCGGCTAGTGAGCCTGTTGCGTTTGCGCGCGTCGGTTAACGTCGCGGAATGGATATGGTGACGTCGGTTCTCT
Source organism: Rhodococcus sp. 1R11 (assembly GCF_004563845.1). NCBI lineage: Bacteria > Bacillati > Actinomycetota > Actinomycetes > Mycobacteriales > Nocardiaceae > Rhodococcus > Rhodococcus sp. 1R11. The sequence continues at coordinate 393,862 of NZ_SPNG01000005.1, read as the reverse complement.
TGTCGCCGCGTGGGCGGTTATTCTCCGCGACCATCGCCTACAAGTGCAGTACGTCGCCGAGCGGCCCTGATTATTACAATCCCCGGACTGGGGTCGCATCGGTCTGTGTCGTCATGTGACCAGCTTGACGGCCCGATGCAGTCGCCGCATGACCGTGCGTCCACCGCACCTGATCATCCGTCTACATCGCTACCCGACTCGGCCGTGAAGTGGCTTCCATTCGTGGATAACAGTCTCATGGATCAAATTGTGGACAGAAAACGGATCACCGGCCAAGATCTCGTCGAGATCGAGGCGCGATGGTGATTCGAAGATCAGCAGGCCTCCTGATCCATCTGCGAACGGCCCTGTGCACAAGGCTGTTCCGCGAGCGATGAGCGATTGTAACCACTCATTATGCTGGGGTCTGGCTGACTGTCGTTCGCCTGCCAGCTCGGGGCTGTATCTGTACTGCACTGCGTACACAGTCATGTAGGGCCTTTCTTGCGCTAGACGGAAGCGACGATATTCGCGATGTCGTCGAGATATGGTGGGGTCACGTCCTGGCCGTGAAGTATGGATCTGGCGATGAGATCTGCTTGTAGGAGCGTGCGCGAGTTGACCAATGGCCGCGCGCCGATGGCCGTGACCCACTGGACCGATTCGGTCGGAGGTCCGTAGGTGTAAAGATGGCGTCTAGCTGCCCCTTGGGCGTCGATCAGTCGGAATGATCGATCGTCGACGTCGATTCCGCCGGTTTCGTAATGCTCGCCCGAGATGTCTGGGATGGAGTGCGCCCGGCACAGCCCCCCGTCGCGGACCGATTGCAGGAGCGGGTCTGCTGCGAATCGTATGTCGTTCTTCGGGAGGAACGCGTCGATGGAGACGTTTGCCATCTTCGGTTCTCCGCCGACGCTGTCCGAATTCACCTCGAAGGCGTGGGCGGTTTCGTTGATAGTGACCCGAGTGTCTGGTCCGGCGAATTCGATAATTCCGGCGTCGACGAGCGCGATGAGTTCCGCGATACGGCTTCGAGGCGGTCCGGAAGCGACGAGGTTGTTCAGTCCGCTGAACCAATGATCGATGTGGTCTCGATACGACCGTCCACGTAGACCTTGATGCGAAATAATTTGTCTTACTTCATCTCTGAGGTCTCGCATTATCGCACCGACGGTCTTGAGTGGGTTCACCCCAGGTCCCTCACATGAAGCGCGGTAGTCCGATTTCAATGCCGATCGGACCCACGCCGTGAAAGCTTCTCGTGTCGAGAACGTGCGGCCGAGGGTGGGCTTGTCGATACGGTCCCAGTCGAGCCGGTCGTTGCTATCTGGAACCAGCTGTGCAATCGATTCTTCGATGCGATGGTCCCCCCATGGGTGGGAGGACAGAAGGTCCAGAAGAGCATCCTTGCCTGTGGTGTCGTCGGCGAGGAGTGTGCTGTAGTAGACCCAGGCAGTCTCCTTCTGCACCAGCGGCCACACATCGTCGAGGAAGTCCAACGACGCGTTACCTACCTGTGAGCGGAACTTCGCGATGGTTTCAGCACTGATGAACTTCGGCACGTAGCGGGTGGAGTACTCCTGCTCGAATTCGGCGCGAGCGAGATACGGTACGCCACGGCGTGATCCGGCAATCAGCCGAGGTTCGCGACCTGAGGGCGTGTATTGGAGGGATCCGTCGCTGACGTTCTTGAATTGTCCGCCGCGCTCTGTCGTCAAGAGTGCGACGTAGTCGAAGAAGTTCAATCCCATGCCCTGAAGCGCAACGGTATCGCGTGCTGTGATCGAGTCCAGGTCTACCTCCGAAGCGTTGGCCGGTGGAATGTATGTGAGGTTGTGCTTTCGCGCCTCGGCGAGTTTCTTGACTACCGATGGGTCGGTCGCAGTGTCGAAGTGCCCCATGGAGAAGATGACGGCGTCGACATCGAGGTGGTCGTCTCCGGTCAACGTCAGCGAATACCTGCTTCCAGTCTCGGAGATCGCTGTTGCTTTGGCGCGATGAAGTCGAACCCTGACATTGGAAGGCGCGCCGTCGATGATCGATGACAGGGCCCAGGTGAGGTATTCGCCTTGCATCGAACGGGTCGGGTACGTCCACGGCAGGGTCATCTGTGCACGGTGGGCGACGGACACGGGTGCAGCTATGCGACCTGCCGCAACCTCCTTGGCCCATTGGTAGTGGCTCAGACCTGGCGTGATGGGTCCTTCGCAGTCGACTGTGTCATCGGTGAAGACTGTGATGTCGGCTGCAACGGTGTTCATCAGCAGCGACTGGGGCTGGTTAGTGTTCCAAATGCGTCCGCTCCCAGGTGGATACGGATCGATGAGGTGTACGACTATCTCGACGATGTCCGCGAGTTCGGCACCGTTAGCGCACAGACGCTCGAGTGCGATGGTTCCACGTGGTCCTGCTCCAACTACAGCGATCTCGACACTACGCATGGGTCTCCCTATCGGAGGCAGTCGCGCAGACGGCGCGACACAAGGATGGTTATGCGGTGATCGACTGGGGCGAACGAATCGGCCCACAGGACTAGCTGGCGGTTGGCCGACAGCTGTTGTGCCGCACCGCGCCGCCAACATACCAGGCGGTGTGCTCCTCATCCACTTGTCTCCGGGCTCGCATAAGCTAGAGGAAGGGGGGTGACTAAATGCGAATCAGTGAAAACGGCGCCGACAGTGACGATTCGGGCGTGCAAAGCGGGTGGACTGTAGTCGACGTGCAGGTACCGGGCAGGGAGCTGGTTATCGTGCACCGCGGCACTATCGCGCAAGGTAAGTCTGCTGCGCGACTTCGGCCGTCTCGACTCGGAGAGGCTGCGGTGCAGTTGTCGCGCCGAGCCAGCGAGGCAAATCACGATATCGATGAGACACTGGTCCGGCGGGGTGTGCGTGAGCGGCACTGCGCACGGGTGGTTCGTGGGGCCGACGGAGTAGTCCACTCGGTCGCAGTCTGGGTGGGCCCGCCCGAGAGCGAGCCACCGGAACCTCCGGCCACCGGTGCCTGGACGTGGGTGCTCGACAGCCGCACCACCTACTGGTCCGACTCTCTCTATCGAATGTACGGAATCGAGCGCGACGGAGGCCGTCGTCACGCCGTCCACCAGTTTCTGCAGATGCTCAATCCAGCTGACGCAGTCCGAGTTGCTCAATTGTTTGCGCGTGTATACGACGCCGAAATACATCAATTCCTTGGGGAAACGTTCTCCATCGTCACCCCGAACAACACAGTGCGTCGACTGCACGCACTGGGGAGGGTGATCGAGACCTCGGCAGGGAAACGGCTCTGGCGGGGCACCAGTGTTGATGTAACGAATTATTTGGCGGACTCGCCTCTAGTACCGACGCTCATCGGAATTGCGCTTCCCGACCCAACTGGAATACAAACCGCCCTGATTGAGCTGCCTCGACTCCGCCTGCTTCGATGGTTGTCACAAGGAATCCCTGACGTGGCCTGGCCTGTCGACGGGGATCTATCCACGGCAATTTCCGGTGAGTTCATAGGCACGGACGGAGTCGACGCGACCAAGATCTCAGCTTGGTCGAACGATGTTCCTCCGGCTGTGGCCGTCATACTTCGCGCTCTGGACGGAAGTTTCCATGAGGCACAAATGACAATTCAACTGTTGACCGAGCCGTCGGCAACGACACCGGCGTTGATCGTCATTCAGCGGGTTGGATAACGACCGGTCTCCTTGACACTAGGTAGCCGTTTCCGGATGATGAGAACAGTTCCCGTTTCCGACGGGGTGTCCCGGGTCATGGCTTCGTGCCGCCGGTTGACCGTTCGAGCAGAGCTCTCCACGTCGTGGCGTACCCGCACCATCCTGTGTGCCGTACCTCGCTCTGCAACGAGATCCATTGTCAGTCCGAGTGCCTTGATCTAGGCCAACCAACGACAAGAGGACCGAACGTGCTCGAATCATCATCCCGCGTACCTCGCACAGTCTCTGCAGGTGATCACACCGCAACTCCGCTGAACCCACGCGATGAAATGCGGCGCCTGCCGAACGTTCTACAAGTACCGTTGACCTTGCTGACCGGCAAGCCGTACACCGGGCAACAGCGAATCTCACTGAGCGTGTCCTTTCACGTCGTCGGTGCAGTGGCCAGCATGTCGGTCGGCTTCTCGATGGTCGCCATCGCCCTGACACTCGGCGGCCCATGGACTCTCACAGCTGTTCTCGGAATGGCCGTGACGCTTCACGGCATGCGCAACGCGAGAATGATGGTCCTCCATCAGGCCGCTCACAAGAACCTCTACCGGCGAGCGCGCACGGATCAGCTGCTTGGACAAGCATGCTCGGTCATCCTGTTGGTGCAGAGCTTTTCCCAGTACAGCAGCGAGCACACCGGTGAGCACCACTCGCGACACCACATGACGCTCCGCGATCCAACAGTCCAGGCATTTTTGATCGGACTCGGGCTGGCCCCGGGAATGTCTCGCCGGGAAATGTGGACACGGGTTCTTGCCAAGTTGTGTTCACCGTGGTTCCACACCGTCTTCGCAGTAAGCCGGTTGCGCTCGTTCTGGTCGGGAGCCAACCGGGGTGAACGTATCGGTGCGATCGTCTTTCACGGCTCGGTAGTCGCAGCAGTGTCGGTGACGGATTCGTGGTTGGTTTTCCTGCTGGGCTGGGTTGTCCCGTTGTTCCCATTGTTCCAGGTCAGCAATACTCTTCGACTCTGCGTCAAGCACACATTCCCTACAGCGAACGACGAACCCCTCACAGGAAAGGATCGGATGGCGGGTCTGACCAACGCCATTTTCATCGGAGAATCTGTTCCTCGTGTGCAACCGACACGGATCGCAGCATTCTGGGCGTGGACCCGGTGGACGATGCGTATGTTCTTCGTCCACCTCCCGGTGCGTTACCTCGTGCTCACCGGCGACACCGTATGCCACGACTTCCACCATCGATTTCCGCGGCACAAGGCTTGGTTCGATTACATCAGCGAACGCGCGCTCGACAGTATGTCTCCCAAAGGTGGATGGCCGGCCTACACGGAGGTCTGGGGCCTTGCGCATGCGATCAGCCACGTCTTCGACTCGCTGAGCAACGCCGATCCGAAAACTTTCGACCGCAGCAAGATCGGCGGCGTGAGCACCCGCGCACTCTTCGCCGCATTCGACGACTAATTTCACTCTTACAAGGAGCCGATCGTGCACCCAAAGCCCATCGAACCCAGACTCGGAACCGTAGTCCTGGGCGTTGCTGCAAGCGATGCTCACGCCGTCGCGAATCACCTCATTGCTCGCGATCTCCGCGAAACCGGTTACGACGTGGTCAACCTCGGAACTTGCACGCCCGTATCGGAGTTCGCAAGTGCAGTGCGCGAACGCCCGGACGCGATTGCAGTGTTGATCGGCAGCCTCAACGGTCATGTGCACGAGGATCTGCGAGAGCTTCCACTCGCCAAAGCATCTGGCGACATCCATTGCCCTGTGGTCGTAGGCGGAAACTTGTCAGTAGGCAGTGACAAGTCCGGAGATTGGCTCGAGCGCTTGTACGCGCTGGGCGTCGACCACGTACTCGAGAATGCAAGCGCTCTGCGGCCATTGTTGGCAAAGTTGACCGGCAGTAGAATCGAACAGCCGCAGGCGTCCTGACATCATGGCGGTCACAGACGCTGTCCCCAGCATCCCTGGTCTACCCCCAGACCTCCCGTCATTACGAAACAGTGTGCAATACATCGAACAGCTCGGTAAATCGAGCGCAGTCGATGTACTCAGCAAGGCCAACGATGCCGGAGTGTTCGCGCTTCAACCGCGATGCGGGGTGGGCGGCCACGATGAGATGCGAACACTCCTCGGCACGCTCGAGCATGCGGCCTCACCCGACATCCTCTCGCTGACAATCGATTCCCATACACGGCTCCAACGCTTCGACAGCGCATTGCGTTCACTAAATACACACCCCGGATCTCTCAACGGCTATCCCTTGGTCACGCACGGATGGAGACGAGGACGGGAGCTGAACGAACATGTAAGCGCACCGTTGGAGATCCGACACGGCTCACCTGATGCCCGCGCCTTGTTCGAGGTGGCAGCCGCCAGTGGGATCACATCGTTCGAAGGGGGCGGGATCTCGTACAACTTGCCATACTCGAAGGACGTACCACTCGCTACCTCGATACAAGCATGGCAGGACGTAGATTGCCGATGCGGGGAATTCGCTTCGCACGGAATCATCATCGACCGAGAACTCTTCGGCACGTTGACCGCAGTACTGATACCTCCGTCGATCAGCCTCGCCATCAGCGTGATCGAGGCGCTGCTGGCTACGGCGGAGGGTGTTGCATGCATCTCGGTCGCGTACCCCCAGGGTGGGCACCTGGAACAGGACGTGGCAGCGCTGCAGGCAATTCCAATTCTCGCGGACCGCTACCTCCCACCGGATGTATCCGTGTTCTCTGTCCTGCACGAGTTCATGGGCGCGTTTCCCGGAAGTCGCTCCGGCGCTGAGTCTTTGATTCTGTATGGGGCCTTCGCTGCCCGACTCGGAGGCGCAGACAAACTCATCACCAAGACACACCAGGAAGCCGTCGGCATACCCGATGCGACGGCAAATGCAGATGGCATCCGACTAGCGCGACTCGCTACATCTCCGGTGTTCGACTTCGTCGGCTACGACAAAGATCGGGTGAACGACGAGCTGAGGTACATCCTCGACGAGGTCGACGAATTGCTTTCGCCCTTGGATCTGGGGTCCGGTCTTCGGAAGTCGGTCACTGCAGCTTTCGAGGCGGGCCAACTCGACATACCGTTCAGCGCGAGTGTGCATGCACGATCCGCTGTAGTTCCGCGAAGAGATAGCGTTGGGGCCATTCGATATCACGACGCCGGTAATCTGTCGCTGTCGGACGCCACTCGCCGACGCCATCACGCCCAACTCGACACCGGGACGTCCGAGTTCGGCGGTAGCTTGTTCACCCGGCTCACCGACGACATCAACCATTTCGTCACCATGCTCGATTGCTGACCATACCGGAGAGTTCGTCGTATCCTGCGGTGGCACGAAGCTCCCGCAGGATACGACGGATCGGTGCTCCTGCTCTCTTGCTGTTACTGCCGCGACGGAACGTACCGGTAGGACAAGAAGACGATTGCGCCGAAAGCTACTGCGGTGAGGATGATCCCTAGCCGCATACCGGTCACCGGGTCGGCGAGTGCCAGGCAGACCCCGAGGACCGCGACCCCTATCGCCATACCGACCTGGCGCGAGGTGTTCAACACCCCTGAAGCCAGGCCTGCGTACCGACGGTCGGCGGACGCCATTGCTGCGCCGTTGCAGCTCGGCCCGAACAGTCCGCATCCGAAGCCGACAACTGCAGAACCTGCAAGCAGGATCGGCCAACTGTCCGGGCCAGCCGCCGCCAGGCACACCAGCGCTCCTACGAATGCGATTGTGGCCCCGGTGACCAACAGCCAGCGCATGCCACGGCCTGACCACAGTCGATTGAGCACCAGCGTCGCGAACGTCCACAGGACCGCGAACGGAAGGAAGAACAAACCGGTGGTCCGAGGATCGAAATCCCACTGACGCTGTACGAACAGTGCGAGCATGAACTGCAAGCCGTACGCACCGAACTGGAACGCAAAGCCGTTCACGATCGACGCCGTGAACGCCGGAACACCGAACATCCCCAGCGGCAGAACCGGTGCCGACACACGTCGTTCGACCACCACGAACGCGCCCAACACCGCCACCGCCGCGACCAGCAGAAGGATCGTCAACACATCATCCCACCCGCGCTCACCGGCCTCGATCAAACCGGCAACCAGCAAAGCCAAGCCACCGATCGCGAAAGCCTGCCCGAGCCAATCGAAGCCCCCATCGAGTCGCCGATCGGTTTCGGCGACCGCCCAAACAGTCAGCGCCAGTGCGAGCAGTCCGATCGGCACGTTGATCACAAAGATCGACCGCCACCCGAACGCCTCGGTCAGCACACCCCCACCCAGCGGACCAGCCACCAATGCGATACCGCCGACCGCACCCCACACCGTAATCGCCTTCGCACGCTCGACCGGGTCAGGATAGGTGCGGGCGATGATCGCCAGAGTCGTCGGCAAGACCCCAGCCGCGAAGACACCCTGGACGAAACGGAACACAACCAGCGCTCCAAGACCGGGTGCCAGAGCACACGCCAACGAGGCTGCGGTAAACCCAGCCAGCGAGATGATGAACACCCGCCGTGCGCCCCAGCGGTCCGCGAAAGTGCCCGCGCTGAGCAGTAACGCCGCCAACGGAATCGTGTAGATGTTCACCAGCCACTGCAGCGCCCCCATCGACGCACCGATCTCACTCTGGATCGATGGCAGCGCAATGTTCAGTGCGCTGCCATCGAGCAGAACCATGAAGAACCCGAGACAGAGTGCGGCCAAAGCAAGCGAAGCGTGTTGCGTGGGAGGCGCGTCACGCAGCTTCCTCTGTGTCGTTGTGCGTGCACCGATCGTCCCCATGAAACCTCCCCGAATATTGTCACTGTACCTACAGGTCCAGAAGTGTACCTCGAGGTACACTGAGGTGGTGGAAACCAGAGAGCGGCTCATTGCGAGCATGCAGGAATTGTTGTGGGAGAACGGTTACGCCGGGACCAGTCCACGCGCTGTTCAGAAACTGGCGGGTACCCGCCAGAGCAGCATGTATCACTTTTTCGACGGCAAGTCCGAGCTCGCCGTCGCGGCGGAGTACCGCATGAGCGAAGAGCTGAAGGCGCAGATCACCGAACGACTCGCGAGCGGAAACAGCGCTCGGGACAAAGTTGCGGCGTTCTTGTCCATCGACGAAAACGTCCTGCGGGGCTGTAGGCTCGGTCGACTGGTGCAGGATGCGGAGGTTGCCTCCAATGATGCGCTGCGCGAACCAATTCAAGAAATGTTCGAGTGGATCCAGGCCAGCATCGGAGAAGTTCTGCATCGAGCACACGCCGCAGGTGAGCTACCGGCCGACCTGGACGTAGAAGCCCTTTCCACTGCTGTCCTCGCGCTCAGACAGGGTGCCTATGTCCTCGCGCGGGGCGCACAGTCACCAGAACCGTTCCGCCGCGCAGTGATCGGCATACTGCAGTTGATCCCGTCTACGCAGGCGACGGGATGAACTCGGCAACCAATAGCCACCCCAACCTCGCATTCTCTCCATCATCAGACCCACCGACGGTGGTGCCGGTCGGAGTGACGCGATCGCCGCGCCGGAGCCAGGTGTCTGTCGAACTCGACTCCGATTACTACCGCTCAGGCGTCGAGGCACGTCGCCGCGCCCACACGGCGGCGTTGGCCGATGTAACGGATTTGGTCGACGACGTCGAGGACCGCATCGAACAGCTCCTCGAACGCACCCTGCAACTCATCGGCTCATCTGACAGCGGTGGTAGCACCTGACACACCGAGCCCGAGATCCGGCGCACGAAGACCCCGCCGTCGTACACCTCATCGAGCACAGCGATCGGACACCAACTCGTTGCCCAGAAGGGACCCAGCGCCTCAACGCGTAACCGCGACAAATGACGTGTGGCCTACGGGCTCAGTCTCGGCCCCTTCGTCAACCTTTCTTTACGGTGCGGTAACTGTCGTTTAGGTCGGGCGCGCCCGAGGCCATCGTGTTCGCACGGCGAGATCGGTGCCGATATGCGCAGTCACTTGCTGCGTCGTCGGACCTCCGTGCTCGTCGACGCACCGACCAGTTGGAAGGGTCCAGCCTAGGTGGCACCGGGCCCGCTAACCGGGCAGACGTTGATGGACTGCGTGAGACCTCGCAGGACGCTCGACCCTGGAACTCGCTCAACACTTACTCGACACTTTGATCTCGGTTCGGGTGGCTCCACGCGAACTTCGGTGGATACTTGAATTGCAAAAACCCCTGGCCGGATGGTGTATGTGGATCCATATCGGTCCGTAAATCTGTGTGAGCCACTACCAAGAGGTTAGGGGTTCGAATCCCTTCGGGCGCACAGAAGAAAGCCCCTGATCTGCGAACGTCCGCAGGTCAGGGGCTTTTTGTATGTGCTGGATGTGCCTTCGACTCAACACAAACGACCTGCACTGCGTCGGAAGTGTCGAGTGATGTGGACTCGTGTGAACGTTGGTGGCCGATCGACGGATTGCTTCGTGTGGGTGCGCTTCGACCTCAGCAACGAGATTTCGATGTCCAGAGGCGTTCGTACATTCCCAGCGAACTCTGAGTGGACACATGACATCGGAACGAAAGTTTCGGCGACGGCGCACTGCTCGACCGGCAGCGGCGAGGAGCGATCGAAAACTTGGCTCAGATGATGCTGCGGTAAGTGGCCTTCAGCGTCGCAGCCCGGTTGATCGATGGTCGACCACGATTGCTGTGCCCGCCGTGATGAGACACGTCGCCGCGGCGTACAACGCGAAGACTGTGTAGTTCGATGAGAACGTCTCGCGCAGGCTCGGTGCCGTCCCGCCGATCGATGCAACGGCAACGGCGTAGGGCAGACCGTTACCGACCCCGCGACTCGATCGCGGAAAAAGGGCGCTGATAACCGCGGGCAAAGCCGCACACAGTCCCGCCAAGGCCACCGTTGCCAGCGACGTGCCTAGCAAGTACATCGCCAGTGTCGCCGATGGCCGGGTCAGATACAGCACGGGCAAAGCGAATACTGCATTGGTGACCGCGGAGGCGGCGTACAGCCCGGTGCGGGGTCGGTGCCGCATCAGCACTCCGGCGCAAACAACCAGTCCAGCGAAACCAACCGTCTGCACGAGAGATATTGCGACCATGGTCGATTCACTAACGCCCAAATGCGTGACTGCATAGGGAACGGTGCCGGCGACCCAAATGTTGTAGGAGAGAGTGGTTCCCGCGGTGAGCGCGCAGACTGCCGCCATTCGAGCCAGCATCGCCGAACCCTGGAGTTTCGGCGCGGTGCTCACCTCTTCGGATCGTGATCGAGCGGCGTCTGTGCCATGGGTTGCGGTTATCGCCAGCAGCGCACCTGCCACCGCTCCGGCCGCGTAGGGAATCCGCCAGCCCCACCCGGCCATCTGCTCATCACCGAGCGAGGCAATCGTCACCAGGGTGACCGTCAGTGACACCACTTTTCCACCCGCGGCCATCGTGTAGATCAACGCCGACGGGTCCAATTTCCGCCCGCCAGAATGCATCTCGTACATATGCGCGTTGACCACCGCGGCCTGTCCGCCGTGTGCGGCACCCAGAATGACACGGAAGATCAACAACAACACCGGAGCTGCCCAGGCCACTCCGTCCATCGCGGGCGTGATGGCCATTCCGGTAGTCGCGCCGGCCCCGATCCACAAAGAGGCGACAAACGCCGTTGTGCGGCCTCGTCGATCAGCAATACTCCCGAGGACGTAAGCCCCCACCGGACGAGAGACGAACCCGGCGGCAAAGATTGCGAGGCCGACTGTCATCCCGGTTTCGTCGCCACCGAACAGCTCGTGGGTCATGTAGGGAAGCAGCGTAAGGAACGTCACCCAGTCGTAGCCCTCCACGGCCATCCCCGCTGCGACAACGGCAACCGATCGTCGGTTCGGTGTCATCGGACCACTATGCGGGCCGAATATCGAATCGACACGACACCAACACATGACGTGCGCCACTGCCGAATATCTGTGCAGCAAGTCACTCATGATCCGACAGTGTGACTTCATGCTCAGTCGGTTCTCGGGCGCGACGGAACTCGTTGCGCGCGCTAAGCTACTGCCAGTCCGAACAGAGTCGCTTGAGAGCCCCTTGCTTACAAGCCCGAGACCTGCCGGATCGCTTGAGACAAATCGCAGACGTGATCGGTGCCCGTGCGGTGCCCAGCAATACCTCGCGTCTGTGTTTCCGTCCGAACCTTCAGCAAGGGGCTCACCGTGACATCTACTCTTTACCCCCCACTTTCACATTCGACTCTGGTCCCGCGCGAACACGTGCACCGCGACGCATTGTCGGAGGTCTATCTCACCGACATCATCTGCGATCGGTACCCCAACTTTCGCGTCGGTATTCATCTTCCGAAGTCGCACAGCTACTACAGCGATCACGTCGGGCCCGCTGCCGGCCGATACGACCCGTTGCTCGTCCTGGAGTGCTTTCGGCAGGCGTCGATCTTGATCGCCCATCGCCACGTGGGAGTCGAGTTCGACCAGTCCTTCATTTTCAATGCCGGTTCCTTCACCGTTGTTTCGGATGATGCGATGACGGTGACGCCCGCCCCTGGCAACGGTGAGCTGAGTGCGGTGATCGTCGGCGAGAAGGTCCGCGACACCACGATCATCGGCATCACACTCGACATGACGGTCACACTTGCCGGGACGACCGCGGTCACCATGACCATGTCGATTCAGTGGATGCCGAAATCTGTCTGGTCTCGGGTCCGAACATCGGGACGGGCAAAGCTGGGACTGGCCGAATATCGCAGCGGCATAAGCCCTTTGCCCGGGCGTCACCCCCACCCGCTGGTCGGTGCGCATGAGCCGGAAGCCCTCGGCCGTAGCTTGGGTCGCAATGTTGTCGTCGGTGCTGCACGCCACGTATCGGGCGGCGTCGACATCGATGTACTCGTCGACCAGCATCACCCGAGTCTGTTCGACCACCCGCTCGATCACATCCCCGGAGCGGTCCTCTTCGAAGCGGTACGCCAGGCTGGGATCATCGGTGCCGACGAGTACTTCGGACTCAGTGCACGACGGCTCCGAATACGTTCTCTGTCAGCGACATTCATCCGATTCGGCGAGCTCGACCTACCGACCGATGCGCTTGTCCGGCCGCAGACCGACACCTGCGACCAGAGTGTCGGTTTCGACATCGACATCACGCAGGAAGGCGTAGTCATCGCCTCCTGTGAAGTGCTCTTCGATCGGTCGCACGCATCCAGCCATGTGGCGGTCGCGCGATGACCGCCTCAGCGCACGTCGGGACCGTCCCGCCGGTATCCGCCGCGTCGCGATACACGACGGTTTTCCTGGACTTCGGTGGCGTGCTCTCGCCCCCCATCGAAGACCTGTTCGTCGATTACGAACGCAAGACAGGTATCAGCCCAGCCGATCTCAAAGCAGCGATGGCGGGCGTCGCCGACGGTCTCGGTGTCGAGGTGCTCGCCCCCGTCGAACTCGGCCTGCTGACCGAGGCCGAGTGGGTGAGTCGCATGCACCGATGGCTCACATCCCGAGGGATCGACGTCTCGCGGGCGGAGAGCGACTTCGGTCGACAGTGGTTCGCAGGCCATCAGGTCAACACGACGATGCGCGACCTGGTCTACGAGCTGAAGGCGCAGGGATACCGAGTCGGGATTCTCACCAACAACGTCCGCGAGTGGGAGGCCCACTGGCGCCCGATGGTCGGACTCGACGACGACGTCGACGCGATCGTCGACTCCTACGACGTCGGGTGTCGCAAACCGGAGCCGGAGATCTTCGCGATCTCCGAGACTCGGATCGGGGCCGCCCCTGGAACCGCCGTCCTCATCGACGATCTCGAATCGAACTGTGCCGCCGCACGCAAATTCGGTTGGGGAGCAGTCCGCTTCGTCGACAACGATCGAACCCTCGCCGACCTCGTTGCGCTGCTACGCGCAGATCTCGGTGATATCGCAGACAGGGAGACCAGCGCATGACCGCACCCGCATCGTCCTCGACAGTCACATCGTCCGCCAAACCCAACCTTCTGTTGGCGGCGATCCTGCTCGGCGTCGTCGTCGTACCCACCGGTGTGTCCGGAACCGGTGTGGCGTTACCGCACATCGCGGCCGATCTCGGCTCCGATCCGGCACTGCTGCAGTGGGTCGTCAACGGTTTCAATCTCACTTTCGCAGTGTTCAGCTTGGTCGCTGGATCCATCGCCGATCATCTCGGCCGCCGACGCGGCCTGGTCCTGGGCGGCGCGCTGTTCGCCGGGGCGGCGGTCCTCAGCGCTGTTGCACCGTCGTTACTGCTGCTCGATGTCGGTCGAGCGCTCGCCGGCATCGGGGCCGCGATCATCTTTGCCTGCTCAGGAGCACTGTTGGCCATCACCTTCGACGGTGCTGCTGCGGCGCGCGCGTTCGCGCTGTTCGGCACCGCCGCAGGAGTGGGACTCGGTCTCGGGCCGACGATCTCCTCGACCGCCATCGCCGTGGTGGGGTGGTCAGGCATTTTTTGGTTCAACGCCGTCGTCATCGCTGTATCGACAGCCTTGGTCATCGCGTCGAAGGTGCACGACACGCCTGCCCAGTCCACCGGCAGGCTGGACTACCCCGGCGCGGTCGCCTTCGCCGCGTCACTCACGTTGGTGATTGCAGCTGTGGTGCAGTCGGATTCGTGGGGATGGCACTCGCCTGCGACACTCGGCACCTTGATCGCCGGGGTGGCACTGTTCGCGGCGTTCATCCGGATCGAACTCACCACCGCTCACCCGTTGCTCGACCTGACGCTGCTGCGATCATCCCGGCTCGTCGGTCTGCTCGCCGTCCCCGTCGCCGGCGCAGTCGGCTTCGTCACGCTACTCACCTATTACCCGACGTTCCTGTCGACGGTATGGCAGCTGGGCACTGGGACCGTAGGTCTGGTGATGCTGATCATGACCGTGCCGGTCATCGTCGGCCCGCTCATCGCCGGTGCCATGCACACCCGTGGCATACCGGTGTGGATCATCCTCGGCGGCAGCGTCTTGTTGTTCGTCGCAGGTGCGGCCGTACTCACTCTGGTCGGTACCGAGCAGAACATCGGCACCATCGTCGTCCCGTTCCTGTTGCTCGGCCTGGGGTTCGGGTTGGGCGTCGGGCTGGTGGACGGTCAGGCGATCGGATCGGTGCCTGCCGACAAGTCGGGCATGGTGTCAGGTCTGGTGTCCACGGTGCGGCTGGGTAGTGAGGCCGTCGTCGTGGCGGTGTTTGCAAGCGCGCTGACTGCGGGCGTCGGTGGTCAGGTCCGCGACCGCCTGCCGGCCGCCCTGGGATCCGGCGAGCGGGAGAGCATCGTCGACAAGGTCGTCACCGGGGAGATCGGAGGTATCGACAGCTCGGTGGACACCGGTCTGCTGCGAGCCGCGTTCGCCGACGGGTTCACTCCGTTGCTCTGGGTGCTCGCCGCCTTGTCTCTTGTCCTCGCCGTGACCGTCACACTCCTGCTGCGCCGCCCCGTCGATGCTTCGACGACACCTACCGCGGCCGATCCGGTCCTCGATGCCGATACCGCTCTCGATCGCGAGGAGATCCAGCAATGACCCAGACCATCCACCGCCCCGACGGCACATCGACAAACCCTCTGGTGACCGACATTCCGAATCTCGACACCCCGCCGCCGTACGTCCGGCAACTCGCCAGTGGCGACGGGCACCAGAGAATAGAGCTGCCCAGTGGACACAGTGCGATCTGCCTGACGTCATACGAGGACGTCAAGACGTTGATGCTCGACCGGACTGCCAGCCGCACGCTCTGCAACGTCGATGGCGGTCCGTCGTTCATGCCCACCAACTGGGCACCCGAGGTGCTCATCAATCTCGACGCCCCGGTGCACGGTGTGGTGAGGGAGTTCGTGTCTCACGAGTTCAGTGCCCGCGCCATCGCGGGACTCGAACCCACCATCCTCGCCCTCACCGATGCTGCGTTGGACACGCTCGACGCGATGGCCGATCCCGACGTCATGGCTCAGGTCTTCCGTGTCGTGCCGGCGCAGATGGTGTGCACTCTGCTCGGCATCTCGCTCGACCATGCGCCGTGGATGAACGAGCTCGGTCGACGAATCCAGCTCGCTCGTCGCGACGAGATACCTCTCATCGTCGACTCGTGGGTAGAGCTGTACGGCTGGGTCCAGAAACTCGTTGCCGACGACACCGAACACGACGACACCGGACTGCTCGCCACCTACAAGCGGCGGGCCCGGCAACCGGAATTTGCCGCCATCGACGACACCCTCATCAGCGGGACCGTGATGGGAATCGTCCTCGGAGGGGACAACAACGTCGCGACGATGCTCGCGAAAACGCTGTATGCCGCACTGGCGCATCGGGATCTGTATTCACAAGTTGTCGACGATCCTTCCCTCGTATCTGACTTGGTGGAAGAGATCATGCGGCTCATGCCGCTCGGAACGCCGGGGTCGTTCCCGCGTGAATTGACCCGTTCTCTCCACACCACGGCCGGTCGGCTTCCGATCGGGGCGATCGTCTACCCACACATCAACGCGGC
Source organism: Rhodococcus sp. 1R11 (assembly GCF_004563845.1). NCBI lineage: Bacteria > Bacillati > Actinomycetota > Actinomycetes > Mycobacteriales > Nocardiaceae > Rhodococcus > Rhodococcus sp. 1R11. Next base: position 377,747 of record NZ_SPNG01000005.1, on the reverse strand, counting down.
CAATCGCGATCCGGCGGTGTTCGATGCACCGTTGGAGATCCGGCTGGATCGCCCGCGTGGTCGGCATCTGCAATACGGGTATGGCATGCATCGGTGCATGGGGTCGGCGCTGGCGCAGACGGAGTTGATCGCGATACTCACCCGGGTCGTCACGCGCTACCCGGACCTGTCCCTGCGTGTGGATCCGTCGAATGTCGAATGGGATCTAGGAACCGGACTGCGGCGACCTGCCGTCCTGCCGGTGGATCTCGGTGCGAGAGGAATTGTGTAGATGTACGACGTGATCGTGGTCGGCGGCGGGCCGGTAGGGATGCTCATTGCCAACGAGCTGGCGCTGCACGACATTTCGGCGGTGGTATTGGAGAGTCGCGATGCCGTGAACGAGTACCCCAAGGCCGGGACTTATCACGCGCGCGCTATCGCGACCCTTGCGCGCAGACAGGTCGTCGCCGTCCCACGCCGGACCAACGATCACACGACCATCTCTTCGGAGCTGTTCCAGTTCGCTGGATACCCGTGGCTGACGCTGCGGTCGCGAACCATCGACGGGCCGGTCATGATGGGCATTGCTCAGGCCGAACTCGAGCGCGCGATCGCAGCGAAGGCCGAAACGCATGGCGCACAGGTGATCCGAGGCATCACGGTCACCTCCGTGCAACAGTCCGCCGACCAGGCACTCGTCATTGCACATGACGCCGATGGCACCGAGCAGCGGTACGCAGCGCGCTACGTGGTCGGTGCCGACGGCGGCCGCAGCACGGTACTGCGTTCGGGTGAGTTCACGACAACCGAATACGCGCCGACGATGCGCGCGATCCTGGGCCTCGCGCAGTTGCCGTACCCCGAGCATCTCCGTGGAGGATGGAACCGCACCGACGCCGGATGGACGCTGCTCAACCTGAACCGCTACGGACACAGCCGGATAATTGTGTTCGAGTTCGACGGTCCAGCCGCCGACCGGCATGCACCGGTCACACCGGAGGAGTTCGGAGCCGCCATCGACCGCGTGGTCGGTTCGCACGTCGAGCTCGAGTCGCCGCACTACCTCAACAGGTTCAGTGACTTCAGCCGGATCGTGCACAACTATCGAGACGGTCGACTGTTCCTGGTCGGAGACGCTGCCCATATCCATTACCCACTCGGTGGGCAGGGCCTCAACACCGGAATCTCCGACGCGGTCAACCTCGGATGGAAGCTTGCCGCTGTGGTGACCGGTGCCGCAGACGACGCCCTGCTCGACAGCTACTCCACCGAACGTCAACCTGTCGGGCAGTGGGTCATCGACAACACGCGTCTTCAGTCGGCGATCATGAATCCAGATCCTGCACAGGACCCACTGCGTCGAATGGTCTCGCAGATGTTGTGCCACAAAGATACTCACGATTGGTTGGGCGACAAGATCAACGGTCACTCCCTGCGCCACGATATCCCCGGACTGTCGGAAAGCGAGCTCGACGGGTCGTTCCTGCCCGACCACGAAATCGACGTCGACGGCACACGGACAACCGTGTCGGAGCTTCTGGCCCGCGGCCGAATCGTGATACTTGTCGGTGCGCAAGCACGTTCGGCTCTCGAGGAGACGGCAGCCATCCCGTTCGCCGACACAGTCGTCGCCCAGGGATTGCCCGAGCTCTACCCAGAGATCGTCGTCGTCCGACCGGACGGATACGTCGCGTGGGCCGGCGAAAGTTCGCAGATCACACTGATGCGCAAGGTTCTGGAGGGTCATTTCGCGCTGCGCTGGACGCAGGAGCACTGATATCGTTGCCGCCCATTGCCGATTTCGTCGACTCGGCTGGAGACTGAGGGTGTCGTGGACAATGGCTGGTTTCTGGTCGAGACCTCGGGATCGACCCCCGCCGTGGTCATGGTCGGTGCGCGCTCCAAGCAATGGCGACCGGTCTCCAATATGTTCCGCGGCTCGGTCTACACAACGGTGCTGCAACTACTCGATACCGTCCTCAACAACCTGAAACAATCGCAGGTACTCCTCGACGTCGGCGGGCCGCGGTTGGCGCTGGCACAGCCCGTCCTCGGGCCGTCTCGACAGGTACACGCGATATTGATGTGGATCGGGGACGCCACCGAGACGCCACCACCCGAGCCCCCGGTGTGGGCATTCGCATGGGAACTGGCCGATCCGATCTCGCCGAGCTTCGTCGACGACCCGAAGACCGGCACGATGACCGACTGGCTCTCCGGATGCGCTCGACTGTCCGATATCCGTCGCACCGCCGCGGACGTCCACGGTGCCACTGTCGGCGATCGCTTCGCCGGAGACTGGATCCGCACCGATGGGACCGTCGAGCGATACACGATGCGGGTCGTGGCGACCTTCGATGGACCGGCCATCCTTGCGGTATCCGTACGCCTCCCTGAGCCGACCGCCGCCGTAGAAGACGAGCTACTTCCACGCGCCGCACTTCAGGCAACCGCTACCTACGCTGGAACATCTACGGCGGTGCTGCACGCCGCAAGCGGGCGTGTGCTCGCGTGGCTCACAGACGGGCGCCCTGACTTCCCTCCCGAAGTCGTCTCCGGGCTGATCGCAGCGCCCACACCATCAGCGACAATTCCGATCGACGAGACCGGACAACTGGCACTGGGAATCTTCGACCTCGAGCGATCCGAACCGTATCCCGGTTGACCGATGCAGCAGTGCGCTGCAGATTTGGACACTCTCGCACATCCGACGCCCGGCTGTGCCGCCGGAAATGAAATGGCCGCCGCGCGAAAATTGTTTCCACTTCTCGTGTCGTATTGCGCAGTCTGCGTATCGGCAGGTGCTGCCGGTCGCATCGATCAGCAGTCGGTCACGGGGCGCGCCGAGTGTCCAGCACAGTGTTGATATCGACAACAGTTTCGTTCTGCGGCAAACGATTACGGTATTCGGCGCGGTGCACGTCGGAAGGAGCGAAGTCGGCCGGCGAACAGCCGAAGATGTCGCACAATGCAATCAACGTGGTCAGGGACATCAGCATCGGACGCCGCGCAACGAGTCTGCGAACCTGTGGCTCGGTCAAGAGCACACCGCGGGCGGCCAGATGTGGAAGCAAATCGATACTGTCTCGCATTCCGCGAGCATCCATGAGCTCGGCCAAGCACGGGTTCTGTGCGCCTGTCGGTGTCATCGGTCGCCTTCCCACGCCTGTTGTTGCCAGTCGCGCCTCGGTGGTGTCACTGCTTCGAGTTCGAGAAGAAGGGACTGCACGATGATCAGGCCCGGGGAGGGAAACGATCATCGTGCAGCCCGATCTCTCGGATTGCGTACGGTCAGAACAAAAGGCCCTTGATCGCGTAGGGGATGACACCGATCACGAGGGCTCCGAGGCCGCCGGCGAGAGTCAGGGTGGTGATGATGGGATCGAACATGTTCTTCTCCTTGTGAAGTCGCCCATCGTGGATCGATGGGACGTGTAGTGGTGCCCGGGTCCGGACGTCTGGTTCAGAGTCCCAACCGTCGGGTGAGCGACGTGGTGAACAGATTGTGTGGGTCGAGAGCAGCCAACGTATTTGCAGCTATCGACCACTGCGGATACACGTCGGGAATTTCGTGGCTGAGCGCGTGGGGGTCGGTCCACGCACCACCGTCTCCGTGACCCCAGCGCTTCGCCCACTCGGGTCGAACGATTCCGAGTTCGGCTGGGAAGGGTCGAAAGAAGCGCTGCTCGAGGTCCGCGTAGAAGTCCGCGTGCCCAGGGGTGCCCGGCAAAGTCAGCGTGTCGAGCCACACCGCTGTATCGAAGTCGGCGCGTCCGGGTACCGGCGTAGCGGGGGAGAGGGCGGGAGCTCTGTCGACCGGGTATCGAGAATCCACCCCGGTCACCCTGATTTCCACACAGCTGTTGATGGGGTACTCGCCGTGTCCGGCGTACTCGTCGAGCATCGTGCTGATCACTTCGGTGAACTCGTGGACCACGTGCTGAACGTTGTCTCGACGGGTGATCACCGTATGGCTGGCCGCTGTGACGCGTAGCGTTGTGGGCCTGACGAAGTGAATGAAGTCTTTGGCCGGACCCCACATGTCGCGAGCACCCGTCAGGGTGAGGCCTGCATCGGTGGCAGCGATGACGGCATCCCCGAATGCCGGCGCCAGCTCAGTATTGCCTTCGACGATTCGGCCGAGAATCTGCGGAATCGGATCGGGCAGGTTGTCGGCGAACGGAAAGTTGAATGGGCCTGTGGTCGGTCGTGATTCGGCCGGGCGAGTGGGTGAGACGGACCATTGTTGAATCCACGGTCGATCGGTGAAGGTATACCAGATGATTCCGACTCGACCTGCGTCGTCGAGCATTGCGGTCAGCGACCGCGGGCCTGCAACGCTGGGTGCTGCGAACAGCTCCCGAGTCGGAATGTCTGTGAAGGTCCGACACCGCAGGTTGTGCGTCGGCACCGTCGACAGACGAACGCGCGTGACCAAAGTACGCCCCAAATGCACGAGTAAAGAGGAACATTCGGGATCGGAACGGGTGAACGTCCTCTCGATATAGGTACCGGTGCGGCTGTCGAACACAACGGCCGAGATGGTTTCGACGAGGTCGCTCACCGAACCGAACGGCAACGACCGGTTGCCCTGTTCGGCGGCCGAAGCGACGGCGCTACCGTGCCCACCCACTGCGAGCACACCTCCGACGGTGACGTCTCCCGGTGCCGGCGCGGAAAGCACTGCGCGACCGTGCGTGTGGAGGTAGGCGAGTAGGTCCTGCATGGAGGCACCTGCCTCGACGTCGACAACGGTGTCGTCGACCATCGCCATCGAGTTCAAGGTGGTCATGTCGAGAAGAAGCACTCGCGCCGACGAGGGCGTGCCGGAATCGACGACGAGCGGTGACCAATTGTGTCGAAATCCATGGGGGCGCAACGTATACGAGTTGATTCTAGCCCACTCGGCCCTGCCCGCCGCCGCTCAGGATGGGACGGAGGCTCACACGCGTGGGCGAGTGAGGTTGAGCCTTTGTTCGATATCGGCCGGATGGTTGGTCGAGGTGATGTATGCCGTCGTACGCCTGTGGGCTATGCGCCGTCATTCGAGGTGCCGGGGAATTGTCGAGTCCAGGACTTCGGGGAGCGCACACACCCCGTCCGAGCCCAAGAAGTGACCGCGCCCTGGTGCCACTCGCGCTTTCGTGCCCAACTTCTCGGCCAAGCCGTCGGTGAACTCGACCGGCACATAGGCGTCAGTGTCGGAGCGCAGCACAGTCAGCACATCGACCCTGTCGGCAATTCCGGACACGTCGCAGCCGTCGCCGATGAAAGTGTCCAACTCGGGTAGAGCCGGTAGCGGTTTCAAGAAACCCGCTACGAGTACCAAGGACCCCAGACGCCACGGCCGACGGAGTCCTTTGAGATGTCGCAGTGTGGCAAGACATCCCAGGCTGTGCGCGACCACCATCGTTGCTTCGTCCGTCTCGCCCACTGCAGCCGACACGGCGTCGGTCCACTCGATCGAGTCGGGGTTCTCAGGTGTTGGCAACGCCGGCACGGTGGCCTGAAAGCCGGAGCGCTCCAGGCGGTCGGCAAGCCACCCGAACCAGTGATCCAGCGGTGTGGCGGAATAGCCGTGAATAATGATCGCGCGGGGCCCCGATACGTCTGTGGTCACAATGGCGACCATAGGCGTTGACACCAGTGTGAAGGTCAAGTCGAACGTGGAGTGCACATGTTGATCGGTGAATTGGCGAAGCGGACGGGGGTCAGTGCGCGGTCGCTGCGGCATTACGAGCAACGGCATCTGTTGGTCCCACGACGCGACAGCAACGGCTATCGACATTACGACGAGTCAGCAGTGGGCGTGGTCGAGCAGATACACATTTTGATCTCGGCGGGATTGACCACCGAAGTCATCGAACGCTACGTGGACTGCGTCGATACCGGTGCGGACAAGCCGACGCTGCACGTGTGCCCAACTCTCCGAGTCGAACTCGAGCGAACAGCAGACTGCTTGCGGATAAAGCGTTCTGCGCTGGAAGCGACCGAGCGCCGACTTGCCGCACTGTGGCCGTCTCGCTAGACGGTACGGGTCGTTCAGCGTTTCTGGGGACGACGGCCTCGAGTCCTTCAGGACTTCGCGGACGGTGTGAGCTTCGAGGTCGCAATCCACCCTCGGTGTGCCGGCCGAGGTGTTCGACGCGAGGAGGCTGCGTGCGTTTGCACAGGGGGCACTGGGGTGCATCGCCGGCGGTGGGACACTGGCAGGATGACCAGTCCAGGTGACCCGAAGTCGGTGTGGACGACAGTCTCGGTGATCGTCGGCACCGTGGCAGCAGGCGTCGTAGTCGCCGGTCTTCTCCACGATCCGCAACCCGACGCCGTGTCGATACCCGGCTGTGCGGAGGTCGTCCAGCCCGAGGACATGCAGAGAATCAACTACGCCATTGTCGGTCCGGATTCCGCACCGGCGGGGTTCGACGCAGCAGCCAAGTCGTCCGCTTTGGCGCGAGCCCTTCCCGCCGGGACCACGGTAGAACCCGATGCCATGTTCCCACCACTGACATTCGACTTCAGCGCCTCTGCGTATGGGCGTATCTCGCTGGGCGGAGCCGTGGGTGACCTGAACGTGAGGCTGTCGACGTCCGACCAATCTGCCGGTCCATGTTTTGCCGGGCAGGTCGACGAGCGTCGGACGCTGAGTGACGGCACGGTCGTCGATGTCAGGTCTTCCGAAAGAGGCAGTCGCGTAGAGGTATACGGGACCGACGGCAGCATCGTCGATGTATCCGCCGACCCCGTGTTGACGCTCCAGCAAGTGACCGACATCGCGATGACGCCCGGTCTTCGCTGGAAGTTCTAGGCCCCCTCAACCGCCGTACTTTGCACGCCGGTGTCGGCACTGCCTCAACATGTCGGACCCGCCGCAAGGTCTGCGACGGGGTCGTACACATTCGTGTGCTTCTACGCGCGGGCGACCAGCTTTCCTGCGATTCCCGACAAAATTTCGGTCGGCCTCTGCTGCTCACCCTGCTGAGCACCCAGCACCACGAGGGTTCCGGTCAGGACCGGCAATGCCCACTGGAGGTACTTCAATTGCTTCTGTGCTGCGGCGGCCTCGCGTGGGGTGCCTGCTGACGGCTCGGTTGCCGAATCAATCGAATGGCCCTGAGCCTTGGTCGTTTTCGCGCCGAGAACGCCGCTGTATGCAGTGGCGGCGAGGGCGGCACCGGTAACGGCGATCTTGAAGTTGGTATTGGCGGTGACACCCTGCTGATGACGAGCACGACCGCGGTTGGCCATGAGTATGCCTGCCCCGCCGATGAGATGTGCACCGATGGCCGCGGCGTTGACCGGAGCCCATTTCGCCCACCCTGCCGCGGCAACCTGTGCGCGATCGCGTGGATCCTGCACCGCAGTGGCAGCACCGTTCACGCCGACGGCACCCATGAGCGAGCCGCCGAACCAGGCAGCAGCACCGAGATCGTGCAGCGAACGGACGAGGGTATTTCTGTTGGACATCTGAGGATCCTTCGGTTGTGTGCGCTGCTCCGATCGCGAAACGCGCGATTTAACAGAGGTTTTGGCGTCCGCGTGAACGGCTCCTTGTCCATCGGTTACCCGCGTGCGCGGTTTCCACACCTGGGCCCCACACCGACTCGAACCGGAACGCCACGGATGCGACCTCGCTCCTCGGCGTCGACGGCACTCATCGTCGTACGGATCCGTCGCATTATGGGGGTTCTTTTTCACTGGTCATACTGCAGCTCCACCCGCGCGGAATGTGCTCGATCGGCGCGCGGTCGTTTGATTCGATCGCAGGCGACAGAGAACGTCCCACCTGAGTGAACGAAACGCATCGGCAAACCTCTGCCGATGCGTTTCGTCCTCGAACTCCCGTCAGGCGTTCAGAGCAGTGAGCCGACCAGTCCGCCGTCCAGAACGAGGCTGCTTCCCGTGCACCACGACGACTGTTGTGATGCGAAGAACGCGACAGCTGCTGCCACCTCCTCCGGAGTGCCGTAGCGCCCTTGCTTGTCGGCGATGAGGGTGTCGAACCCTCCGTCCGGTAGCCCGAGAGCTGCCTCGAAATCGGGGGCTGCCTTGGTGACCAGGGCGGTGTCGATGAACCCTGGTAACACGGCGTTGACCCGAACACCCTGAGCCCTGAACTCCGTTGCGGCAGTTTCGGTCAAATTTCTCACCGCGGCCTTGCTGGCGGCGTAGGGCGCGAGCAGCGCCGAACCTGCCGTCGCGGTGATCGAGCTGATGGTGACGATGGAGCCGCCGCCGGATGCTGCGATCGCGGGTGCGGCATACCGGATGGTCAAAAAGACACCGTCCAGGTTGACAGCGGTGGTGCGCCGCCAATCGGCGTACGACATCTGTGCGATCGCTCTGACCTCGCCGACGCCGGCGTTGGGAATTGCTATGTGCAGGTTGCCGAAGTGTTCGACGGTCTGCTCGACGAGAGATCGAACCTGATCCTCGTCGGTGACGTCTGTCGCGACGGCGATCGCACCGTCGATCGAGGACGCCACCTGGCGGGCGGCGTCGAGATCGATGTCGGACACGACGACCTGTGCGCCGTCGGAGGCCAGTCGCCGCGCGATGGCTGCGCCGAGGCCTGCCCCGGCACCGGTGACGAGTGCGACCTTGCCGTGGAGAGATTCGTCGATTGGCATTGTGTTCGGTCCTTCCGTGGGAAAGCAGAGGTAGTGCCTTCTCGCTGACGACAGAGAAAGCGAAAGGTGTTGCTGTGTCGCTGTTTCAGCGCTTCAGCAGGTCATCCAGAGCTCGTCGCGCTGCGTTCAATCCCGCCATGCCGTGTGCACCGGGGCCGGGGGGAGTTGCCGCAGAGCACAGATAGAACCCCGGCGTTCCCGTGCGGTACGGGTCTCGGCCGGGCCGTGGTCCGAGGAGCAATTGTGTCGGCGACGACGTACCGCACAGAATGTCGCCGCCGACGAAATTCGCGTTTCCTTCGGCGAAGCTCTGTGGAGATGTGCTGACTGTCTCCACAATTCGTGAACGCAGGCCAGGTGCGAACTGTTCGATGCGGTCGATCACGACGTCGGTGACATCGTGGTCGAGGCCGGCGGGAACATGGGCGTATGCGTACAGCGGTACGACGTCTCCGTCCGCGCGCTCAGGGTCTGCCACGAACTGCTGCCCGACGAGGACGAACGGCCGATCGGGCATTCGTCCTGCAGCAACGGCCGCCTCGGCTGCGATGGTGTCCTCGGCGCTACCTCCCACGTGCACGGTGCCGGCTCGTGCGACTCTGGGGTCGGTCCACGGGACTCCGCCGCGCACCGCGAGGTCGACCTTGAACGCAGCCGGTCCGTTCCGAAACCTGTTGTAGGAGCGACGTGTACGCGTCGTCAGTTCCTGGCCGAGTACGTCTGCCACCACGGACGGCGTCGTGTCGAAGATCGTGATGTCCGACGACGGCAGATCGGCTCGCGAGGCAACCCGCGTCGAGGGCTGCACGGTTGCTCCGAGTTCGATGAGCGCGGAGTGCATCGCCCGTGAGATTGCCGCGGTTCCGCCCTCCGCAACGGGCCATCCGTTGTGGTGTCCCGCGGTCAGGATTCCCACCCCGATGGCGGAGGAGAACACTTCGGTCAACGGCCGCATCGCGTGTGCCGCTGCTCCGACGAACAACGCCCGCGCCTGCGGTGTGGTGAACACCCGTGACAACACCGCAGCGGGCAGAGCAGTCGGCGCACCGAATCTCGCCAGCAGCAGTGGATGTCGGGGCAGGTGCACGACCGGTCCGAGTAGGTCTGCGGACAGTCTGTCGTACGACGACGACGGTTGCCCGAACAGTGCCTTCCATCGTTTGCCGTCCGCACCCAGGCCCACAGCAGTCTCGTTTACCGATCGACGGAGCAGCGCTGCCGCGTCGTCGAGAAGCGGATGTGCACAATCGATCTCGGGCCACCGCCACGTCAGCCCGTGTTGCTCGAGACCGGCGAGGGCAGGTGAACCCACCGCCATCGGATGAAAACCGGCACAGTGATCGACGAGCAGATCGACGGTGGTGAACGGCCGGTGGCTGCGGGTGCCGCCGCCGATCTCGCTCTCCGCCTCCAGCACGGTGACGTGAATTCCGTCGCGTGCCAGAGCAAGTGCGGCGGCGAGCCCGTTCGGGCCGCTGCCCACTATCGTCGCGGATCGCGTCATGATGTCGATTCTCCAGCACCGGCGGTCGCTGCCGACGCCTCTGGTGCGGAGTGTCGAGCGGTTGTCGAGTCTGCGCGACGCCGCCACGTCACCGACAGGGGGATGGGGCCGTCGGGTAGCCACGGCTGGGCGGACACCGCGTCGTCGACGTTCCACGTACCCGTTTCGATGACGCCGAGAGCGGCATCGATGAGTTTGTACGACTGCGTCTTTCGATGGATGGGCTGCGATTCGACCCACGCCACCACGAACTCGCCCGGCTCGAAGTTGCAGCGTCGCTGAATTGCTGCGATGAGGGAGGCGTCGTGCAGGTGGCCGTCGCCGAAATTGAAGCCGATAATCGAGTTGCAGGCGAATTCGCCTTCACGCACCGTCCATCGGTCGATGTCGGGAACGTTGCGAATCAGAAGCGAGAACAATCCGCGGCCCTGACTGTGCATCGAGCGCCATGCGATGGTCTGCTGCATCGTGATCTCGGCAACGGCAGGCGGGTAGCCCATTGCTTCGAGCTGTCGTACCTGATTGCGGGTGGGGCGCACGATCTGATCGAGCTTGTCCTCGGCACCCGGTGCGAACGCCCACAGACCGGAGGCCCAGTTGCCTGCGTACTGGCGCATCGAGGGCGTGAAGGCCACGAGGTCCGGGCGTAGATTGCCCAGAACCGGGAAGAAGAACAAGCACACCAGTGCTGTCGCCACGAACCACGGGGAGGCGTCGAAGATCGAGAATCCCTGTCCTGCAGGGTGTCCGACGAAGAGGAATACCGCTGCGTAGGCGAACAACAGATTCCACTCGAGCGGCACCGCGAGTGGGAACGTCGAGATGATGAACAGGTGGAATGCCACCATGAGGAGTGCTCCGACGAGTGCGACGGTCGTGTTGGTGGTGAGCAGCAACACGATCGGTACTGCGATCTCGACGGTGGTGCCCAATACGTGCGCGATCGACTTGGCCGTTGCAGAGGGGCGAATGTCGTCCGGGAAATTCCGGTAGTGCTTGCGCCTGGCCCAACGAGTGGGAATGCAGGGGCTGTTCGAGACCATGGGCGGAACGACATTGGCGAAGTGCGCACCGAATTTCGAGATGCCGGCCCCGACCCACACCGAGAAGATGAGCAGTTTCAGTCCGACGACGAGGTCGACGATGGCGTTGTCACCGAGAATTCCCACCAGACCGAACAGGACTATCGCGGGACCGTACTGCTCGGCGCGGGCTGCGATGAAGATCGTCTTGTCACGAAGGCCCACAACGATGGTGAGCAAGACCGGCGCGATGGCCCAGCGTGGATCGACGAGGTTGCCGATGCCCTCGGGCAGGATCGAGGTAAATGCACCGGGCGGTGTTCCGGGCGCGATGACGGGTACGAAGAGACTCACCAGGAGCGCGAGATACAGCACGACGTCCAGCGGCGTCCTGGTGTCACCCGAGGTGAACGGCACCTTGCCCGGCCAGGGAGGCATCCTAATTGTTCCCGTTTTCGCCCAGAACAGGATTCCGCCTGTCATCGGCTTGAATTTGCCGGCGATCGGTCCCCATGACCCCGCGAGTCCGACGGTTTCGAGCAGCATCGTCCAGTAGACCAACTTCTGGTAGACGATCATGTCGTTCCACCACGAGCCGACGTCCCACGGCATCCCGACGCCGGAAGTCAATGTCGCCAGAGTCAGGCCGATCCCGATGTAGAGCACCAGGAGCTTGACGACGTAGGTGGTGGGGATGACCTTCGGCGAGCCGAAGCCGTAGTCGACCCAATGCAGTGCAAGGGTTTTCACTCGTTCCAGCAGAGGCCGGTCGAGGAAGGTTTCGAGGTCGACAGGTGGAAACTGTCCGTTCTTGAATCCCATGAGTGAGCTTTCTGTAGCGAGCGCTGAGGATGAAGGAGCAGGAGTCAGCCCTTTCGCCCGAGGCTCGGGTTGCGGTGATGCAACCATCGGACTGTGTCCTGCACCACAGAAAGCTACGGGGTTCCTATCGGCGGTCCCAATGGTTCGCCGACCCGAGGCTCACCTCGGTTTTTGTGACGTCGACACAAAGCGCACTCTCAGGCGAGGATTCGAGCCCCGAGCCACTGACATGCGGTGAGGGCAACCTCGACGGCGAGTCGGTCGTCGGACAGTGGCCGGGGGAGCAGCTTCTCGGCGTTGTCGACGCGGTAGCGAATCGAGTTCTTGTGCATCGTCATCACCGCAGCCGCGGCGGAGAGGCTCCGTTCGCACGCGAGGTAGACCCGCAACGTGGTGCGCAGTCGTTCGGCATGTGTGGTGTCGGCGGCCAACTGCGGTCCGAGGACGGTCAGGACCCAGGCCTGCAGTGCCGACGGGTCGCGAGCGCACAGGTCCACCACGGCCAACCCGGGGTCGTCGTAGCGTTCGATAGTTCGGCCTCGGCCACCCAGAACGGCCACGTGATGGGCGCGCTGAGCCTGCCGGTGGGATGTGACGAACCCGGCCGCGTCGAGTCCGATGGCCCCGGCCGCCAACAGGGGTGCGTCCTCGGTCCGCGGTCGAGTGTTGATGCGATCGAGAACGACGGCAAGATCTGTGTCGTTCGGGGGAATCTGAATCCATCCCCACGCGGTTGCGCCGTCGCGTCCGACCACCAGGGGAGGGGCCGGACTGTCCACGTCCGCGGCCAGAGCGCGAATGGTGGTGGTGAACCTGCGCATCCGGTCTCCGCGAACGGCGGACTCGCCGACCCAGGCCACGACGGCCAGGTGTCGTCCGCGCAGTCGATACCCGGTCACTCGCTCGACGACATCCACCGACCCCTTGCCGTTCAGGAGATCGAGCACCGCATCGAGTCGAGCATTCTCGCGATCCGCCAGCCAGGACTCTCGTTCGGTCTCGTACACCGCGACCACCCGTTGCGAGATCCAGTCGATGTAGTCGAACACCGAATCGACGATCACGCGATGCGCTTCCATCCGAACCGGGTCCGGCGCGGCCAGCGACATCGAGGTCTCGAACGCTCGATCGAGCAGAAACTGCTGTCCGAGTCGATAGGCGCGAACGAGGGCATTGACCGGCACGCCCCACTGAGCCAGCCGGCGCGCATATTCGATGGCCGCCGCCGGCGGCTCGAATCCGGCACCGCCGATGTCGTGCTGCAGAGCGTGCAGGATCGTGTCGACGTTGCCCTCGATACTCGATCCCAGCAACTCGATCAGCGAAGGTTCGTTGTTCAGTTCCGTGATGCGCGACGCGAGTGTCGTGCGCATCTGCGCCACCACATCTGCCAGCCGGGCATTGAGGTGCGCGGCAACCGCGGCCACGTGAGTGCGCACCGCTTCGGCGGAGGCAGGCGAGATGTCGGCAGGTGTCGGCACGGTGTTCCTTTACGTTTCGGGCTACAAATTATCCACGGTTTTTGTGCTGCTGGACCGAAGTCTTTCGAGTGGGCAATCCGTAACCTACGTCACATGCTGCCAATTCTCGACGCCTCCTCGCCTGTTCTGCAGGACATGTACCGCCGCATCGACAACGACCCCGACGGCGCGTGTCTGTCCGACGACTCCACTCGGTTGAGCAATGCCGAGTTCGGGCTCGAAGTCGATGCGGTCGCCGCCGAACTCGTCGACGCGGGGGTTGCAGCGGGTGATGTGGTTGCAGTGCTGCTCCCGAATCGCATCGACATCATCACCACGATGTTCGCGGCATGGGTGCTGGGAGCAACGTTGACGCCCGTCAATCCCGCACTCACCGACGACGAGGTGCGCTACCAGCTCGAGGACTCGACCGCCCGGGTGCTCGTCGGCAGCGAGCGAGCCTGCACTCTCGGACGTGCGCAGGGTATTTCGTTCATCGACGTGGATTCCCGCGACCGTCGTCCCCGGACGCCGCAGATGGACGTCGCGCACGGTCGAACGGGGCCTGTCGACAGCTCGGCACCTGCGTTGATCGTCTACACCTCGGGAACGACGGGACGGCCGAAAGGCTGTGTGCTGACTCATCGCAACGTCGACCGGATGAGCGCCGCGATCGTGACGGCCTGCGAATTGACCGATGCCGATACGAGCCTGTTGGTGCTTCCGCTTTTCCACTGCAACGGACTCGTCGTCGGCTCGGTCGCTCCGCTGCGAGCCGGCGGACGTGTGCACATCGCCCCACGCTTCTCGCCGGACACGTTCTGGGACAACGTGGAGACTGTCCGGCCCACCTACTTCTCCGCTGTGCCCACCATGTACTCATTGTTGGCGGACCGCGGCTCGACCGACCGCGATATCTCGTCGCTGCGATTCGTCATCTGTGGAGCAGCGCCCATGCCTGCCGGCCTGATCGCGTCGTTCGAATCGATCTTCGGCGTGCCGGTCGTCGAAGGGTACGGCCTGTCGGAATGCACTGTGGCGGCAACGATCAACCCGCCGAACGGGATTCGTAAGCCGGGCACGGTCGGCATCGCACTACCCGGTATCGACATCGCGATCGATACACCCGACGGTCCTAGCTCCCTTCCTGGCCGGACCGGTGAAGTGTTGGTGAGCGGAGAGACGGTCATGCAGGGATACCTGGGCCTGCCGGACGTGACCTCGAAGACCGTTCGAGAGGGGTGGCTGCACACCGGCGATATCGGAGTTCTCGACGAGGACGGATATCTCGTATTGGTGGATCGACTCAAGGACATGATCATTCGCGGCGGAGAGAACATCGCACCGAGCGAAATCGAACACGTCCTGCAATCCCATCCCGACGTCCTGGAAGTGGCCGTCGTCGGCGAGGCGCATCCGATCTACGGTGAGGTGCCCGTCGCACACGTCGTTGCCCGAGCCGGTCGCAGTATCTCGGTCGACGAGCTGGATGCACACTGCGCGCAGAGCCTGGCCAAGTTCAAGAGGCCGACCCGGACAGTCGTCCACGACGCTCTACCGAAGAACTCCGTCGGAAAGATCGTGAAGAAGGAGCTCGGCGCGTAGTCCGATCCGGCCTTCTCCGTCGCTACCGGCTCGGGACGGTCGCGATCACATGGACGAGGCCGCGAAGGTCAGGAACACGACGAACAATCCGATGCCACCGAGCGCCGCACCGATCACAGCGTCGCGACCGTTGGACGCGTCGCCTTCGACTGCACGGCCGAGACCGATCCAGCCACTGACCACCGCGACCACCCCGGCCGGGATGGTCACGAAGTCTCCGATGAACGGCACGAACGCGCAGACGACCGCGACGATGCCCGCAATCAACGCCAGATTTCCGGCACCGTCGCGGAACATCGACCGCGAAGGGGACTTTCGCATCACCGGCACTCCTCCTCGCATGCATCGCGGCAGCACCGTCCCGACCTGCATTGTGGGCAGGTATCCGGCAATGACGCCTCCATAGTAGGTACTCGATTCCCTGCGCACCGGTTCGATCCGCGATTAAGCTGGCGGGGCTGCCGAGGTGCGGCCGGAGTGATCTCGAGGAGCCGTGATGACGTGAGCTCGGTGTTCGCGCAGCGCTCCAGTTACATGCGGCAGGGAATTCGGTTCGAGGGCGGGACGCTCCCGCTGTCGGCGGAGTTCGGCGTCTCGGGGGCCATCGAACACAAGTTGACGCGTGATCATCTCTTCGTCGGCGACGGTAGCTCGGATTTCGTCGGCACATGGCGGGGCAGCCGCGTGCAGTTGTACGCGCTGTCGCGTCGGGCGATCGACGCGATAGTCAATCCCAAAATTGCCAGTGTTCACATCGATCGGGACACCGCCGCACGCCACTCGTTCGGGCAGTTGAGCCCCGAGGCCATCACCTTCGCGTCGGCGAGGCGAGCCGACTTCAAGGAGCGCAAGCGCAACCTGGTCCTGGCGACCGGTTCGACCCATGCACTCGACGCCACCCTGCGCGCGCTGGACCGGCATCTGCCCGCACTCGGTGATTCGATCGGCCTCGACCTGCGTCCGGTGATCGACCTGCGTCCGGTGATCACGGACTGTGTGCGCGACGCGGTGGCCGAGGCGGTGTGGGGCGACGCAGCATTCGACCCCGTCCGGTACGTCGACCGGGAGGGGCAAGCGTGCATGCTCCCGTTCGCCGAGGCGTTGTACGAGAACTTTCTGCGGTTGCGGAAGTTCGCGAACACGTATGCGATGCGGGTCGAGCCCAGGCTGCAGCACCTGCCGTTGACGCGCGAGCAACGTCTGATGCGGAGGAACACACGCGCCCTGCAGCGGCACATGGCGCTGATGTCGGCCGACCCACCGAGTGGGACGGTCGCCGGTCACCTCACGCTGCTGCATCGTGCGTCCGGGTTCTCTTCCGAGATCGTCCGAGACGACACCGCGACCTCGTTCGTGGCAGCCGTGGACACCACTCGAACCGCCGTACTAGCGACCTTGAAACACGTCCTTGCCCCGGCCAATTCGATCTGGAAGGCGCATCTCGGCGCAGTTGCTCCGGAATCCGCGAGCGCATCGGCTGTGGTGCGGGCGTGTGTGATGGAAGCGTTGCGGGTCGATACGCCCGGGTCGGTGTTCAACAGCCGGGTCACCGAGGACTTCGACCTGAAGGTCGGCGACCGCATCCTGCGGCTGCATCGAAACACGTTGATAATGCCGAACATTCATGCCGTTCATGCGCTGAGCGGGCCGACTTTCGACCCTGCTCGACTACTGAATGCGCATGGAGCAGTAGTGGATTCAGCGAAGGTGATGCCATTCGGCAGGGGGCCGAGATCATGCCCGGGAAAGTCGTTCGCGATTGCGATGATCGCCGTCTTCGTCACCGCATTCCTGCGCGAGTACCCCAACGCTCACATCGACCCGACGCAGCTCGACAATCGATACCCGATCCATACGGCGTCCGAACACGGCTTGTACGTCGAGCTTCGCAGCTGACCGTGCCGTCAGTGGTTGGGCTCATCCCTCCGGACGCGGTAGTTGTGCCATGCCTGTGCCGCCAGGGGTGCGCCGACAGCGCCGATGCAGACGACCGGCAACG
Organism: Rhodococcus sp. 1R11; assembly: GCF_004563845.1. Taxonomy (NCBI): domain Bacteria; kingdom Bacillati; phylum Actinomycetota; class Actinomycetes; order Mycobacteriales; family Nocardiaceae; genus Rhodococcus; species Rhodococcus sp. 1R11. The sequence goes on along the minus strand of NZ_SPNG01000005.1, from coordinate 360,723 downwards.
CGATGAACCACGGTACGGATGCGCTCTTTGCGGCCAATACAACACCGAGAACGACCATCGGAAATCCGAAGGCCTCCAGCAGGTCTACTCTCCGGGGTTCGATCGGTGGCCGACCGTTCCACGGAATTCGCCGGCCAGCGTTCTCGCGCAGTGTTCGCCTTGTCGAAGCGACAGTCAGCGCCGCGCCTATCGCCGTCGTGCATACCCCCGCGACGATCATCCAGGACTGTCCGTCCTCGACCAGCATCGCCGTCAGAACAAGTGCTACAAGGACGATGCGCGCACCCCACACCTTCCACTGGGGTGCAGACTCACGTTCGTCGTGCTGCACGTCGACCGGCCGCATCGGCTGCAGGGGCTCCATGACTCGACCCTCCCACATCGCTGCTCTTGACCGGCCGAGGCGACGCACCGTACCCTGGCCGACAGTTGATATATCACGAAGAAGCCGAAGGCCCGAGGAGTCGAACGTATGACGACAGCGCTCGAGATCGACGGGACGGCGGTCAGCGCGATCGTCAAGGACGATCTGCGACATCGCGTCGAACGGCTTGCCCAGCGGGGGATTCGGCCCGGTCTCGGCACGATTCTGGTGGGCGAGGATCCGGGTAGCCGTTCCTACGTCGCAGCGAAACATCGCGACTGCGCCGAGGTCGGACTGCATTCGATCCAGGTGCGGTTGCCTGCGTCCGCGAGTCAGCAGGAGATCGAAGATGCCGTGCACGCGCTCAACGACGATCCCGAGTGCACCGGTTTCATCGTTCAGTTGCCGCTGCCCTCGCACATCGACACCCATCGGGTGATCGAGCTGATCGATCCGCGCAAGGATGCCGACGGGCTGCACCCGACCAATTTGGGTCGGCTCGTCCTCGGCATGGACGGGCCGCTGCCCTGCACCCCACGCGGGATATTGGAACTGCTTCGCCACCACGATGTTCCGATCACCGGTGCTCGCTTCTGCATCATCGGATGTGGAATCACGGTGGGTCGTCCGCTCGGCTTGATGCTGACGCGTCGCAGCGAACACGCCACTGTGACCATGTGTCACGAGGCGACGGTGGACATCGCCGCGCACACTCGGGCCGCCGACGTGGTCATCGCCGCAGCGGGCGTTGCGCATCTGGTGCGACCGGACTGGATCAGTGCCGGAGCCACGGTGTTGTCGGTGGGAATCACCCGAACCGTCGAGGGAATTCTGGGCGACGTGCACCCCGGCGTCGAGCACATTGCGGGGCGGCTCAGTGGGGCGACGGGCGGGGTCGGGCCGATGACAAGGGCGATGCTGCTGACGAATGTCGTGGAGTGCGCGGAGGCCGCTCAGGCCGAGGGGATGAAGGACTCGCGGTAGCCCATCTTCTCGCTGATCTCCGCGGCGGCGGCCAGGACGTCGGGGACGATGGCCCGCATTCTCGTTTCGTCGAAGCGGTAGACCGGCCCCGAGATGCTCAGTGCGGCGGTCGTCTTGCCGGTGTAGTCGAGAATCGGGGCAGCAATAGCGTTGAGTCCGGTCTCGAACTCTTCGACGACGACGGCGTATCCGAGGGATACCGCAGCATCGAGTTCGGCAGTGAGACCGGCTTTGGTGGTGAGTGTGTGCTCGGTGAATCGGTGCAGGTCGAGTCCGTCCACGACGTCCTGACGCGTATCCAGGTCGAGGGCAGCCAGCAACACCTTGCCGCTCGCGGTGGCGTGCAGCGGCGTCTGCTCCCCGATCCAGTTGTGGGTTCCCACCGAACTCGGCCCGCGGGCCTGGTCCAGGTGGACCGCTGTATTGGACCGCAGCACAGCGATATTGACCGTTTCGCCGAGCTTGCCGGCGAGGCGTTCACAGACCGCGTGGCCGTATTCGGTGATCTCCAGACGCTCGGGCACGGCGGCGGCGAGCCGAAGTACTCCGAGGCTGAGCCGGTACTTGCCGCGATTGTGCGTCTGCATCACCATGTCGTGTTCTTCGAGCGACGCCAGCAGCCGCGACACCGTGGACTTGTGCACACCGATCTCGGTTGCGATGGCGCTCACGCCGGCCTCTCCGAGCCGTGCCACGACCTCGAGCACCCGAAATGCGCGGTCGACGGACTGGACGCCACCCTCGGGGGCACGTGTCGAATCGTCGCTGGCCACCCCCGCGACTATACGTAACAGGCACTTGGCCGTGGTGTTGCCCCTCGGGGCCTGGCCGGAGCCGTTGAACTAGATGACGGCGCGCACCGCGTCGTCGAACTCGGTCACGTGTGCTCGGGCGATGGCCGCGGCCTTCTCGGCGTCCCCGGCTGCAATGGCGCGCAGCAGCTCGGTGTGCGTTCCCACGTGGTCGGCCAGCGGGGGGAGCCGATCCATGAACAACCAGAAGATTCGCGTCGCGAGATTGTTGTAGCGGATCAACGCGTCTTCGAGAACCGGGTTCGCCGCCAACCGGTAGACGGTGCGATGCACTTCGGCGTCCCAGTTGATCAGGTCGTGTTGGCTCGGTGGCGTCGCCTCGAACTTTTCGGTCCGGTCGGCCATGCCCAACAGAACTTGGCGTTGGGTTGCGGTGGCCGCGGTAGCAGCCTTGGCTGCGGCCAAGGGCTCGAGCCGCTGGCGGATTTCCGAGATGTCGCCCAGATCGGCGACGTCGATGGCCGTGGCGAAAGTCCCGCGGCGGGCGTGCGAGATGACGAGGCGCTCGTATTCGAGCCGTTTGAGAGCTTCCCGTACCGGCGTGCGCCCCACGCCGAGCTCGGCGGACAACGCCGATTCGACGACGGCCTCACCCGGCTTGATCGTCAGCATGATCAGTTTGTCGCGGATAGCCGAGTAGGCGACGTCCGCCATTGTCGCTCCCGGCTCGGCCGGCACCCCCGACGATCCGGGGGTGCCCGGCGACGCGACCTCGACACTCATGGTTACCGATCCTATCGGCACCGAGCGCGGGGCAGCGTGCGATCAGCCCTCGATGCGGTTCTTCAGCCAATCGTGGAAGATGCCGATGTGGTGTTCGCTGCCCACCAGCACTCCGCCGTCGCGGTACTTCCGTGAGCTCATGGCGGGCTGGCAGCGTTCGCACGCCTCGAAGTCCTGCAGATTGACGCGGTGGAACAACTCCACCGATTTCTGCAGATCCCGTCCCGATGCGACGACACCGGGCAGGTACAGCCAATCGCATTCCACCAGAGTGCGATCGGCGGCGAGTGGATACATCCGATGGATGATCACGTGATCCGGGACGAGGTTGACGAACACCTGTGGCCGGACGGTGATGGCGTAGTAGCGCCGGTCCTGTTCGGGTGCGATTCCGGGAATGGAGTCGTGTCCCTCGGAACCGTCGAGCGTGAATCCCCGGACGGATTCCCCGAATTCGGCTCCGTGGCCCACGTAGTACTGGGCGGCGTAGCCGTCGGCGAATTCGGGTAGCACCTCGGTCAGCTCGGGGTGGATGGTGGCGCAGTGGTAGCACTCCATGAAGTTCTCGATGATGAGCTTCCAGTTGGCCTTGACGTCGTAGCTCACGCGTCGGCCGAGTCCGAGGTCTTCGATCTTGTAGCGGTCGATCGACTCGACGTCACCGAGTCGATCGCGGATGTCCTGCACCACAGTGGTGTCGAAGGACGCTGGATTGTCGCTCAGATTGACCCAGACGTATCCGAGCCATTCCTCGACCGATACCGACGACAGGCCGTAGCGAACCCGGTCGATGTCGGGCATCTTGGTGAGATTCGGTGCGGCAATGAGCTTTCCGTCGAGGTCGTACGTCCAGGCGTGGTACGGACATTGGAACGATCGCTTGACTTCGCCCTTGTCCTCCATGCAGATTCGCGCACCGCGGTGCGCGCAGACGTTGAGGTAGGCCTTGATGGCCCCGGTTCGGGTGCGCGTGACGATAACGCTCTCGCGGCCGATCTGCACGGTACGGAAGGCACCGGGCTTGTCCAGATCCGCGGCACGCACCGCGCAGATCCACAGCTCCTCGAAGATCTTCTCCTGCTCGAGCTCGAAGATGGCCGGATCGGTGTAGTAGCGACCGGGGAGGGTGGAGATCAGACTCTCGGGCAGGGGAAGGGAGGGTGCGGGCGGCGTGGTGTCGGGAATGGTGGTCACTTCGGTCCTCCGTACGTGGCCGATCTTGTGGATCGGTGACGAGACGTCAACTGGGATAGTGGAATACGACGAGCGGAACAACAGTCTGGGTGTGGTCAGACCGCGCGAGCGGGCGCCGAGAGCTGACGGCGCCAGCGGGTGAACAAACGAACCTGATTGACGCCGAGTACGCCGACCGGAAGTCCGTCGGATCGGTAGACGGCGAGGAAGCTCCCGAGTTCGGGCGACCCCTCTTCGATGGTGCATTCACTGTCCGGTCCGGCGGTGCCGGCGAACTGAATACGTGACCCGTACTGGTCGGACCAGAAATACGGAGGTTTGACGTGTTGGCCGCCGTAACTGCCCGAGAGCAGGGTGGCCACCGCGACGGTGGGTCGTTCGGACGCCCCGGCCCAATGCTCGACGCGTCGGTGGACACCGGTCGAATCGAGCCATGCGGCGCAGTCGCCGACTGCGACCACTCCGGGTACAGCAGTCGCGCCGCCGCCGTCGCACAGGATTCCGTTACCCAATGCGAGTCCGCTGGTGCTGAGCCAGTCGATGTTCGGAATGCCGCCGATGCCCACGACCACGACGTCGGCGTCGAGAACTCGGCCGTCCGCGAGGCGAACGCCTGTCAGTCTGTCGGTGCCGGTCAGGCCGTCGACGGCAATTCCGCAGATCAACGTGGTGCCGTTGTCGCGGTGCAGATTTCCCACCGCGCTACCCAATCGTGCGCCGAGTGGCCCGGCGAGCGGTGACGGGGCGGCTTCGACGACGGTGACGTCCAGGCCCAGTTTTCTTGCGGTGGAGGCTACTTCGGCTCCGATGAAGCCTGCGCCGATGACGACGAGACGTGCGCCGGGCGTGAGATCTGCACGCAGCCGGTCGGCGTCGTCGATCGTGCGCAATACGTGCACACCGGCGAGGTGATCGGTACCGGGAAGCGATCGCGCGCGTGAGCCGGTGGTGAGGACGACGCCGTCGGAGGTCAGTTCGCCGCCGTCGTCCAGGGTGACGGTTCGACGCGATGGATCGAGGGCGGTGGCGGTGCGACCCAGAATCCAGGTGGCGTCGAGATTTTCGTCGTCGGGCTCGAGCGCGAGAGTGCTCGCGTCCACGTCGCCGGCGAGGTATTCCTTCGACAGGGGAGGACGGTCGTAGGGGCGGTGGCTCTCGGCGCCGACGATGGTGACCGAGCCATCGAACCCGGCCGCCCGCAGTGCACGCGCAGAGCACAGGCCTGCCAGGGATGCACCGACGATGGTGACGGTCTTCATGAATGTCCTTCGGCGGCCAACCGGCTCCGAACGTCGGGCGGGAGATTGGGAGCCGCGGTGCTCAGCTCGACGTAGATGATGCCGTCCTCGACGACGACGGTATGCGTGCGGACCGGCAACTTGGCGGGCGGAGCGTCGACAGCTCCGGTCCGCAGGTCGAAGGTGGATGCGTGCAGCGGACATTCGACCGCGCACCCTTCCAGCCAGCCGTCCGCGAGCGACGCGTCCTGATGCGTACAGGTGTCATCGATCGCGAACAGCTCACCGTCCTCGGTGTGGAACACCGCCACCGGAGGGGTGGTGTCGACGCGCAGAGCTTCGCCGCCGGGGAGGTCGGCCAAGGGACACACCTCGAGCATTCGGATCCTTTCTGTATCGCTATGCGGAACACGTCTTACTTCCCGCAACAACAGTGTGAACATCGCCACAAGAGTGTGTCAATAGATGACGGCACTTTTCATACACGCGAAACACGGCGTAACCGGAAGCGGACAAACCACGCGTTGTACCAGCTGAGCACGTATTTAGCGCGCGCAATGACTTGTGTACTCGATGCCACTTCCGCTCGACTCGATGATGGCCCCGACGCCGGAATGCGTCGAGGGCACCGTGGAGTGAAACGCTACCGACGCGTAGAAACGCGATTTTGATATATCAGAGCAGGCGAGCCGCAGCGTACGGGCTCGGGGTTTCGACGCGGACGACCTTCTGGATCCGGAACTGCCCGCTCACAGGACCACCACCGAACGCAGGACCTTGCCCTCGTGCATCGCGGTGAACGCCGCCTCGATGTCGTCCAGACCGATGCGTTCGGTGACGAACTTCTCCAGCGGCAACCGACCCTGCTCGTACAGATCGACCAACATCGGAAAATCACGTTCCGGCAGACAATCGCCGTACCACGACGACTTCAACGACCCACCCCGGGAAAAGAAATCGATCAACGGCATCTCCACCGTCATCTCCGGCGTCGGGACCCCCACCAACACGACGGTCCCGGCCAGATCACGGGCGTAGAAGGCTTGCTTCCAGGTCTCCGGGCGACCGACAGCGTCGATGACCACATCCGCCCCGAACCCACCGGTCAACTCCTGCACCGCCTCGACAGCGTCGACCTGGGAGGCATCGACAGTGTGAGTGGCACCGAGATCGAGAGCCCAGTCGAGCTTTCCCTGGTCCCGATCGACGGCGATGATCGTCGACGCCCCCGCCAACCGGGCCCCGGCGATCGCGGCATCACCGACACCGCCGCACCCGATCACCGCCACCGAATCACCCCGGGAGACGTTGCCGGTGTTCATCGCCGCACCGAGCCCGGCCATCACCCCGCACCCGAGCAACCCGACGACCGCCGGATCGGACTCCGGGTCGACCTTGGTGCATTGGCCCTCGTGGACGAGGGTCTTGTCGGCGAACGCACCGATCCCCAACGCCGGAGAGAGCTCGGTGCCGTCGTCGAGCGTCATCTTCTTCGACGCATTGTGGGTGTCGAAGCAGTACCAGGGCTTGCCTTTCTTGCAGGCTCGGCATTCCCCGCACACCGCGCGCCAGTTCAGCACCACGAAGTCGCCGACCTCGACATGGGTGACGGCATCGCCGATGGTGTCGACGGTGCCTGCGGCTTCGTGGCCGAGCAGGAACGGGAACTCGTCGTTGATACCGCCCTCGCGGTAATGCAGATCGGTATGACACACCCCGCACGCGGCGATGGTGACCACGACATCGTTCGGGCCGGGATCGGGAATGGTGATCGACTCGATCGAGACGGGCTCGCCCTTGCTCTTGGCGACGACGGCGCGGACCTGCTGCGGCATGGTTGATACTCCTCAGGTTCGGATGAAGCGGCATTCGGCACCGCTGCGTGTCTTGGAATCGAGTTAATATATCAGTTACCGGACAGTATCGAATGTTAAATGCGAGTATCGAATTCGCCTCGAATTTCGCGCTGCAGCGTGAAAGTGCACTGGTGAAGGCTTATATGTAGTGAGCTATTTCCGCAGTGAGTGCATCGAAGCGCATTGCCATCTCTTGACATAGCCCTCGGGTCGGCTCAGTCTTGTTCGGGTTCGAGTAAATCGTAGTTGCGCACAGAGCAACGCGTCGCGCACCTTCGAAGACCATTCACGCTGCGTGCACGGGCGACATACCTATTCGGCGAGAGCCGGAGGGAGAACGATGTGACAACGAACAGCAAACCCCGGGGCGACGAAACACGGGTCGCGTCACCCGACAAACATGCCCCTCATCAGTACGGCCCGCTCGAGGTCTATCACCACGGAGAGGAGGGCAAGCCGCGCACCGACAAGGTGGTGTTCGGTATCACCGCCGCCATCGTGATCGCAATCCTGGCGTGGGGCATCCTCGGCACCGAGAACATGAAGTCCGTCAACGCGTCCGTACTGGACTGGGTGGTGACGAACGTCGGGTGGTTGTTCATCTTCTCGGCCACCGGATTCGTGATCTTCGCGCTGTGGCTCGCGCTCAGTCGATACGGAAAGATTCCGCTCGGCAAGGACGGCGAGAAGCCCGAATTCAACACCGTCAGCTGGATCGCGATGATGTTCAGCGCCGGCATGGGAATCGGCTTGATCTTCTGGGGAGTGGCCGAGCCACTCACCCACTTCGTCACCCCGCCTCCCGGAATCACCGATTCGACTGTGGGAACTGCACTTTCGACGGCCATCTTCCACTGGGGATTGCATCCGTGGTCGATGTACGCGGTGGTCGGACTGTCCATCGCCTACGGCACCTACCGGATGGACCGCAAGCAGCTCATCAGCTCCTCGTTCATTCCGCTGATCGGACGCCACGCCGAGGGCCCCATCGGCAAGGTCATCGACATCCTGGCGATCTTCGCCACGATGTTCGGCACCGCGGCATCGCTCGGACTCGGTGCACTCCAGATCGGTTCGGGTATCGAAGTTCTCGGCTGGGTCAACCAAGCAGGGACTCTTCTGCTCGTGGCCGTCGTCGCCATCCTGACGCTCGCGTTCGTGGCCTCGGCAGTATCGGGCATCTCCAAGGGAATTCAGTGGCTTTCCAACATCAATATGGTGCTGGCCCTGCTGCTCGCGGTGTTCGTGTTCGTCCTCGGACCCACGGTGTTGATCCTGAACCTGTTGCCCACCACCCTCGGTGACTACGCCGCGCACATCGCCGGCATGTCGGCGCGGTCGGCTGCATCCGGTGGTCCCGAGACCGAGTCCTGGCTCTCGTCCTGGACGATCTTCTACTGGGCCTGGTGGATTTCGTGGACCCCCTTCGTCGGTATGTTCCTCGCTCGCATCAGTCGTGGCCGCACTATTCGCCAGTTCGTCATCGGCGTCATTCTCATCCCGACGTCGGTGAGTTTGGTCTGGTTCTCGATATTCGGTGGAGCCGCGATCGGCGAACAACAGAAGGGAACAGAAGATCTGGTGGCCCTCGGCAAGCCGGAATCGCAGCTGTTCGCGGTTCTCGATCACTTCCCGTTGGCAGGAATCTCCTCGGTGCTGGTGATGGTGTTGGTCGGCATCTTCTTCGTCAGTGGTGCCGACGCCGCCTCGATCGTGATGGGCACCCTCTCGCAACGAGGCACTCTGGATCCGTCCCGTGGCGTCGTCGCCTTCTGGGGTGTGGTCACCGGCGGCATCGCGATCCTGATGCTGTGGACGGGAGGATCGGACGCCCTCAACGGGTTGCAGACGATGACCATCATCGTGGCGGCACCGTTCGTGCTGGTGATGATCGGTACGTGTGTCTCGCTGTACAAGGACGTCACGAGCGACCCGTTCATCGTCAAGGGCCCGAAGGCTCCCCCGAAAGTCAAGTCCGACAAATGAAGTGAACGATGGTGCGGGACGCGTGATCATGCGTCCCGCACCATCGGTATTTCGGGGGTTGACCTCGACCACCCCTGCCCATACTCTTGATATATCAATCTATGGTTAGTTGTCGTGCAGGCCGTCGATTATCTCGGCCGGGCTCCATCTCTCCACCCCGATACGGAAGGACCACCATGGGTTCACCGAGAGTTGTCATCATCGGCGCCGGCATCGTCGGTACCAACGTGGCCGACGAGCTCACCGCGCGCGGCTGGGATCGCATCACCGTCCTCGATCAAGGGCCGCTGCCTCTCACCGGTGGATCCACCTCGCACGCACCGGGACTGGTGTTCCAGACCAACGCATCCAAGACGATGACCGAACTCGCCCGGTACACGGTCGAAAAATTCATGGGCCTCGAGGTGGACGGGCAGTGGTGCTTCAATCAGCTCGGTGGCCTCGAAGTGGCGACCACCGAGGAACGACTCGCCGACCTGCACCGCAAGCAGGGCTGGGCCACGTCCTGGGGAATCGAAGGATCGGTCATCGACCCGTCCGAATGCGCCAAACTGCACCCGCTGCTGGATCGTGCGCGTGTTCTCGGCGGTCTGTACGTCGAGACCGACGGACTCGCCAAGGCGTCCCGCGCCGTCGTGGCACTGACCCGACGCGCAGAATCGCGCGGAGCCGTGTTCCGCGGTTCCACCAAGGTCATCGGCATCGAACAGACGGGTGGCCGAGTCACCGGTGTGGCAACCGACAACGGCGTCATCGAAGCCGACATCGTGGTGTCCTGCGCCGGCTTCTGGGGCCCCGATGTGGGCGAACTGGTCGGCATGAAGGTGCCGCTGCTGCCGCTGGCGCACCAGTACGCCAAGACCGACCAGATCCCGGAACTGGTGGGACGCAACACCGAAGCGGCCGAGGCGGGCATGCCCATCCTTCGCCACCAGGATCAGGACCTGTACTTCCGCGAGCACGTCGACCGTCTCGGCATCGGCAGCTACGCCCACCGCCCGATGCCCGTCGACACCAAGACCCTGCCCGGCGGAGACGGCGTATCCGACGAGGCCATGCCGTCCATGCTCGACTTCACGCAGGAAGATTTCGCCCCGTCGTGGGAGCAGTCAAAACTGCTGTTGCCGTGCCTCGAGACCGCCAAGATCGACCACGGCTTCAACGGAGTCTTCTCGTTCACGCCGGACGGCGGACCGCTGCTCGGTGAGTCCCCGGACGTCAAGGGCTTCTGGATCGCCGAGGCCGTATGGGTCACGCATTCGGCCGGAGTCGGCAGGGCCATCGCACAGCTTCTGGTCGACGGTCGTTCCGAGGTGGAACTGCACGGATGCGACGTCAACCGCTTCGAGGACTTCCAGCTCGACCCCTCGTACGTCAGCGAAACCTCGCAGCAGAACTTCGTCGAGATCTACGACGTGCTGCATCCCTCGCAGCCGCGGTTGTCCCCGCGTGATGTTCGGGTCAGCCCCTTCAACGCGCGGCAGCACCAACTCGGTGCAGTGTTCCTCGAAGGTGGCGGGTGGGAACGCCCGCACTGGTACGAGTCCAATGCCGATCTGGTGCAACAGCTTCCCGCCGAATGGCAGCCGCCCGAGCGCGACGAGTGGGCATCGATGTTCCATTCGCCCATCGCCGCGGCCGAGGCGTGGAAGACCCGTACGTCCGTCGCCATGTACGACATGACCCCGCTCAAGCGGCTGCGCGTGCGCGGCCCCGGTGCGCTGGCCCTGCTCGAAGGATTGACGTCCGGCAAGATGGACAAGACCGTCGGAGCCGTGACGTACACGTTGGCTCTCGACGAGAAGGGCGGCGTACGAAGCGATCTCACCGTCGCTCGGTTGTCGGCCGACGAATTCCAGGTCGGTGCCAACGGCAATCTCGACTTCGACTACCTGCGCCGCGAGGCGCCGAGAGACGGCAGCGTCACCGTCGACGACATCACCGGATCCACGTGCTGCATCGGTCTGTGGGGTCCGCACGCCCGCGAGGTCGTCGAGAAGCTGACCCAGGACGACTTTTCCAACGAGAACTTCAAGTACTTCCGCTGCAAGCAGGTTCGGATCGGGGGAGTACCCGTCACTGCGATGCGGCTGTCGTACGTGGGTGAGCTCGGTTGGGAGCTGTACACCACTGCCGACTACGGTCAGCGGCTGTGGGACATGTTGTGGCAGGCCGGTTCCGAGTTCGGCATCATCGCAGGCGGGCGCGCTGCGTTCAACAGCCTGCGCATGGAGAAGGGCTACCGGTCGTGGGGTTCGGACATGACCACCGAACACAACCCCTACGAGGCAGGTCTGGGCTTCGCGGTGCGCCCGCAGAAGGGTGAATTCCGCGGCCGCGACGCCGTCCTGGAAATGTCGGACGACACCGTCTCGAAGAAGTTGGTCTGCCTGAAGATCGACGACGGCACGTCGGTGGTACTCGGTCACGAGCCCGTCCTGGTGGACGGCGAACCCGCCGGTTACGTCACCAGTGCCTCGTTCGGGCACACCGTCGGCGCGCCCATCGCGTACGCCTGGGTGCCGGCCAGTAGCGCAGAACCCGGTGCAGCAGTACAGATTCGATACTTCGACCGGCTCGTGTCCGCCACCGTCGTGGCCGAGCCCCTCGTCGACCCCGAGATGGCCAAGATCCGCAGCTGACGACCCACCAGTACCAGGAGATTCGATGACCGAGAACTTCACCCTCACGCTCAGCTGCGGCCAGCGGCCGGGCATCGTCCGGGCCGTCAGTGCGTTCCTCTTCGACAACGACTGCGACATCGCCGAACATCAACAGTTCGACGACTCGACGGACGGCTCGTTCTTCCTTCGCACGTCGTTCGTGGCCAGCCGCACCACCGATATCGAGAAGCTCACCGAGAGTTTCCGCGAAGTGGCCGAGCGATTCTCGATGATGTACACCTTCAACGGGTGCAGTCAGCCGCGCGTGCTCGTCGTGGTCTCCAAGATGGGGCACTGCCTCAACGACCTCATCTTCCGTTGGCGTTCACAGAATCTCGGTGGGGAACTGGTGGCCGTGGTGAGCAACCACGAGGTGCTGCGGCCGATGGCCGAAGCTGCCGGGCTGCCGTTCGTCCACGTTCCCGTCACCCCGGGTACCAAGGCCGAGGCCGAGCAGCGTCTGCTGGACCTCGTTGCCGAGTACGAGGTGGACCTGGTGGTGCTGGCTCGCTACATGCAGGTGCTCTCCGACGAGACGTGCCGAGCGTTGCATGGCAAGGCCATCAACATTCACCACTCCTTCCTGCCCGGCTTCAAGGGCGCGAAGCCCTACCACCAGGCCTTCGATCGAGGCGTCAAGCAGGTCGGTGCGACGGCGCACTACGTCACCCCCGATCTCGACGAGGGCCCGATCATCGAGCAGCAGGTCATTCGCATCGACCACACCCACGACCCGTCTCGTCTGGCCACCGTCGGGCAGGACGCCGAGGCACTCGCACTGTCACGCGCGGTCCGCTGGCACTGCGAGAATCGCGTTCTGCTGCACGGACACCGGACGGTCATCTTCAGCTGAGCCGACACACACGAGGGGCCCGTACCGATCCGGTACGGGCCCCTCGTCATGTGAGGTTCTGTCCCGCTAGCACTCCACGCTCTAAGATTCCACGCTCTAACATTCCACGAAGTTGACCGGCACGTTGATCGCGAGGCCGCCGCTGGAGGTCTCCTTGTACTTCGAGTGCATGTCGGCACCGGTGGAGCGCATTGTCTCGATCACCTGGTCCAGGCTGACGCGATGAGTGCCGTTACCGCGCAATGCCATTCGAGCTGCGTTGATCGCCTTGCCGGCCGAGATAGCGTTGCGTTCGATACACGGAATCTGCACCAGCCCGCCGATGGGGTCGCACGTGAGGCCGAGGCTGTGTTCCATCGCGATCTCGGCCGCGTTCTCCACCTGTTCGGGTGTGCCGCCCAGTATCTCCGCCAGACCGGCGGCGGCCATCGACGCTGCCGAACCCACCTCGCCCTGGCAGCCCACTTCGGCACCGGAGATCGACGCCATCTCCTTGTAGAGGGATCCGATCGCGCCGGCGGTGAGCAGAAAGCGCACTGTGCTGCCGTCGGGATCGGCGACCCCTGCAGCGGTGTAGCGGGTGGCGTAGTGCAGCACGGCCGGGATGATGCCGGCCGCGCCGTTGGTGGGTGCTGTGACGATGCGCCCGCCCGACGCGTTCTCCTCGTTGACCGCGAGCGCGACGAGATTGACCCAGTCCTCGGCGAATTCGCTCGAGCGGTGCGGATCCTCGGCGTCGAGTCGGAGAAACCATTCCCTGGCTCGGCGTCGCACTCCCAGCGCGCCCGGGAGATAGCCGTCGCGGGAGATGCCGCGAACCTCGCATTCGACCATGACGTCCCGGATGTGCAGCAGCCCATCGCGTATCTCGTCGAGCGTGCGGCGTTCGAGCTCGACCTCGGTCATGACTTCGCTGATACTGCAGCGTCGCCGTTCGCAGAGTTGGAGCAGTTCCTTGGCCGACGCGAATCCGTTCGCGGAGGCGACCGGCGCGACGGCCTCGACGCTTTCGGCCTCGGTCACCACGAATCCGCCACCGACCGAGAAGTAGGTCTCGGTGTGGAGTTCGGTCGAATCCGACGCGCGGGCAGTCAGTTTCATTCCGTTGGGGTGGAACGGCAAGACCGTCAACGGGCGCAGCACGATGTCGTCCACCGCGAGGTCGATCTCGCGGGTACCGCCGAACAGAATGCGCCCGGTGGCCGCCATCGATGCTTGCCGCTGTTCCATGACCTCGGTAGAAATGGTGTCGGGCAGTAGTCCTTCCAAGCCGAGCAGCACTGCGGTCATGGTGCCGTGTCCCGCTCCGGTTGCGGCCAGCGAGCCGTACAGGTCCACTGCCACCCCACGAACGTCTTCGAGGGCAGACATGGTGCGCAGATCGTCGACGAACCGAGCAGCCGCACGCATCGGACCGACGGTATGCGAACTCGAGGGGCCGACTCCGACGGAGAAGAGGTCGAACACACTGATGGTCATGACGTCGTCCTCACTGTGCCGGTCGGCTCGCGCATGGTGAGGTCGTCGAACGTCGAGGCAGCGGGAGTCAGGACGGCGAAGAGCCAGCCGGCACCGAGTGGATCGGCAGCGATGAGCGACGGATTCTCGCGCACAGCAGGATTGACGATCGTGACCATACCGCTGGCGGGGGCGTACACCGTGACCGAGCCGGCGGAGGTGTGGATGGTGCCGCACGCGTCACCGGCGGTGAGCGCGGTACGAACTGCAGGCAGGTCGACGCCGACAATGTCGGCCGCGTCGCCCAGAGCTTCCGGTGTCACGCCCACGCGGCTCGGAGTCTGTGCGGGTGAACCGAACGGATCGACGGCCATCCAACCGTGCTCGGCGCTGAAGAGCCGGCGGGCGGAGGAGAGGGATGCGGTCATGAGGTGGCCTCGGCATTCGTCGTGGATTGACCTGGGGGTGAGTGCAGTACGTCGAGCGACCGCACTGCCCGCATCACGGCCAGTGCGTCGATGGTGGCGGCGACGTCGTGGACCCGCAGGAGTGACGCCCCGTTCTGGGCCGCGATGATCGCGGCGGCAAGTGATCCGGCGAGTCGTCCGTCGACCTCTCGGCCGGTGATGGCACCGATCATTCCCTTCCGCGACACGCCCGCCATGATCGGTCGACCGGCCGCGGTGAGCGCCCGAAGGCCCTGCAGCAGTTGCAGATTGTGCTCGAGAGTCTTCCCGAATCCGAATCCGGGATCGACCAGGATGCGGTTCGCCGGGATTCCGGCCCGGATGCATTCGGTGGCCCGGTCGTCGAGGAACTCGCGCACCTCTGCCGTGACATCGCCGTAGCGAGGGCAGTGCTGCATCGTTGCCGGCTCGCCCTGCATATGCGTCAAGCACACAGCGGCGTCCAGTTCGGCCGCGGCAGAGAGTGCGCCCGGAAGGCGAAGAGCGCGAACATCGTTGATGACACTCGCCCCGGCGCGAACCGCCTCCCGCATCACCTCGGGCCGTGAGGTGTCGACCGACAGTGGTGTCGAGGTGCGTCTGGACAGGGTGTCGATCACCGGTACGACTCGGGCGATCTCCTCGTCGACGGTGGGTGGGGTTGCCCCGGGCCGGGTCGATTCGCCGCCGATGTCGAGCAACTCCGCTCCCTCGTCGACCATCGACAGTGCATGCGCCACAGCACGATCCGAGTCCAGGTAGCGGCCGCCATCGGAGAACGAATCCGGGGTGACGTTGACGATCCCGCAGACTACCGGATGCGAGGTCGTCAGCCGGGTCAGCAACCGGTCGCGGGCATCGGCTGCCCGGGTTGCCGTGGAGACGGTCGTGAGCACTGCGGTCACCCTTTCTCTCGCGCGAATCCAACGGGACAATCAGACGTCGGTGTATTCCTCGGCCGCGTCGGTCAACCAGGCCGCGAGATAGCGTGCGAACGACGAGCGCACCAGGATGGAAAAGTCCGTCCCGGTTTCGTCACAGGCAATCAGGATCATGCCTGCCATCGCCAGCATCGTCTGTACCGTCGACCCGGCCGGAAATACGGTGGGATGCAGATCGATCGAGCATCCCTTCGCCAATACCTCGCGGGCTCGAGAACCACTCAACCGCAGACTGGTTCGCTGTGCGGACACATCGGTGGCAGCACCGCGATGCTCACGAACGGCCGAGCCGAGGCGGTGTTCGAGTTCGACCGGATCGAGTCCCGCCCCGATCACCAGCCACTCCTCGGGACCGAGCCAGATCACGGTGTTGTTGGTGCCCTCGGCGACGCGGCCGGGCCCGGGGAGCTCGGTGCCGAGTTCGGCCGAGGCGGCGGCACCGCCAGGTCCGTTCGGATCGACCCACAGGTCGATCCCGGCGAGGAAGGGCTCCTCCACGATGCGGATAGCAGGCGAGTCCGGCAGAACAGTCTCTGCGAGTCGGCTTCTGGTGGCGAGTCGGTCAGCCATCACGACGGTTACCTTCCGGGTCGACGAGTACGGAGCCGGTGACTTCCACGGCGATCAGGGTGTCGCCCACCGGGACGTGCAGGATGTCGCCGAGTCGGTCACGTCCGGCTTCGAGCAGGGCCAGCCCGAACGGCCGGCCCAATTCTGCGCTGGCGTAACTCGATGTGACGTGGCCGAGCATCGGCACCGGAAGTTCGGGGAGGACGCCGCTCTCGGAGTGCTCGATGATCTGCGAACCCTCAGGCAGGACGGTCTCCCGATCGACGGGCAGCAGCCCGACGAACTGCTTGCGCAACGGGTTCCGGTTCTCGGCACGGTCGAACGAGCGCTTTCCGATGAAGTCGAGCTTCTTCTTCGATACCGCCCAGCTCATGCCGAGGTCCTGTGGCGTGACGGTGCCGTCGGTGTCCTGGCCGACGATCGGGTAGCCCTTTTCGGCCCTGAGCACGTGCATGGTCTCGGTGCCGTACGGGGTGATGCCGTACTTCTCACCCGCATCGATCAGCCGCGACCACAGTGCGTGGGCGTGCCAGGAATCGATGTTCACCTCGTAGGCGAGTTCACCGGAGAAACTGATGCGCGCCACGCGTACCGGCACACCGTCGACCGAGGCATCTCGCCAGGCCATGAACGGGAACGCCTCGTTGGACACGTCGAGCTCGGGGAAGATTTCGCCGACGAGGTCGCGAGAGCGCGGTCCGACGACGGGGAACGTGGCCCACTGCTCGGTCACCGACGTCAGCCGAACCGCGAGGTGCGGCCACTCGGTCTGCAGCCATTCCTCCATCCAGTCGAGCATTCCTGCTGCGCCACCGGTGGTGGTGAACACCTGAAATCGGTCGTCCGCCAACCGCATCACGGTGCCGTCGTCGATCACCATGCCGTCGGTACCGCACATCACGCCGTACCGCACCATGCCGACCTTCAGGTTGCTCATCATGTTCGTGTAGAACATGTCCAGCACCACACCGGCGTCGGGGCCCTGGACGTCGATCTTGCCCAGGGTCGAACCGTCGAGCATGCCCACACCCGAACGTACGGCCGCGCACTCGCGCAGCACGGCGTCGTGCATCTCCTCGCCGGGCAGTGGATAGTAGCGGGGCCGCTTCCACTGTCCGACGTCCTCGAAGATCGCACCGCGCTCGACGTGCCAATCATGCACTGCAGTAACCCGTTCCGGGTCGAACGCCATACCGCGATTGCGTCCGGCCAATGCCGCGAACGCCACCGGCGTGTACGGCGGGCGGAAGGTCGTGGTGCCCAGGTTTTCCACCGGCTTGTCGAGCAGTTCAGCCACGATGCCCGAGGACACCACACCGGAGGTCTTGCCCTGATCGTGCGCTGTGCCGATCGTGGTGTAGCGCTTGATGTGTTCCATCGAGGACATGCCTGCACCGACAGCGCGGACCAGATCGGCGACGGTCGCGTCGCGTTGTACGTCGACGAACTGGCTGTCGGCTCCGTAGTCGTCGCGCACCCGCCACAGCACCAGCGACTCGGTGCTGGGTACGGAATCGACTGCTGGTAGGGGACTTTCGGAGACAGAGAGGCCCAAACGGGTGAGTGCAGCTGCCGCGGCAGAACCGCCGTCCCGTAGGCATCCGGCCAGATCGAAGACCCCCGATGCCGATCCGGCGACACTGATGCCCTCGACGTCGTCCGCAGGCACGAATGCGCCGAGTTCGCCGTCGTAGCGCAGCTTTCCGCGGGCCTGGCTGAACAGGTGGACGGCGGGGTTCCAACCACCGCTGACGAGTAGTACGTCGCACGCCACGGTATCGGTGGCACCGTCCGCACCGGTCACCAATGCATGTGTGACGCGGGTGTCGCCGCGGGTGCCGGATACGACGCTGCCGGTGCACACCTCGATTCCGCGCTCGCGGCACAGGCCTCGCCAGTGCTCCGGTGCCGCGGAGCGGGCATCGACGATGCGCGCGATGCGGACCCCGGCGTCGTGCAGATCGACGGCGGCCTTGTAGGCGCTGTCGTTGGTGGTGAAGACCACGGCCTCGGTGCCCACTGTGACGCCGTAGCGATGCAGGAACGTACGTGCGCTGTGCGCCAGCATCATTCCGGGACGGTCGTTGTCGGTGAAGACGACCGGGCGTTCGTGCGCACCGGTGGCCACCAGGATGTGACGCGAGCGAATACGCCAGACTCGCTGACGGCTCAGCGCTGCAGGAGCTTCCAAGCCCAGGTGATCGGTGCGGCGCTCGAGGGCGAGCACGAAGCCGTCGTCGTAGGAACCGAACGCGGTGGTGCGGCGCAGCAAGGTCACGTCCGGGAAGGTCGACAACTCGGCCACCGCGTCGGCAACCCAGTCCAGGGCCGGCCGCCCGTCGATGACGTCGTCGGAGCCGAGCAGGGAACCGCCGAACTCGCTCTGATCGTCGACGACGACCACGCGAGCGCCACTGCGGGCGGCGACCAGAGCGGCCGTCAGACCGGCCGGGCCTGCGCCGACGACCAACAGGTCGGCGTGGGCGTGCATGGCGTCGTACTTGGCGGAGTCGGAGATCTCGGCGAGACGCCCCTGTCCGGGGATGCCGCGCGCGACCAGGCCGTCGTACAGCTCGATCGTCGTGGCGAGCAGCATCGGCTCGGGAAACGGCTCCTCGATCTGTACGAGTCCGCCGGTGTCCTCGGCCCATGCTGCGGTGAATCCACGGGGCCTGCCGAGCTTGATGCTGGTGGTGACCTGATGAATGCCGTTGGCGAGCAACGCAGACGCCAGCGTGTCACCGGGATGTCCCTGCAGAGCCGAGCCACCGAACGTGAAGTCGAAGGTGCTCGTGCGGTCGATGCGGCCGCCGGATGCGGTGCGGAATGCGGTCATGGGTTCACCGGCTTCGGGTCGTCGAGGCGATAGACACTGTGGATTCGGTAGGTGGCGGTGTCTCGTACGGCGTTGAACCAACGTCTGCACCCTGCGCTGTGGCTCCACCGTTCCGCGAACAGCCCCTTGGGGTTGTCACGGAAGAACACGAAATGCGCCCACTGTTCGTCGGTGAGGGCCGAGGGCTCTTCGGGGTAGGCGATGTGCGCCTGGCCGCCGTAGTGGAACTCGGTCTCTTCTCGACTCCCGCACCACGGGCATTCGATCAATTGCATTGCCACTCCATGATTTCTCGTTCGGGTGCTGCGTGTGTCGGGGCGGAGAGACTAGTGCGCCACGCCTGCGGCACCGTGTTCGTCCACCAGCGCGCCGGTGACGAATCGGTCCAGACTGAACGGCGCGATGTACTCGTGCACCTCGTCGTTGGCGATGGTGTCGGCCAGGCACCAGCCGGCACCGGGGGTGGCCTTGAACCCGCCTGTACCCCAGCCGCAATTGAGGAACACGTTGTCGAACGGCGTGCGTCCGACGATGGGGGAGGCATCGGGGCAGACGTCCACGATGCCGGCCCAGGTGCGCAATAGGTGCGCGCGAGCGAAGACGGGGAACAACTCCACCGCGGCTGCCATCTGCCGTTCGATGATGTGGAACGCCCCGCGCTGGCCGTAGCCGTTGTAGGAGTCGACGCCCGCACCCATCACCAGTTCGCCCTTGTGGGCCTGAGAGACGTACACGTGCACGGCATTCGACATGACGACCGTGGGATGCACGGGCTCGAGCAACTCCGAGACGAGCGCCTGCAGCGGATGGCTCTGCAGTGGAGTCTTGATGCCGAGCATGTCCGTCAGCGTCGAGGTGTGCCCGGCTGCGCACAGCGCCACCTGGCCGGTGGCGATGTCACCGCGCGTGGTCTTCACCCCGGTGACGCGGTTGCCGTCGGTGGTGAAGCCGGTGACCTCACAGTTCTGGATGATGTCGATGCCGGCCGCGTCGGCGCGTCGGGCAAATCCCCAGGCGACGTAGTCGTGCTTGGCGATGCCGGCGCGCGGCTGGTACGTCGCACCGAGCACCGGGTAGCGAATGTCGCTGGAGATATTGACGATTGGGCACAGCTTCTTGACCTCGTCGGGGTCGACCCACTGAGCGTCGATGCCGTTGAGTCGGTTGGCCTCGACGCGTCGCACGCTGTCGCGCACGTCCTGCAGGCTGTGCGCGAGGTTGAGGACGCCGCGCTGGCTGAACAGGATGGGGTAGTCGAGGTCGTCGGCCAGTCCCTCCCACAGCTTCAGGGAATGCTCGTAGATGCGGGCGCTCTCGTCCCACAGGTAGTTCGAGCGGATGAGGGTGGTGTTGCGCGCCATGTTTCCGCCGGCGAGCCACCCCTTCTCCAGCACAGCAACATTGGTGATGCCGTGGTTCTTGGCAAGGTAGTGCGCGGTGGCCAGGCCGTGTCCGCCGCCGCCGATGATCACGACGTCGTAGGACTTCTTCGGCTCGGGGTTGCGCCACAGGAAGTCCGGGTGGTCGGGCAGATGTGCGCCCGGTGGGGTTGCGGGGGCGGTCATCGGTAGCCTTCCGTCAGGTCGGAGTAGAGGGGGAACTGCGCGGCAACGGATTCGACCCGGGTGCGCAGCGCATCGAGGCCGCGGTCGTCGGTGTCGGGACGCAATGCGTGGGCGATGACGTCGGAGACCTCGGCGAACGCCGTGGCGTCCAGGCCGCGGGTCGCGAGGGCCGGGGTGCCGATACGGACTCCGGAACTCACCATGGGCGGCCGTGGATCGAACGGAACTGCGTTGCGGTTCACAGTGATTCCGACGTGGTGCAGTCTGTCTTCGGCCTGCTTGCCGTCCAGTTCGGACGTGCGCAGGTCCACGAGAACGAGATGGACGTCGGTGCCGCCCGAGACCACGTCGATGCCTGCGGCCGCTGCGTCGTCGGTCAGCAGTCGATCGGCAAGGATCTTCGCGCCTTCGAGGGTGCGCTGCTGACGTTCCCGAAAGTCCTCTTCGGCAGCAAGTTTGAAGGCCACTGCCTTCGCCGCGATGACGTGCTCCAGCGGGCCACCCTGCTGACCGGGAAAGACCGAGGAGTTGAACTTCTTCGCCAGCGCGGCGTCGTTGGTGATGATGACGCCGCCGCGCGGTCCGCCGAGCGTCTTGTGTGTGGTGGAGGTGACCACGTGTGCGTGCGGTACCGGTGACGGGTGCAGTCCGGCGGCGACCAGGCCGGCGAAGTGCGCCATGTCCACCATCAGGTAGGCACCGACTTCGTCTGCGATGCGGCGGAATTCGGCGAAGTCGAGGTGGCGAGGGTAGGCGGACCAACCGGCCATGATCAGCTTGGGACGGTGCTCGTGGGCGAGGCGCTCCACCTCTGCCATGTCGACGCGGTGGTCGTGCTCACCGACGTGGTAGGCCGAGACGTCGTAGAGCTTGCCGGAGAAGTTCAGCTTCATGCCGTGCGTGAGGTGTCCGCCGTGGGCGAGGGCGAGTCCGAGAATGGAATCGCCCGGCTGCAGCAGTGCCGCCATGGCAGCGGCATTGGCCTGCGCACCGGAGTGCGGCTGCACGTTGGCGAACGACGATCCGAACAAGGCGTTGAGTCGGTCGATCGCGAGTTGCTCGATGACGTCGACGTTGTCGCATCCGCCGTAGTAGCGCCGGCCTGGGTAACCCTCGGCGTACTTGTTCGTCAGTACCGAACCCTGCGCCTGCATCACGGCCAGCGGAGCGAAGTTCTCGCTCGCGATCATTTCCAGGGTGTTCTGCTGACGGCCGAGCTCGGCACTGATCGCGCGGTGCACCTCGGGGTCGAGGTCGGCGAGCACGCGGTTCGTCACGCCTCTTGGGTGCGGTGCCGTCGCCGTCGGTGCGAAGTCCTGCGTCAAGATGGCCACCCTCCTGGAAGATCAATGATCTGAAACTGATATATCAAGATGCCAATAGAGTAAGATCACAATGCAGAGCCGTCAAGGGCGGGGCATCGACCGGGAGTGAGCAGAGAAGATGACGATCGAAATTCAGCCGGTGATGGATGCAACGCAGTTTGTCGGTACCAACGCCGATCGAGCGTACGAAATAATGCGTGAGCAGCTGATCATGCTGGAAATTCGTCCTGGTGAACCGATCAACGACGACCGCCTGGCCGAGCAATTGGGGCTGGGGCGCACACCGATTCGCGAGGGTCTCAAACGGCTCGAACGTGAGCGTCTCGTCGTCGCGTATCCCCGACGCGGAACCTTCGCGACCGCCGTCGACATGACCGACCTGGCCAACATCTCGGAGATCCGCAAGCAGCTCGAGCCGGCGGCCTCGGCTCGTGCGGCGCGGACGGCGACACGGGCGGCCCGAGACCGGCTGGCCGAGGTCGCGGCCTCCATTGCGAGCATCGACGACACCGACGACTCACGCGAGGTGCTGCGCAAAGATGTTGCGGTGCACCGTGAGATCTATCGGGCGTCGGGCAATCCCCACCTCGAAGACATTCTGGTCAGCCTCGACGCGCACGCCACTCGCATCTGGTGCCTGTTTCTCGACCGACTGCCGAACGTCGCCGGCCATGTTCGTGAGCACGTCGTGTTGCTGCAGGCGATCATCGACGGCGACGCGGATACCGCGGCCGAGCTGACCCTCGAACACGTCACCGGCTTCGAGAACGCCATCAGGAAACTGTTGTAGTCGCAGCCGCGATGCGCTCGGCGGCACCGCGCAGCGCGGTCGAGATGGCATACATCGCCGGGGTGTACTGACGCCTGGCGAGTGACGCGATGTAGATGACGCGCGTCGGTACCCGGTCCGTTTCGGGGAAGTCGATGGTGGTGACGTCGGGTCGATGGTGAATCACCGACAACCCCGGCACCATCGCGATGCCGACACCGGCAGCCACCATGGCCTCGATCTCTTGATAGTCGTGTGCCTCGTAGACGACGTCGGGCTCGAATCCTGCTACGCGACAACTGCGATAGAGAACTTCGGCAGCCGGGTGGTCGTTGCTGCGGATGATCCATCGCGCGTCACGAAGGTCGTGCAGCGACACGTCGTGCTGGACCCGATCGTCGTCGATCGGCAGCAGCAGCACGGTCGGGTCTTCCATCAGCGGCTCGAGTGACAGTGATCGTTCTGCCTCCTCTGTCCAGGCGTAGCTCCACAGCAACGCCAGGTCGATTTCGCTCGAATGCAGCATGTCGAGCAACTGCGGGCGTACCGCCGATCGCACGCGAACGTCCACACCCGGCCATCGTGAGTGATAGTCCTTCAGCGCGTCGGAGAGCAGCGACGCACTGACCGTGGGAAAGGAGCCGAGCCGCACCGAACCGCGTTCGAGCCCTCGGATCGCTTCGAGGTCGCCGCTCGCGGCGCGCATCTCCCGTCGAAACAAGCGGGCGCGGCTGGTGAGTATTTCGCCGGCTTCGGTGAGTTGTACGCCGCGTGGCAGGCGGGTCAACACCGGTTGTTTGATGCCGTGTTCGAGTTTGCTGATGCGCTGCGACGCCGCGGAGGGGGTCATGTTCGCCCGCTCGGCACCGGCCGTCAGCGATCCGGCCTCGGCGATGTCGAGAAGAAGAAACAACGTCACGACGTCGAAGGTGTGGTTCATGCGTCTATCTTTCAGCTGAGCTAAACGGCTAGGTAGCAAAACGATATTGTCCTAAAAGGCGGACGTCAATAATGTGACTGGGACAACGTTCGAGTGCGGATGTAACCGAGCACCTACCAGCCACCTGAAAGACGCCCATGACCTCCATCGAGATCCTCCCGCTCATCGCATTGGTTGCGATGTTCGTGATCGCAACCTTCTTTCCGATCAACATCGGCATCCTCGGCTTCATCGGTGCCTTCGTGGTCGGATACTTCGCGCTGGGATTCGACGACAAGGAAATTCTGAACGAGTTCCCCAGCTCGATCGTGTTGACCATCGTCGGAGTCACCTACTTCTTCGGCATGGCCAAACGCAACGGCACCATCGATCTTCTGGTCAACAGCTGCATCCGAGCGGTGCACGGTCGAGTGACGGTGGTTCCGTGGGTGTTCTTCTTCGTCGCCTCGGTCTTGACGGCACTCGGTACCTTCAGCCCCGCCGCGGTGGCGCTGATCGTGCCTGCCGCAATGGCGTTCGCAGCTCGAACCGGCATGAGCCCGCTGGTCATGGGCATCATGGTCATCAACGGTGCCCATGCAGGCGCGTTCTCCCCGATCTCCGTCTCCGGTGTACTGGTTCGCGACATCGTCGAGAGCAACGGCCTCGCCCTGAACCCGTGGACGCTGTTCTTCGCCAGTTACGGCATCAACCTGCTGCTCTCGGTGCTGACGGTTGTCGGCTACGCAGGCCTGGCCCGCATGAAGGGCTTCGAGTACACCGCAACAGGGTCCACCGATCCGGCTCCCGGTAGTGGCCCGGTGGGCGGATCGCCGGTCAAGACGTCCGTCCCCACCGGCGGCGGCACCGGCGGCGGGAGCTCGGCAGGAGGCAGCACCCAGGTGCTGACTCGTCCGACCACAACCACCCTGGTCGACGCCCCGGCCCCGGTCGCGTTCGTCCAGAAGCTCACGCTTTTCCTCATCGGCGCACTCCTGGTACTCGTTCTCGTACTGCACCTGCCGATCAGCTTCATCGCCATCGGAGCCGGAGCGGTCCTGGCGTTCACGGATCTGAAGAAGCAGAACGAGGCCATCGCAGACATCAGTTGGTCGACGGTTCTGCTGGTCGCCGGCATGGTCACCTACATCTCGATCCTGCAAGAAGTGGGCACCATCGATCACCTGGCCGAAATGGCGATCACCATCGGCGCTCCGATCATCGTGGCCATCGTGCTCTGCTACGTCATCGGCATCACCTCGGCGTTCGCGTCCTCAACCGCCCTTCTGGCCGCCGTCATTCCGCTGGCCATGCCGCTGCTGGGAACCGGTGCACTGCCGGTCGTCGGAGTCGTCGCTGCTCTGGCCATCTCGGCCACCGTCGTCGACGTCTCGCCCTTCTCGACCAACGGTGCGCTCGTGCTGGCCAACGCTCAGAACATCGAGCGCCCGCGCTTCTACCGTCAGCTGCTGCTCAATGCAGGAATCGTCGTCGCCATCGCGCCGGCCCTGTGCTGGTTGATCCTGGTGGTCGTGCCCGAGCTGTTCTGACCGGGACGCGCGCGTTAAGCGCTCCTGCACGGCCTGAACATATTTCGTAATTGTGCTTGACCATCCTCTGTCGCAGGGTGGAAGCATCGGAACCTGACCGGAAGGCACACCAGATGTTCACTCTTCGTGGAACGTGGATGCGTGGAGGCACCAGCAAGTGCTGGCTGTTCAACGCGGTCGACATCGACCCGTACATCGCCGACGCCGGCGGTCTCGACAACATCCTGACCGCGGCCTTCGGATCGGGTGACCCGCGTCAGCTCGACGGAGTCGGGGGTGGCAGCTCCACCACCTCCAAGGCCGCTATCGTGCGACGCTCCAGCGCACCCGGTATCGATGTCGACTACCTGTTCGCCCAGGTCGCCATCGAGAACCGCACCGTGGAGTGGGGCAGCAACTGCGGAAACTGTGCGACGGCAATCGGCCTCTACGCCGTGCAGACCGGTCTCGTGGCCGTCGACGACCACGTCACCGTGGTCCGGATGCGCAACGAGAACACCGGCGCAATTCTGGCGGCGGAGATCGCGACCCCCGGCGGACGCATTCCTGCCGAGGGCGACGCGTCCGTCCCCGGCACCACGGCTCTCGGTGTCCCGGTGGGGTTGACCTTCACCGATCCGGCGTCGGACCGAGTGACGATGCTTCCCACCGGCGCCGAGGTCGATCGAGTCGCATTCGGCGGCAACGAGTTCCGCGGAACGTTCGTTCGAGCGGGCGCACCCGCCGCACTGTTCGACGCCGCCGATTTCGGACTGACCGGGTCGGAGTCCAACGACGTCGTCGCCGCTCACGTCCCCACTCTGATCGCGCTACGCCGACAGGCCGCTCTGCGGATGGGGCTGAGCAAGCCCGAAGAACCTGTCTCGCATGCCATTCCGAAGGTCGGCATCGTCGGGCCACCGCGGGAGTACGTGACCACCACGGGCGAGCACGTCGCTGCCGCCGACTACGACATCTCGGTGCGCATGCTGTCGATGATGGCCCCGCACCCGGCGATCGGACTGACCTCCGCGGTGGCCGTGGCCGCAGCGGCAACGGTCATCGGTGGGGTCGTCACTGCCAACGCAGGGTCCGGCCGTCCCGGGACCATTCGGATCGGCACCGCCGCGGGAGTGCTCGAGGTCGACTACACGGTGGACGCCAACGGGTTACTTCAATCGGTCACCCTGCGCCGCGCAGTTCGACGCATCGCCACCGCAGACCTCTTCGTGGTGCCGATGCCGGCTCTGGTCGGTGCTCACGCGTTCTGAGCAGCTTCCCTCGTGCGCGTTTTGCGTACCTGGAGGGGCGCAAAACGCGCACGACCGGAGCTACACGCCACCGAGGACCGCGTCGACCAGACTTTCTGCATAGACGCGGTCCTCGGTGTCACCTCGATCGGCACCGTCGATGCGGTGCGAGAAGATGACATGGCTGAGGACCGCCCCGGTCACCAGTTCGAGAATCCTCGTCGTGTCGGCCGACTCGGATAATTCGCCTCGTTTCTGGGCTCGGTGCACGATCAGCCGGGCAGCGACCAATCGGCTCTTGTTCAGTGTCTCCATCATTCGGCCGAGTAGATCGGGGTGCACCCGGGCATCGAGGGCGACGCGCAGGCTGACGAGACCGGCCGTTCCTCGATAGCCCTGCAGAAGCTGCACCGCCAATTCGACGAGATCCGCCCGCAGGTTGCCGAGGTCGATCGGCGTCGCGAGCGGACTTCGAGCTTCCAGCGCGTCGACGACCAAGGCCCCCTTCGACTCCCACCGTCGGTAGAGCGCCGCCCTGCCGACGGAGGCGCGGCGGGCAACGGCGTCGAGTGTGAAACCCGACCAGCCTTTCTCCCAGTAGACCTCGAGCACTGCGTCGTAGACGCGGTCCTCCAGATCAGGATCGCGCGGCCTGCCCCGTCGGCTCCTGGCTTCGTCGGTGGATTCGTCGGTCACCCACGGATTGTCGCATCTGCCCCGGCATTGCGGACAATCCTTGTCTGTAATAGGTTTCCGGTCATGAGTTCTGCACGCCATGAGGCGTCGACGGAAAACCCGGCTCGCATTCCGGTGATCGTGGGAATCGGCGAAACCAGTGGACGCGGCGAGCCCATGGGCGTCGAACCCATCGAATTGGTCACGCTCGCTGCGAGATCGGCGTTCTCGAGTCCCCACACGGCGGAGCAGTGGATTTCTCGCGCGGACAGCATCGCACTCTGTCATATCGCCAGCTGGGCCTACAGCAGTCCTGCGGCCGCCCTGGGACGCAAATTCGGAGCGACCCCCACAGATGTGTTCGACGCGCCGATAGGTGGCCAGTGGCCCGCGCGCCTTCTCGATCGCGCAGCCTCGCGCATTGCGTCCGGTGAGTCGACGGTAGCGGTGATCGCGGGCGGTGAAGCGCAGGCCTCGATGGGCGCCTTGGTCAAGGCCGGGCGAGAGCCCGTGCGGGATGGGGGATGGAGCGCGGACCCGGGAGGTCCGCCCACCTTCGACCTCGATCAACTCGGAAGTGCCGCAATGCAACAGGCTGGACTGATCACTCCGGTTCGGATCTATCCCTTGTTCGAGAGCCGCTTCAGATTCGAGGCGAGACTGGATCCGGAGTCTCGACTGGCGGAGTGCAGCGACCTGTATGCGGAGTTTTCTGTTGTCGCCGAGAAGAATCCGTACTCTTGGAACGGGCGAGTGCGAACGGCTGCCGACATCGGCACGCCGTCGCCGAAGAACCGCATCGTGTGCGAGCCGTATCCGTTGTCGATGAACGCCATGCCGTTCGTCGACCAGGCAGCGTGCATCGTGGTGACCAGCTTGGCCGAAGCTCGAGAACGCGGTGTCCCCGAGGGCGACATCGTGTTCGTCTGGGGTGGTGCGGGTGCCGAGGATTCGGTCGACATTCTCGACCGCAGCGATTTCGGCCGGTCTCCGGCGATGGAGGATGCGATGGACCGCGCCTTGCGCGCCGCGGAGATCGGAGTCGAACAACTCGACGTGGTCGACGTGTACAGCTGCTTCCCGATCGTGCCGACCCTCGCCACCCGTCATCTCGGAACGCCGAAATCATTGGTACCCAGTGTGACCGGTGGTCATTCGTCTTTCGGTGGTCCCCTCAGTAGCCATTCGCTGCATTCGATCACCGCATCCGTCCGCGAGATTCGCGGCGGCAAGAACTGCGCACTGGTGCACGCGAACGGTGGCTATATGACGTATCACCACTCGGTGCTGCTCGGTGGCGACCAGCACCCACAGGGCTACGTCGGAAATCCCGAACCCGCAGTGCTGACGCCGGATCCACCGCCTCGTGCACCTGTACAGGACGGGACTCTCGTGGTGGAGACAGTGTCCGTCGAGCATTCTCGGCAGCAGGAACCGAACCAGGCGTTCCTCGTCGCGAGAGACGAGCGCGGGCGACGCGTCGCCGCACAGACGGCTCCCGGGGACACGGCCAGCGCCTATGCGCTGTCCCTGTATCGAACAGACCCGGTACGCGAAATCATCGGGACCACAGTCACTGTCGACACCATCGAGGGGAACATCCGTGTCCGAAGCAGCTAGCACCGAACCTGTCGTCCTGACGAGACGGGATGATCACGTACTCGTCGTCACGATCAATCGGCCGAAGGCTGCCAACAGTATCGACGCCCGCGTGCACACGTTGCTCGGTGAGGCGTGGGAGTCCGCCGAGGCAGATCGAGACATCCGAGCCATCGTCCTGACCGGCGCGGGATCGGCGACTTTCTGCGGCGGTGCCGATCTCAAGGCCCTCGGCACCGGAGGGCCCGGCGCGGTGACCCCGTCCGAGACCGAACACTGGGGGTTCGCCGGCATTGTCCGACACCCGATCTCGGTTCCGGTCATCGCGGCCGTGAACGGATCGGCAATGGGCGGCGGAACCGAAATCGCCCTGGTCTCGGACATGGTCGTCGCGTCGGACACGGCCGTGTTCGGCCTGCCCGAGATCCGGCGTGGGCTCATCGCCGGTGCCGGTGGCGCTTTTCGGCTGATGTCCGCGGTGCCGGAACACATTGCCCTGGAAATGATCTTGACCGGACAGCCGATCTCCGCACAGGAGGCCGCACGATGGGGACTGGTCAACAGAGTTGTGGCCCCGACCGAGGTCCTCGACACCGCGCTCGAACTCGCTCGGCTCTGCGCGGAAGGCGCTCCGCTCGCGGTGCGCGCATCCAAGCGTCTGGCCCGACGCATCACCGACGGCACCATCGCGCACGAGAAAGATTCGTGGGCACAGAACCGTCGTGAATTGGATGGACTCAGCACCACGCAGGACGTCGTCGAAGGAATCACCGCATTCCTGCAGAAACGCGATCCGATGTGGACTGCACAATGAGTGCACGGCCGTGAGCGTGGGAAATCCAGGCTTTACTCAGGCGGTTGCAGTGCGGGAGGCACCGTCGCAAGTCGATTGATCCTCCCGCAGGGTTCCTCTATCGGGTAGTGACCTGCTCGTGCTCGTCGCTTGTGGGATCTTCGGTCCAGGGGTTGGATTCCCACGCGAAGTTCAGTCCGAAGACGACGCCCGCACCGACCAGAACCATCGATGCGGCTCGCCAGATCGGGATGTCGCCGCCAACACCCCAGATAATTGCGAGCGCGACGATGGCACCGACGACCGGGCTCAATAGCGCGCGTGTGGTGGCGTTCATGGAGTACCTCCTGATTGCTGTCGTCTGGGCGGATCGTTCGAGATCGTTTGATTCCCTCCGTTACGTACCAGAAGTAACGATAATGGAGCTGAAGGTTCCACGCACCCGCGTCGTCGGCTTCTGCAACCAGGCGCTCGAGTCCGCGAACAGCTGCTGGGCGAAAAGCGGAATGGAAGGCCGAGGGTCCGGTAGCTGCGTACCGACGGTTCTGTGATCGCATGACCCCATGCGTACCTCGACATCGACCCGATTGATCACCGTGATCGCTGCGGCAACGTTGACGGCAGGCGTCGCGTGCTCCTCGACGGCCACTACCGAACCACCGCAATCCGCAGCGAGTACATCTCGGACCACGACCGATCAGGCCATGGCCGAACAGCCATATTCTCAGCTCGAGGCGAGGGACACCGCTCGGCTCGGCGTCAGCGCGCTCGATCTCACGTCCGGTTCCATCCAGAGTTATCGCGGTGACGAACGTTTCGCGTTCTGCTCGACGTTCAAGGTGTATGCCGTCGGGGCCGTACTCGCTGCCGTCGACGCCGGCAGGCTGCAGCTCACCGACACCAGAACAATCGCCGCAGAGGACAAGGTGCCCGAGTCGGCCGTCGATTGGGCACCCGGCTCGGTCGTCACCATCGCAGATCTCGCCTCCGCTGCGTTGACGAAGAGCGACAACACATCCGGCAATCTGCTGATTCGTGAAGCAGGTGGCACCGCGGCGCTCACCGACTTCGCGCGATCGCTCGGAGACACCGAATTTCGCCTCGATCGCACCGAGCCGGAGTTGAACACTGCCATTCCCGACGACCCTCGCGACACCACGACGCCGAATTCGATGGCTGCCGGCTATCGGACCCTGCTCGACGGCGATGTGCTGACGCAGGCATCACGAGAGCAGTTGCTGGACTGGATGGCCGGGACCCAAACCTCCACGGCCCGCTTCCGCGCGGGCATTCCACCGCAGTGGACGTCGGCCGACAAGACCGGAACCGGTAGCTACGGTGTCTCCAACGACGCGGGCCTGGTGCTCGGACCCGAAGGTCAGAAGATCCTGCTCGTCGTGCTCAGTGCTACGACGTCGGGTGCGGAGGATTCGCCGGCCATGAACGCCCTTGTCGCCGATACGACTCGGACGGTCGTCGAACAGCTGGAGTGACGTCAGTTCTCGGAGCGGCGGACGGCGTCGACGAGGGGGACGAGGTCCTGTTCACGTGCTGCCTCGTCGAGGGCATCGCGCAGGGCCGCGTCGTTGGTCGGCCGCGCTGCCTCGAGCAGGGCCAAGCCCTGGTCGCTGACGTCGGTGTAGATGCCGCGGCGGTCGGTGGGACAGAGGTAACGGGTGAGTAGCCCGCGGTCCTCGAGGCGGGTGACCAGGCGGGTCGTCGCACTCTGGCTCAGGACGACGGCGTCGGCCACCTGCTTCATCTGCAGGTGTCCGCCCACCCCGTCGTGCTGACGTGCCAGGACGTCGAGCAGCCAATACTCGCGACCGCTGAGATTGTGGCCGGCCTGCAGGGCTTTCTCGATACGGCTCTCGATGCGACCGTGCAAGACCGACAACGCCAGCCAGTTCTGGGACAGCGCCGTCAGGGCGGGGTCCTTCGCCGTCATTGCTGTGCCTTCCGTGCCGATGCTCGTACAGCAACCGTACAGCGCCTGCAGTTAATCGGCGTCTGCAACTACATCGGTCGACGGGCGACGATGCGTCGAGCATGGGCCAGCACCGGTGCGTCCACCATCTGACCTCGGAAGGCGAACACCCCGCGATTGTGCTCGACGGCGTCGAGTACGGCTGTGGCCCAATCGATTTCCTCGACCGTGGGCGCGTAGGCCTCGCGAATGACGGGGATGTGGCTGGGGTGGATAGCCACTTTGCCGTCGAAGCCCACGGCCACGGCGTCGTCGGCCTCGGCACGTACCCCGTCGAGGTCGGGGATGTCGAGGTACACCGAATCGAGTGCGAACACCCCGCGTGCATTGGCGGCCAGCAAGGTCTGCGATCGAACATGCTGTGCGACATCGCGGTAGCGGCCGTCGCTCAGGCGACTCGAATTCCCGCCCATCGCAGCGACCAGATCCTCGGCACCCCACATGGCACCGATGGCATTGTCGGCCGCGAGTGCGTCGAAGACCGTCATCGCACCGAGTGGGGATTCGATCAGTGCGACGACATTCAGCAGATCCAGAGCCGCGATCTGCTCGGCCGATTCGCATTTGGGCAGCATGACGGTCGTGTACTCGGTCTGCTTCACGGCCTCCAGATCGGCGGCCTGGTCTTTGGTCCCGTGCGCATTGATCCGGACGATGGTGCGCGACGGGTCCAGCGGTGTCGACACCACGGACTCGCGAGCTCCGGCCTTGTCCGCGGCACCGACAGCATCTTCGAGGTCGAGGATGACGACATCGGCTCGGGCCGCTGCCTTCTCGTAGCGCTCGGGCCGATCAGCCGGGCAGAACAGCCACGCCGGCCCCGGCGGAACCCAGGTCACGACGCGTCGTCCTCGGGCCGCATCCGGACGAGAGTCTTGCGGACGGCGATCGCTACGACGTCACCGTGCTGATTTCGACCGGTGTGGGTGAACGTCACGATTCCCTCGCCGGGGCGGGACTTGGATTCGCGCTTGTCCGAGATCACCGTCTCCGCGTAGAGGGTGTCGCCGTGGAACAGCGGCTTGGGGAAGGACACCTCGGAGAAACCGAGATTGGCGACAATCGTGCCCTGGGTCAACTGCGTCACGGACAATCCGACGAGGGTGGACACGGTGAACATCGAATTCACCAGCCGTTGACCGAAAGATGTTGTCTCACTGTAGGCGGCGTCGAGATGGAGAGCCTGGGTGTTCATCGTCTGTGTGGTGAACAGTGTGTTGTCGGCCTCGGTGATGGTGCGGCCGGGGCGATGCTCGTAGACGGTGCCCAGCTGCATCTCCTCGAACCACAGGCCGCGTTGCCGAATGCGCTTGTCGCTCATAGCCCCAGGCTCCGCGCGATCAGCATCAGCTGAACCTCGGTGGTGCCTTCACCGATTTCGAGGATCTTGCTGTCGCGGTAGTGGCGGGCGACGACGTACTCGTTCATGAACCCGTAGCCGCCGTGAATCTGCGTCGCGTCGCGGGCGTTGTCCATCGCAGCCTCGGAGGCCACGAGCTTGGCGATGGACGCGGCCTTCTTGAACGGCTTGCCCGCCAACATCAGTGCTGCCGCGTCGTAGTACGCCGTCCGCGCGGTGTGTGCGCGTGCCTCCATGCGGGCGATCTTGAACGAGATCGCCTGATTGCGGGCAATCGGAGCACCGAATGCCTCGCGCTCCTTGGCGTACTTGACGCTCTCGTCGACACAACCCTGAGCCGCACCGACCGATACCGCGGCGATCGCGATCCGGCCCTCGTCGAGGATGTGCAGGAAGTTCGCGTAGCCGCGGCCTTCCTGGCCGAGCAGGTTCTCCTGCGGGACTCGTACATCGGTGAAGCTGAGCGGGTGTGTGTCCGAGGCATTCCAGCCGACCTTGTTGTACGCCGCTTCGGCCACGAACCCGGGAGTGTCGGTGGGCACCAGGATCGACGAGATCTGCTTGCGTCCCGTTGTCTCGTCGACGCCGGTCACAGCGGTGACAGTGACCAGTTCGGTGATGTCGGTTCCGGAGTTGGTGATGAACTGCTTGCTGCCGTTGATGATCCAGTCACCGCCATCGCGCTTGGCGGTGGTCTTGGTGCCGCCCGCGTCGCTACCGGCACCCGGCTCGGTCAACCCGAAGGCGGCGAGAGCTTTGCCCGCGGTGAGCTTGGGTAGCCACTGCTGCTTCTGCTCGTCATTGCCGAAACGGTAGACGGGCATGGCGCCGAGCGAGACGCCTGCCTCGAGTGTCATCGCGACGCTCTGATCGACCTTGCCGAGCTCTTCGAGTGCCAGGCACAGCGCGAAGTAGTCGCCGCCCATGCCGCCGTACTCCTCGGGGAAGGGCAGACCGAAGAGGCCCATCTCGGCCATCCCTGCGACGACCTCGTACGGAAAGGAGTGCTCGGCATCGTGTTTCGCCGAGACCGGCGCGACGACGGTGCGGGTGAAGTCCGCCACGGATTTGACCAGCTGCTGGTATTCGTCGGGCAGATTGGACGACGACAGATGTTCGGTCATGACTTGTCCTCTTCGGTGTCGGTGGGAACGATGCGGGCGAGGACCTGGTCGACGCGGACCTGATCTCCTACTGCGACTGTGAGTTCGACGGTGCCGTCGATGGGCGTGGTCAAGGTGTGTTCCATCTTCATCGCCTCGACGACGACGATGGCCGTGCCTGCGGTGACGGCGTTGCCGGAGCTCGTTCCGATCGCGATGATCGAACCCGGCATCGGCGAGAGGATCTCTGCGTCGCCGGACTGCGTGTCGTCCTCGCGCACATTGGGTTCGGCGATTCGATCGATTCGCCAGGTGCCGCGTGAGCTGGATACCCAGGTGGACGAGTCGTGTCGGGCTACGGTCATCGACTCGCGTCGATCGTCGAGAACGAGGTCGATGGAATCCTCGATAGCGGAGGCTCGCAGTCGGCGCGGTTCGTCGTCGTCGACGACGACCGTCGCCGCATCGAGGGTCCCGGTGATGGACACGTGCGCGGTTCGAGTGCCGGACGTCAGCCGGAGCTGGAACGGTGCGTGCGCTCCCACCCGCCACCCCGACGGCGTTGCCCAGATGTCCTGGCCCGCCTCCTGCCACGTGTCGAGCCATGCGACGGTGGCTGCGGCGATCATTGCCTCGTCGGGGGCGTCGGCGGCAACGAAATCTTCGACGCGGCGGTCCAGTAGGCCGGTGTCGAGATTGCCGGCACGGACCTCGTTGTCGGCGAGCAGAAATCGAGCGAACTCGATGTTGGTGACGACGCCGAGTACCGAGGTATCGGCCAGGGCACGATCCAGGCTGCGCAGCGCTGTGCTGCGATCGGGGCCGTGTGCGATGACCTTCGAGAGCATGGGGTCGTAGTTGCTGCCCACCTCGGTGCCGATGGCGAGACCGGAGTCGACGCGGATGCCCGTGCCGGTGGGCTCGCGTAACCCGACGACGGTGCCGCCGGTCGGGAGAAATCCGCGGCCAGGATCCTCGGCGTAGACGCGGGCCTCGATGGCGTGTCCGGTCAGTCGAATATCGCTCTGACTCAGCGTCAGTGACTCGCCTCCGGCGATCCTGACCTGCCACTCCACGAGGTCGATGCCAGTCACCATCTCGGTCACCGGGTGTTCCACCTGGAGTCGAGTGTTCATCTCCATGAAGAAGAAGTCGTCGGGATGATCGGCGGAGACGATGAACTCCACGGTGCCGGCACCGGAGTAGTCGACGCTGCGAGCGGTGTTGCAGGCAGCCTCACCGATACGCGCTCGGGTCTGCGCGTCGAGCAGTGGGGACGGCGCTTCTTCGATGACCTTCTGATGGCGTCGCTGCAGGCTGCATTCACGCTCACCGAGGTGAATGACGTTGCCGTGACCGTCGGCGAGGATCTGCACCTCGATGTGCCGGGGCCGCAACACGAATCGCTCGAGGAACAGCGTGTCGTCGCCGAACGAGGAGGCCGCCTCGCGGCGGGCACTGGCCAGCGCGGCAGGCAGATCCTCGGCGCGCTCGACCAGACGCATACCCTTGCCGCCGCCACCTGCGGACGGCTTGACCAGGACCGGGAATCCGACGTCGGGTGCACCGGCGACGAGGTCGTCGTCGGACAGTCCCGGTCGGGAAATGCCGGGTACGACGGGGACGCCGAAGGCGCTCACCGCTGCCTTGGCGGCGATCTTGTCGCCCATCACCTCGATGGCCTTCTCCGGCGGACCGAGGAATGCTATTCCGGCTTCGGCGCAGGCCGCAGCGAAGTGAGAGTTCTCCGACAGAAAGCCGTAGCCGGGGTGGATTCCCTGTGCGCCGGTGGCTTTCGCAGCCGCTATCACCTTGTCGATGTCGAGATAGCTCTCGCGTGCGCTGGCGGGGCCGAGTCGTACCGCGGTATCGGCTTCGCGGACGTGCCGGGCTTCGGCGTCCGCATCGCTGTAGACGGCGACGGTGCGAATTCCCATGCGACGCAGCGTGCGTGCCACTCGGACAGCGATCTCGCCGCGGTTGGCGATCAGAATGGTGTCCAACATCGTGGTCATCTCTCTCACATCCGGAAAACGCCGTAGGAGACCGGCTCGAGCGGCGCATTGGCGCACGCCGAGAGTGCCAGTCCGAGAACAGTTCTGGTGTCGGCGGGGTCGATGATACCGTCGTCCCAGAGCCGGGCCGTCGAGTAGTAGGGGTTGCCCTGACTCTCGTACTGGTCACGAATCGGCGCTTTGAACGTCTCCTGGTCTTGCTCCGACCACGGATTACCCGACGCATCCAGTTGGTCACCTCGGACGGTGGCAAGGACGGACGCCGCCTGTTCACCGCCCATCACCGAGATCCGCGCGTTCGGCCACATGAACAGGAAGCGCGGGGAATACGCTCTGCCGCACATGGAGTAGTTGCCTGCACCGTACGAGCCGCCGATGACGACGGTGATCTTCGGAACGCGAGCGCAGGCCACTGCGGTGACCATCTTCGCGCCGTGCTTGGCGATGCCGCCGGCTTCGTAGTCTCGGCCGACCATGAAGCCGGTGATGTTCTGCAAGAACACCAGTGGGATGCTGCGCTTGTCGCAGAGTTCGATGAAATGTGCGCCCTTCATCGCAGATTCGGCGAACAGCACACCGTTGTTGGCGATGATTCCGACGGGATGGCCGTGGAGGTGGGCGAATCCGGTGACGAGTGTCTTGCCGTATTCGGCCTTGAACTCGTCGAATTCGCCTGCGTCGACCACCCGGGTGATCACCTCTCGCACGTCGTACGGGGTGCGGGGATCGGTGGGAACGACGTCGTAGATTTCGCTCTGATCGGCGATGGGCGCACGGGTGGTGACGACGTCCCACGGCCGCGTGGTGCGGGGCCCGAGGGTGGAGACGATGCGGCGCACCCGTCGCAATGCGTCTCGATCGTCCTCTGCCAGATGGTCGGTGACTCCGGAGACCTTCGAGTGCAGATCTCCGCCACCGAGTTCTTCGGCCGTGACGACCTCGCCGGTCGCGGCCTTCACCAGGGGCGGGCCGCCGAGGAAAATCGTGCCCTGATTCTTGACGATGATGGCCTCGTCGCTCATCGCAGGTACGTAGGCACCGCCTGCGGTACAGGAGCCCATGACGGCGGCGATCTGCGCAATTCCTTTGGCGCTCATGGTCGCCTGGTTGAAGAAGATGCGCCCGAAATGGTCCCGGTCAGGAAATACCTCGTCCTGACGCGGGAGGAATGCGCCACCGGAGTCGACGAGGTAGATGCACGGCAGACCGTTCTGCAGGGCGATCTCCTGCGCGCGCAGGTGCTTCTTCACCGTCATCGGGTAATAGGTGCCGCCTTTGACGGTGGCGTCGTTGGCAATGATGATGCATTCGCGACCGGCCACGCGACCGATGCCGGCGATCACGCCGGCGCCGGGGCACTCGTCGTCGTACAGGCCGTTGGCTGCCAGCGGTGCGATCTCGAGGAACGGGCTTCCCGGATCCAACAGCTCGTCTACGCGGTCGCGGGGGAGCAGCTTGCCGCGGGCGATGTGCCGTTGCCGGGACTTCTCGCTACCGCCGAGTGCTGCCGCGGCGAGCTTCTGGGAGAGCTGCTGGGTCAGTAGCTGATGATCTGCGCGGTTGGCAGCGGTATCGATCGCCATGAGATGCACGCCTTCAGGGTTTGGACGTCGGTGTCACACAGGGTTCAGTTAATGGTTGATAACTGACATGATAGTAAACTACGATTAACCGAGAGTCCAGGTTCGAGGGGGTGGCAGTGCAGGAGATCGAGGTCAAGCCGGCCACGGTGCGTGAGCAACGAAAAGCCGAACGTCGGCAGCAACTGCTCGATGCCGCGGCCTCGCTGTTCGCCGAACGCGGGTTCACGTCGGTGCGGCTCGAGGATCTGGGTGCTGCCGTCGGCATCAGTGGACCGGCCGTCTATCGCCACTTCCCGAACAAGGAGGCGGTGCTCGTCGAACTGATGGTCGGAATCTCGGAGTATCTGCTCGACGGCGGTCGCGAGGTGATCGGCTCGCCGAAGGTCGATGAAGAGACGGTCTCGGCCCTGGTCGACTTCCACCTCGACTTCGCCTTCGAGACACCGGCATTCATTCGGATCCAGGATCGCGACCTGCAAAGTTTGCCCGAGGGGGCGCGACGCAAGGTGCGCCGCATGCAGCGCGAATACGTGGAGCTGTGGGTGTCGACCTTGTGTGCCGTCGACCCGGACTTGAACGAGGCCGATGCCCGAACGACAGCGCACGCGGTGTTCGGACTCATCAACTCCACGCCCTACAGCGCGGGCCGCACGCCGTCGCGCAGTGCTCGGCCGGTGTTGCGAACAATGGCACTGGCGGCGCTGGGCGTATCGCACTGAGCTGAGCGTCCACAATTCGCTGCACCGATCGCGATCCCGCCTGCAGACATGAATTGTGGACACTCAGCACACCTACTGTGCCGTCGCACAGGAAGAGCAAATCGGCGTCATCGGAGACAATGATCGACATGACGACCCAACTTTCGCCCGTCGAGATCGGCCGACGGCAGAGTCGATTCACTCGTGACGAGGTGCCGCGACTGCTGGCGATGGCCGGCTTCATCGCCGCTCTGCATGTGATCGGTTGGGGGCTGTTCACCCACTACGACTCGATTCCCAGCATCCACGGCCTCACCGGAGCCGACGGCACTCTCGTCTACGCCGGAGCCGGCGTGCTGGCGTACACCCTCGGGCTCAGGCACGCGTTCGACGCCGATCACATTGCCGCCATCGACGACACCACCCGCTTCCTGCTGCAGAAGGGTAAGCGGCCGTTGGCCGTCGGGCTGTTCTTCTCGCTCGGGCATTCGACGGTCGTGTTCGTCTTCGTCGCTGCGATTGCCTTCGTCGCGTCGCAGGCGACGGCGTTTCAGGACGCGTTCGCCGGGGTCGGCGGCATCATCGGCACGTTGGTGTCGGGAACGTTCCTGTACCTCATCGCTGCGCTGAACATCGCGGTCCTCGCCGGCATCGTCGGAGTCTGGCGACGCGCGAAACGCGGTGACGTCACCGAGGCCGGGCTCGACGAGCTGTTGGCCAAGCGCGGCTTGATGAATCGACTGTTCCGGGGCCGCTACGACAAGATGATCAACCATTCGTGGCAGATGTACCCGCTCGGCTTACTGTTCGGGCTCGGTTTCGACACCGCGACTCAGGTCGGTCTACTCGCGATCGCCGGCACCACCGCTATCGCCGGCGGGCTCCCGCCGATGGCCATCATCGCGCTTCCGGTCCTGTTCGCGGCGGGCATGACCACGATGGACACCATCGACGGCATATTCATGTCCAAGGCCTACGGCTGGGCGTTCGTGACGCCTGTCCGCAAGATCTACTACAACATGACGATGACGGGCCTGTCGGTCTTCGTTGCGTTGGTGATCGGGACGGTCCAGCTGCTGACGCTGCTCGCCGACCAGTTCGAGCTGACCGGCGGCTTGTGGGACGCGTTGGCCGTCATCGACCTGAACCTCGCCGGCCAACTCGTCGTCGGCACATTTTTCGTTGTCTGGATCGGCGCGGTGGTGTATTACAAGGTGGCGCGCATCGACGAACGCGGTGGCGCACACTCGAATGCAACGGAGACCCAGTGATCGCTCGTCGTCGGATCGGTGCCCTTGCAGTAGTTACGGCGCTGGCGTCGAGCATGGCTTCTGGCCTGCTGGCCGCCCCTGCCTCGGCTGCACCGACGTTCACGCAGAACATCGGCGACGTCGTCTCCAGTCGCGCTCTACCGCAGGAATTCTGGATTCCTGGCTCGTCGTCGGCCGAGGTGCTCACCTACGTCACCACCGACACGTTCGGCGAGAAGGCGCTCAGCACCGGCACCGTCTTCCTCCCGCAGGGCACTGCGCCCGAGGGCGGTTGGCCGGTGATCTCGTGGGCCCACGGCACCTCCGGGCTCGGTGACTCGTGCGCGCCCTCGGTTGCGGGACCGGCGCTGGCCGAACGAGATCTGCCGTACCTCGGCAACTGGCTCGCGCAGGGATACGCCATTGTGGCCAGTGACTACGCCGGCCTCGGCACTCCCGGATTGCAGGCATATCTGGATGGGCGGACCACGGCGCACAACGTGGTCGACATGGTGAAGGCAGGCCGCAACTACAGCGATCAACTTTCGCGGAAGTGGGTGACGGTCGGTCAGTCCCAGGGCGGCGGCGCAGCGATCTACACCGCGCGCTACGCAACCGAGTTCGGTGGACCGGATCTGGACTATCGCGGCGCAGTGGGCACCGGAACTCCCGCGTACATCGAGAAGCTCGTCTCGATCGGTGGACCGGGGATGCCGCCGGTGGCGCTCCCGGCCGGTCTGACTGCGTACGTCGCGTACATCGGTGCTGCTCTTCGCTATTCGCACCCCGAGCTGGGCCTGGACAATATCCTCACTCCCGTCGGAAAGAAGTACGCTGATCTGGCCGAGACGGCCTGTGTCGCGGACCTCGAGGAGCAGCTCGAGGGTGTGAAGGTCGGTGATTTCTTCACTGCGCCGCTGGCCAGCCTGCCGAATTTCACCGCAGTACTCGACGACTACATGGCCATGCCCGAGGCGGGCTTCGACAAGCCGTTCTTCATGGGCCACGGACTGCGGGACACCGACGTCCCGTTCCCGACGACCGCCGCATATGTCGCCAGGCTCACCGCCAACGGTCAGCCGGTGACCTTCCGACCCTACGACGCCGATCACAGCGGAGCGCTCGTGCAATCGCAGGCCGACACGATTCCGTTCGTCGCAGGGCTGTTCCGTTAGTTCACCGGTCGCTTGCTGGGCAGTCCGTATGCCCGAGCAGTGAACTTTTCGAGCACGGTGCGCGGCAGCAGTCGCTGCGCCAAGAACACTGCGGGAGCATTGCTGCCGACGGCGTAGAGGGGTCGAGTCTTTTTGTCCTCGACGGCTTTCAGGACCGTCTCGGCCACGGTGTCCGCGGAGATACCCTGTGCCTCTTTGGCGTCGAGGTGTGAGATCACCGTCGTGAAATCGCGGAGGTACGGCGAATGCGGTCCGCAGTACTTGGTGCGGCGGGCGGAGAGTCCGGTGGCGATGGAGCCGGGTTCGACGGTGGTGATGTCCACCCCGTAGGGCGCGAGCTCGAAGCGTGCCGCCGTCGAGAAGCCCTTGATCGCTGCCTTGGTCGCGGCGTACGACGAGCGATAGGCCAACGGGAAGCTGGCCAGCATCGAGCCGATGTTGACGACCTTGCCCCTACGACGTTCGCGCATCCCTGGCAGCACGGCCTGCATGAGCTCGATGGCACCGAACACGTTGAGCTGGAACAACCGGGTGACGGCACCTATCGGAAGTTCCTCGATGGGGCCGCACTGGCTTTCGCCCGCATTGTTGATCAGAACATCGATCTCGACGTCGGCAAGTCCGTCGACGAACGTCCGGATGGAGGCCGGGTCGGTCAGATCGAGATCTCGGTACTCGACCCCGGGGATGGGGTCGACCACGGTGGAACAACTGCGGCTCGTGCCGATGACCCGGTAGCCGCGCGCGAGCAGCAGTTCGGCGACGGCTTGGCCGATACCGGACGTGGCGCCGGTGACAAGTGCGGTGTTCATCTGTGCCTCTTCGTTGCGGTGTTTCTGCTTCTCGGGGTGGCTACTGTCGCCGTGGGAGTGGTGCGGTCGATTCTTCGCAACCTGGTGCTCGGCACTCGGGTGTGCAAGGCCGGCACCGACTTCCCCGCCGCCATGACGGTTCGGTCCGGTCGTACGACAGCCGCTACCGCGCGACCGCGCCGCAACCACAGTCCGAGCTCGGAGGAGGCCGCGACCTCGACGACGACGGCACCACGACGATCGACCTCGCGTCGCTGTTCGACGGTCAGCGGGGTGGTCGAGACGAACAGGAACTGTCCCGGCGCGACGTCGTCCAGTCGGGCACCGTTGTCCAGGGAGCTGTTGGGGCACAGCGCGCCGACCACCGAACGGATCGGCGCTGCTGGGCGCTGAACGAAATCGGAACGGGTGAGCGGAGGGGTGGCGCTGTCGGACACCTTCGTTCCGATGAGGGGCAGGTGGCCGAGGGCCGGTGCGAGCGTGGTACGAATGAGTCCGGTCAGTCGACTGCCGCCGGTCATTGCCCAGCCCAAGGCGACGGCCATCCGAATCATGGCTGTGGCGTGGGCTTTTCGCTCGATTTCGTAGCTGTCGAGCGAGGAATCGGAGACGTGCCCGCCCAGGGCTCCGACGATCTTCCAGACCAGGTTGCGCGCATCGCGCAGACCCGCGCCCATTCCCTGTCCGATGAACGGTGGGGTCAAGTGCGCCGCGTCGCCGAGGACGAACACGCGTCGATCCCGCCATCGGCCGGCGACCTGCGCCCGAAATGTGTACTCGGCGCAACGAATCAGCTCCATGTCGGGGTCGTCGACATGCCGCAGCCACGGCGCTATGAGCGGCCGGACGGCCGCGAGATCCTCGAACTCGTCGAGGGTTTCGCCGTCGAGCATCCGAAACTCCCAGCGGTAGCGGGTGGTGCCGATCCGCATGTACGTTGCGGATCGTTCGGAGTCGCACACCTGGTGAACGCCGGCCCACTGACCGAGTTCGGCATCGGTGGCGATATCGATGACCAACCACCGCTGCGCGAACCCGAGATCCTCCATCTTCGACCCGATGGACCGGCGCACGATGCTGTTGGCACCGTCGCACCCCAGCACGTAGTCCGCGGTCACCCAGTGTGGGGATCCGTCCTCGGTCGATGAGTACGACACTCGGACAGCAACTTCGAGATTCTGGACGTCGGTGATCTCGCAGCCGCCACGCATCTCGATCGTGTCGTATCGGGCCACGTGCGTACGCATGAGGCGCTCGAGGTCCGGTTGATCGAACATGTTCGCCTGGGGGTAGCCGTGCGGTCTGTCGTCGGGATCGCGTTCGAACTCGGCCAGTGTGCGCAGATCCTTGGTGCACAGCCGCAGTCCGCGGCCGGGACGTGAGATGCCGGCGAAATCGTCTGCGATACCGATGTCGTGCAGAATTCGGTACACCTCGTCGTCGAGATGTACTGCGCGCGGCTGCGGGTAGACGTCGGCCCAGCGATCGAGCACCAGGCAGGGGATGCCGTACTGCGCCAACAGTAGAGCGGCCGTCATGCCCGTCGGACCGGATCCGACGATGACCACCGGGTGGTGGGTGCCGTCGGATCCGCGTTCGGTCATCGGTACGAGACCCGGGTGCGCTGCACTCCCAGGTCGAGGGAACCGTCGGGGGTGGAGCACGTCAGTTCGAGAACGTCGCCGTCCTGCAGGAAGTCGGGATTTTTGGCCTGCTTCTTGAAGAACACCTTCCACTTGAGCGCCGGCGGGACAAGAGATCCGATCATCTCGATCGGCTTGGCCGGAGCCTTCAGCGCAGTACCACCGGGAGTGCCGGTGAGCAGCAGATCGCCTGCGTCGAGCCGTTGGAATGCGCTCAGGGCCTTCAGTGATTCGACCGGGCGGTAGATCATGTCTGCGACCGTACTGTCCTGTCGTACAGTCCCGTTGACGCGAAGCGTCAGAGTGAGCTCGTTGAACCGGTCGAATTCTCCGGCCTCGAGAAGGAGCAGTCGTGGGCCGACCGGCGTGAACGTGGGGTAAGACTTGCCCTCGTAGAACTGGGTTTTCGGTAATTGGACATCTCGCGCCGATACGTCGTTGGTGATGACGAGTCCGGCAACGTACTCGGCCACGTTGGTGGCGTCGATCTTGGTGCCGACGGTCAGCGTCTTACCGAATACCAGGCCGATCTCGATTTCGTAGTCGAGGAGTTTCACGTGCGTCGGCTTGACGATGTCGTCGGTGGGGCCGCTGATCGAGCCGGACGTCTTCCGGAAGAATGTCAGTGGCACCGTGTCGGGGTTCATGCCCGAGTCCTTGACGTGCGAGACGAAGTTGGTCATGTTCGCCACCACACGGCACGGTGCGGTGACGGGGGAGAGGAGCGAAAGGGTCTCCACAGCAACCACATCGGTTCCCATACGCGCTGCGTCCACAGCGGCGCGATCGGCGAGAAGCTCTGCGGTCGTGGTTGCCGACGTGTCGATGCGCGACGCCCCGGCAGGGGTCTCGACCCACCAGGCGTCGGCGGTGCGTAGTACAGCGATGCTCATGAGGAAGCCACTTTCATCAGGCCGCGAAGGCGTTCGGTGTCGAACTCGTT
Organism: Rhodococcus sp. 1R11; assembly: GCF_004563845.1. Classification (NCBI taxonomy): domain Bacteria; kingdom Bacillati; phylum Actinomycetota; class Actinomycetes; order Mycobacteriales; family Nocardiaceae; genus Rhodococcus; species Rhodococcus sp. 1R11. Next base: position 316,806 of record NZ_SPNG01000005.1, on the reverse strand, counting down.
GTCGGTGCGTAGGGAGGACAGAATCGATTTGAGTTCGTGCAGAGAGGCTTTGCTCGGGGCGATACCGAGAAAGTCTTTCGATGCCGGTGGGCCCCACTGGGCGAGGCCGGATGCCGTCATCGGTGCCCAGCCGGGTTCGAGCGAGCTGTCGAACATGTCGCCGTCGCTGAAATGCTCCACCAGGAAACCGTCGGGATCACGCCAGTAGTCGAAGATCTGGCTGCCCTGGATGTGTCTGCCGATACCCCAGGAATGCTTGTACCCACGCTCGGTGAGGAATTCGCCACCGGCAGCGATGGCGTCGATGTCGGTCACCTGGTACGCCGAGTGCACGTACCGATTCGACGGGCCGAGAGTCATTGCGAGCGTGTGATGATCGGACGGGATGCTGCCCCGATCGCAGCGGATGAAGCTCATCACCGGTCCACGGTCGCGTTGGCCGTCGTAGTAGAGGAAATCGCTGACGATCAGACCCAGGTGGTGCAGGTACCAGTTCAGGTTCTCCAGGTAGTCCACTCGCTGCAGCACCACGTGCCCGAGCCGTTGGACGCGCGCCGGCTGACGCGGTGGTCGCTGGGTGGCGTTGATCCGGTTGCGTGGATCGCCGAAGTTGTAGGTGTGCGCGTCCTGGCCCGGCAGTTCGGGATGTTCGGTGTAGCCCGACACGATCTGCACAGGCTGTCCGCCCGGATCGGTCAGAGTGACGGCGATGCCGCCGAGTGTGTCGGGTAGCCGGTGCACCTTCTGCCCGGTGGCATCGGCGACGCGGACGACGTCGGAGTCTTCGGCGGCGGCAAACGCTGCGCCGACGAACCGCGTTCGCTTGCCACGTCGGATGATCACGCACGGCGACCCGACGTGCGTGCCGCGCAGGTGAATTACCTCGGACGTGCGCAGTGAGACGGTGAAACCGAACGCCACCGCGAATGCCTCGGCCTTGGCCAGGTCGGGTTTGCGGAACTCGAGCCACGCGATGTCGCGCACCTTGATGATCGGATCGGTGGCTTTCCCCGGGTGTTCGCCTGGAAGCGCGCCCTGATCCACATGCATGTTCTTGTGGCCGTCGACGTCGTGTCCCATCAGCCCTCCCTCGTTGGTGACACTATCGTCACCTATGACTATTCGGTCAGTCAAGGGTGTTGACAAATTCGTCAGCGGTGAGGAAGGGTCAAAGCGGCGACAAGTGCACCCAGGAGTAGGGACCATGACCGAAACCCCGAATCGCCTCGAGCGACGTAAAGCGCGCACGCGCGGTGCCCTGATTTCGGCCGCACAGAGCTTCATCGCCCGCGGCGAGTTGCACGTGCCGATTGCCGAGATCACTCAGGCCGCGGACGTCGGCATGGGGTCGTTCTACAACCACTTCGAGAGCCGAGAGCAGCTGTTCCAGGCCGCGGTCGACGGTGCCCTCGAGTTGTTGGGCATCTACCTGGACTCGTTGAGCGACCCCGAGGACGATCCCGCGGAAGCGTTCACCCGGTCGTTCCGGATCGCCGGCCGACTGTTCCGGCAACAACCGGATCTGAGCAGAGTGCTCATCCACTCCGGGCCGGAGTTGATCACCTCGAAGCACGGCCTCGGTCCGCGGGCCTCGCGCGACATCGAAGCAGGAGTGCTGAGCGGGCACTTCCGCGTACAGGACACCCAGCTGGCCTTGGCACTCGCAGCGGGGGCACTGCTGGGCATGGGGCAGATCTTGCTCGAACAGCCCGAACGCAGCGATGTCGACGCGGTCGACATCATGGCGCACAGTGTGCTGCTCGCCCTCGGGATGTCCGACGCGGTTGCGCGCGAGCTGTGTTCGCGAACCCTGCCTCCGCTGGACGCGGTTCCCAGCGTCGACGCGTAACGGGCCCGTTCGGGTGTCAGCGCGCCCGGCTGTGTTCGAGATCGCGAATGATATCGCCGACTGCGCTGTCACGCAGTAGCTTCCACTCCAGGATCGGGTTGAGGATCCCACGGAACCAGAAGTACGGTGCCCACACTGCGGGGGCGATCAGCCGTGCTCGACGCGTACGGACCGCGTCGACCAGTAGGTCCGCCGCCCGGGAAGGCGGGAGTCGACGACTCAACGGCCAGGGCAGAAATCCGCCGATCCGCTGACCCACCGGATCGTGGTCGAGGGTGTCGCGCGCCAGATCGGTGTCGACCACCCCGAAGTACGCCAGGCCTGCCGATGCGCCGACTGCTGCCAGTTCGATGCGCAGCGCGCGGCCCAGTTGTTCCACAGCGGCCTTGCTGACCATGTAGGCAGACCCACCCATGCCGGGAGTGAATGCAGCACAGGACGATACGAGCAATATGTGTCCACTACTAGCCACGATCTCGTCTGCCGCGGCGCGGACGATGTTGAGCACACCGCCGAAATTGACCGCCATGACGGAGTCGAACACCGCGCGGTCGACGGTCCTGATGGTGGCAGGCGGCGGTGTGATGCCGGCGTTGGCAATCACGATGTCGATCCCGCCGAAGGCGCGCACCGTCGCCTGCACGCACTCCGTCATCGCCTCCGGATCCGTGACGTCCCCGGTCAACAGCAACACCCGTGCAGCGCCAGCCGCGTCGGTCGGGAAGTGAAGATCCACCACTGCCACGGATGCACCGGCGGACACCAGTTTTGCTACGGTCGCGGCACCGATGCCGCGTGCACCGCCGGTCACCAGTGCGACCTTGCCGGTGAGGTCCATGTGGTTCTTCATGCGGACTCCTTGGTGACGGCGAGTGTGCCCGGCACATCGACAGTGGCACTGCGGCAGGAATAGTGGTCGAGTTCGATGGTCGACATACGACGGGTGAAGTTGCGTACCGAACCCGGCCAGTAGGTGACGTTGCGGCCCGATGGGCTCAGGTAGTAGCTGCTGCACCCACCCGAATTCCACACCGAACCGGCCAACCGTTCGTCCGTGTAGTCCGCGAATTCCGTCTGTGCAGTGCGGGTGACGTCGATTGCGGCCAAGCGCTTGTCGTCCATCGCCCGCAGCGCTGCGAGAACGTAGTTCACCTGTGCTTCGATGGTGACGACCTGCGAGGTGTACACCACCGAGTTGGGGCCGAGCACCATGAAGAAGTTCGGAAAGCCGTGCACCGTCGTCCCTCGATACGACGACATCTCTCCGTCGGGCCAGGTCTGCGCCAACGACCGTCCGCCTCGACCGACGATGCGCCGAAAGCCTGAATGCCCGGCGACGGTGAAACCTGTTCCGAGAACGATGGTGTCGACCTCGTGGATCGTTCCGTCGGTCGTGACGACGCCCTCGGGCACGACGCGGGAGATGGCGGTGGTCTCGACGGTGACGTTGTCGCGGCACAGGGCAGGGTAGAACTTGTTCGAGAACGTCGGCCGCTTGCAGCCGAATGTGTAGGTGGGAGTGAGCTTCTCGCGGAGTACGGGATCCTTCACCTGTCTGCGTAGGTGAGCCCGGCCCAGTGCGGTCAACGGCGTCAGCAGGGCGCGGTGCTGAATCAGGCCGGGCACCAGAGCTTCCTGGAACAGATCGAACGTACGACGCATGGCGCGCTGAGCCGCCGGAAACTTCCTGAGCGCGGATCTGCCGGACTCGGAGATGGGACGGTCCGGGTGGGGAAGGATCCACGTGGGCGTGCGTTGAAAAAGCGTCAGATGTGCGGCCGACGGAGCGAGTCGGGGTACGAACTGCACCGCCGATGCGCCGGTGCCGATGACGGCGAGACGCCTACCCTCGACCGAATGCTCGTGGTTCCACCGAGCCGAGTGAAAGATGCTGCCCGTGAACGAGTCCAGACCGTCGATACTGGGAGTGGCGGGTTCACTGAACGGGCCGAGGGCTCCGATCAGAATCCGAGAAGTCCATGTTCCGCCGCTCGTTCGCACGATCCAACGCGCCCTGGCGTCGTCCCACGTCGCGTCGAGCACCTCGTGTCCGAACCGGATTCGATCCCGGATACCGAACCGGTCGGTGCAGTCGTTGAGGTACTGCTCGATCTCTGGCTGCAGCGGATACAGGCGGGTCCAGTCCGGGTTGGGTGCGAACGAGAACGAATACAGCGCCGAGGGAATGTCGCACTGGGCACCGGGATAGGTGTTCACGTGCCACGTTCCGCCGACCGCGTTGTCACGCTCGAAGATCAAGAAGTCCCCGCGGCCTTCCTGTTCGAGCCTGATCGCAGCTCCGAGACCGCCGAAGCCGGCACCGATGATGGCGACGTCGATGTGCGGCACGGCAGGGTCTTTGTCGGTCATGATGTGTGGCTCCTTCTACAGATCGAGGACGAGAATTTCGCCCTCGACCGCGCCGCGTGAGACGCACAGGGTGAGTGAGTTCTCGCGTTCGGTGCTGCTCAGCACGCGATCGCGATGGTCGACGCGTCCGCCGGTGAGGCCGACGACGCAGGCACCGCAGAAACCCTGGCGGCACGAGAACGGCTGATCCGGTCGGACTCGTCGGAGGGCGTCGAGGGCGGTCTCCTGTGCGCCGACTTCGACGGTGTCGCCGGAACGTGCGAGCGTCAGCACGAATGGACGGCCGTCGACCACGGGGGCGGGTGCGAACAGCTCGGTGTGGAACTCTCGAACCGCTGTACTTCGGGCGGCCTCCTCGCGCAGCCGGCGCGAGAGTGCCGCGGGGCCGCAGACGTACAGGGCCGAGGATCCCGTCCCGAGATCGACAATGTGCGACGGAATCGGAAGTCCCTCTACGTCATCGGTTTTGACGATCACGTGACCGCGGGAGGTGAGAGCCAGCTCCTGTAGCTCGGTGACAAACGGCAGGCTCGCACGAGATCTGCCGTGGTAGTAGAGGGTCCACGGTGCGCCGTCGGCGACGGCCCGCTCGATCATGGGCCGAATGGGTGTGATGCCGATGCCGGCCGCGACGAACAAGTAGTGCTCGGCTGCGGCCATGGGAAATGCGTTGCGGGGTCCACGGACTCGGAGGGTGTCTCCTGGAACAAGACCGTGTATCTCGGTGGAGGCCGTGCCGCCGGGGATCCTGCGGACACCGATGCGATATCGATCTCCGCCTACCGGCCGACCTGTGAGCGAGTACTGCCGAACCGAGCCTGCCGGTGTGGTCACGTCGATGTGTGCACCGGGCAACCAGGTCGGCAATGCGCTTCCGTCGCTGCGACGCAGTAGAAGTGAGCGCACGTCCTCGGCCTCGTCGACGATCTCGTCGATGGTGGTCTCGAATTCGTAGCCGACGCATCGGCGCGGTCGCGCCGGGGAGAGGGCGGTCACGACGGACGAGTCGGTGACCAGTCTTGCGTACACCCGAGACGCCGCAGCGATGGCTCGGAGACCGCGGCCGGGGTCTGTCACCGTGATTTCGCCCAGGTGGCTGTGCCTCGAGGCTGTTTCGGTGGTCACTGCTGGGCCGCCAGTGCCGCAGGTGATGTCGCGAGATACCGCACGGCCTTGTCGATGTCGCCCATGTTCGACGGGTGGAAACCCGGTCGGATGTACAGGGCGAGTTGGACGAACAGGAACGACAGGCCCGGTATCAGGTGCTTGCGGGATGCTCGTGCGAAGGCGAGAGGCCAGGGGGTGCGAAACCGGCGTTTCCCGGTGCGCGGGGTGGCCACCGAGTTCTTGTACAGGTACGCGGCGGTACTGAACCACAGCACGGCCAAGCCCGCGCTGGCTATCACTGCGGTGCGGGCGCGGCGAAATGCACCCCCGTCGACGTACTGGAATGCGTCGAAGGCAACGTTGCGGTGTTCGAGTTCCTCGGCTCCGTGCCAGCGAAGCAGGTCCAGCATCGTCGGATCGACACCGAGGCGGTCGAATTCGGTGTTGTCCAAAAGCCATTCGCCCACTACTGCGGTGAAATGCTCGGCTGCGGCGTAGATCCCGAGGCGCTCGTCGAGCCAGGCCTTGCCCGCGCGCCCGGTGAGGCCGTGATCGCCGAACACCACGCCCACCGCGAATCGAATGCGCCGCAGGATGGGCTCGATGTCGACTCCGTGCGCGACGAGGTACGTACGAAAGCTCTCGTGCGAGGACGCGTGCGTGGCTTCTTGTCCGACGAAACCGACGACCTCCTCGTGCAGTCTGCGGTCGTCGATGTACGGAAGCGCGAGGGCGAACACGTCGGCCATCGCCCGTTCGCCCTCCGGCAGCACCAGGTGCATCACGTTCCAGAAGTGCGTGGCGTACCACTCGTGCGGAATGTATTGCAGCGGAACGCCGGTCCAGTCGAACGTCACTGCGCGGGCCACGATCGCGTAGGACTCGTCCAAGTGGCGCGCGTTCGGGTCGATCGCTCGGTCACGAGACATTCGAGCTCCATTCGTCGAAATGCTGATGAGCTGATGCTACATAGCAACAGAAAGTGTTGCAATGTTGCATTCAATCATCGAGGGTGCCGTTAAGATCGGACGATGCATCCAGACGGTGACGACGGGCCGATCCTCGATGCCGCATTGGAGTTGTTCGGCGAGGTCGGCATCCCCAGAACGACCATCGGAGACGTGGCCAAGCGCGCCAAGATCAACCGGGTGACGGTCTATCGCCGCATCGGATCCAAGGACGAGCTGGTGCGCGCGGTCATGGCACGTGAGTCGACGAGACTGTTCGTCGCGGTGGCGGCAGCGGCCGCCGAACAATCGTCACGGGCGGATCGTGCCGCGCACGGATTCGCGACGACGATCGAGTCGGTGCGAACCAACCCCGTCCTCCTCAAGATGTTCGACTCCGAGAGTGCGCTGGTACTGGAACAGTTGACGACCAATGCGTCGACCCTGCTCGCGTCCGCAATAGACGCTGCCGCCCAGATCGCCCGGGGAGGGCTGGACTCGGACAGTTTCGCAGTACCCGACGCCCCGGAAATCGTGGTCCGCGTCGTGCATTCGATTCTGCTGACCCCGGCAGCGGGCGCTGCACTCGAGACGTACGACGATCTGCTGGCCTTCGCGCACCGCAGCATCGTGCCGTTGCTCGTCGGCGACGACCACCGGCGCAAGTAGTTAGGCTAGGCTGCCCAGTCATGCCTCGATTCTTCGTGTTCCACGGCCGCGCAACCGCGCCGCTGAGACGTTCCGCCTCTGCCGGGTTGTACACGCTCGTCGGGGCACTCGCCCTAGCTCTGGTCGGATGCTCGAGTGCCACGTCTGAACCGTCGAGTCCAGCTGAGGTCGCCGGCGCCAGAACGGTGCAGGACTACTTCGGCCCGGTCGAGGTTCCCGAGCGGCCCGCCCGGGTTGTCGCCGCCGACCCCATCTCGCTGGCACTGATGCTGTCGCTCGATGTGAATCCTGTGGCCGCGTCCTTCAACCCGCTGGCACTACCTGCGCACGTCGACGAGCGCATCGGCGACATCGCGAACATTGCGGGCGAGGGTGGCGGCTTCGATCCCAACGTCGAAGGAATTCTCGCCCAGGACCCCGATCTGATCGTCGTGGTCGCCGGGTACGACGGCGAAGGTGAGAAGGCGTGGAACAAGGAGATCTACGACAAGCTCACGGCCAGCGGAGTTCCGACCTACGGCTTTGCGTACAACGACGGGGTCTCGCTCGAGGATGTCTCCCATGGGGTTGAGGCCGTGGGGGATGCGCTCGGAAAGCAGAGTGAGGCAACAGGCCTCATACAGGGTCTGAGCGAACGCATGGCCGCGCTGAAGCAGCGAGTTGCCGACGCGGGCCTGGCAGGCAAGCCGGTCTCCGCTGTTCGATTGAGCGAGCGCGGCGAGTACTCGATTCGTGTCGGGACCGGCGAGAGCATTGCCTTCCGTGGTCTGGGCATGGCGCAGCCGGAGGGTCAGCAGGATCCGAGCCTGTTTCGTATCGACATCACCGACGAGACGTTGAACACGCTGAACTCTGCCGACACCCTGTTCGTGTACACCGACCAGGGTGCCGACAGTGAACGGGATGCGATCATCGCGGCACCGCTGTGGGCCACACTGCCTGCGGTGCAGCAGAATCGGGTGCACTGGGTCTCGGCGAGCGTGTGGAATTCGTCGGACCCGATCGGCCTGAACAAGATCATGGACGACATCGAATCGATGTTCGTCGAGCCGGCAGAGCAGGGCTGAAGGCCTCGCATGGCCGGCCGACGTGACGAGGGTGGATACCTCACCGCGCGGGTAGTCGAATCGAATCGATTGTCGCCGTCACTGATTCGCGTCGTGTTCGATGCGTCCGATGCGCGCGGGTTCGAGTCGAGCGGAGTGCCCGACGAAATCGTGCACCTGTACTTTCCGGCCGACGAAGAGGACGTACCGCCCGAGATGATCCGACGCGACGGCGTTCTCGCGCATCACGACGACGTGGTTCGTGAATGCCGCAATTACACCGTCCGGCGCTGGGACGAGAACCGGATCACGATCGACTTCGTGGACCACGTCGGCGGCGTGGCCGCAGACTGGGCCCGCTCGGCCGAGCCGGGTACGGCGCTGGGGATGTGGGGAACTCGGTCGTGGTACGAGCCGCCTGCCGACACGGAGTGGATGTTGTTCGTGGCCGATCTACCGGGGCTACCCGCGCTGTGCCGTGCACTCGAGCAGTTGCCCGCCGGCCTGCGTGCGCATGCGATCGTCGAGGTGGCGCACGACGGCGACGTACTGGACGTTCGATCGGCGGCCTCGGTCACCATGGACTGGCGGGTGGCCGGAAATGGTCGCGCACCATCGCAACTCGTCGATGCTGTGCGCACGTTTCGAGTTCCGACGGGCAACGGGTACGTCTGGTTCGGCGGCGAGGCGTCGGCTGGTAGAGGCGTACGTAAGTACTTCCGCAGTGAGATCGGGTTCCCTGCCCACCGCATGGCCGTCGTCGGATACTGGCGCGACGACAAGGAAGAATGGCTCGAACGCTATGAGCGGGTAGCTGACTCATTGATCGGCGACTACGAGCGCATCGCCGAAACCGGCATGGGTGAGGCGGAGGCAGAAATCCACTGGGACGAGATCCTCGAGCGCGCTGGTTTGTAGCAACGCGGGCTGTGGTCAGGGTGCCCGATCGTACGAATCCAGAACCCGAAACAGGGCGTCTCGCAACGCAGTTCGGTTGCCACCCGGTGTCGGCCTTGCGATCTCGTGCAGGGTGTAGCCGTCGATCAAAGCCAGGAAATGCCGAGCCGGTAGATGTGGTTCCGGGATGCCGAATGCCCCGAGCGCCGCCTCGGCCGCCTCCTCGATCATCCGCATGATTCGGTGCACCGAATCCGCGAGCTCGGGCCGTCTGCGCACGGCGAGATACGCCTCGAACTGCACCAGGGAGTCGTCGTCTTCGGGAGAGGACAGTAGCGAGACGAGGTCCATGATCGCGTCGGCGAGATCGTCTCGGGTGAGCCCGCCGGTCTGCGCGACGTCGAGGAGAGCGGTGACCTTCGCCGTCACGTTCTCGGCGATGCGGGTGATCGCCGCGTCGATGAGTTCACCGACCGAGCCGAAGAAATAGCTGGTGGTCGACGGCGGAAAGCCGGCGGCCTCGGCCACGGACCGAAACGAGACGCGTTCGAGGCCGCGAGTGCCGATAACACCGATCGCGGCCTCCACCAGGGCGTCGCGTCGCTCCTGGCCGCGTGCGTAGCGCGTCGTCCTGCGGTCTTCGGGCATCACTACAACGTAGTCGGGGTGCCGGCGACAATTCATCGCGGTGCTGGTCGACGAGCAATGACCGCCAATCCTGGCCATGTGGCCAAGATTGAGATACTGTCGCCGATACCCGCATCGCAGACCCCGAAAGGAACACCATGAGCGAAAGTTCGGTACCCCATCGGGTGGACGTAGTAGTCGTCGGAGCAGGGCTGGCGGGTCTGACCGCAGCCAGGGAGCTGACAGCGGTGGGCCTGACCGTCCAGGTTCTGGAAGCCCGAGATCGGGTCGGCGGGAGGACGGTCAACCATACGATCGGCGAAGACGCTGTGGTGGAGACCGGCGGGCAGTTCGTCGGTCCGACGCAGGACCACATCCTTCGCCTGGCCGCCTCGGTCGGGGTCGCCACGTTCCCAGCCCATGACATCGGATCGAGTATCTACGTCAAGAACGGACGTGCCCGACGCTTCGCCGGTGGTGTCCCACCCGACCCCACTTCGCTACCCGACGTCGGAATGCTGGTTGCACGAATCGATCGAGCCGCCAAACAGATTCCCGTGGACAGGCCGTGGGATGCGCCCCGTGCGCACGAGTGGGACACCCAAACTCTGGCCACCTGGGCTCGTCGCCACGCGGCCACCGACGGTGGGGTGGAGCTACTCGACATCCTGCTCGGCTCGGTGTTCGGCGGCACGGCCGCCGACGTATCCGCGCTCTTCGGCTTGGCGTACGTGGCCGGGGCGGGTAACGAGTACACCCCCGGCACGGTGGACCGACTGATGAGTGTGGCTGGGGGAGCGCAACAGTGGAGATTTCACGGTGGCTCCCAGGCGATCTCGATCGTGTTGGCCGAACAGCTGGGGGATGCCGTCCGACTCGACACTCCCGTGCGGCGGGTGGAGCAGTATCCGGACCGGGTGGTGGTGCACAGTGATACCGAATCGTGGGTAGCTCGTTCGGCCATCGTCGCGATTCCGCCAGTGCTGGCCTCTCGAATCGACTGGAGCCCAGCTCTGCCCGCGCCCCAGGAAGCGCTGTTCCAGCGAATGAACTTCGGCGGATTGGCCAAGTGTGAGGCCGTGTATCCCGAGCCGTTCTGGCGCACCAGCGGGCTCTCCGGCCAGGCACTCTTTCGCGACAGCGACGTACCGGTGTCCTCGATGTTCGACAACTCACCTCCCGACGGAAGCCACGGAGTGCTGATGGGCTTCGTCGGTACCTGGGGCGCACGCCATCGAGGAGGTCGGAATTGGTCCGACGGCAACGAATTCGAGCGACGCGGCGAGGTTCTTCGCGCCTTCGCCTCCGCGGTGGGTCCCCGCGCGCTGGAACCGACCGAATGGATCGAGCTGGATTGGACCCGCGAGCAATGGACACGCGGCGGTCCGACCGCGGTGCTGCCTCCCGGTGTGTTGACCGGGCTGGGCCGGTGGCGCGACACCGCGTTCGGGCGCGTGCACTGGGCAGGTGCCGAACACTCCGACTACTGGAACGGATACATGGACGGTGCCGTGCGATCGGGTCAAATCGCAGCAGCAGAACTACTTTCGACCGAAGGAGAACACTCGTGGAACAACGCTTCGTAGTCTCGGCCCATCGCACGCTCTCAGCGAGCCCGGAGGAGGTCTGGGCACTGACCAGTGACACCAGTCGCTACGCGGAGTGGGTCACCGACGTTCGGGCCGTCACCACGCATCACGGCACCGCGCGCACCGGCGGTGTCTACACCGAGGAGGTGGCGACGCTCGGTCGCTTCACCAGTCACGCCACCTGGACGGTTCGGCACCTGGAACCGAACCGACTGCGGATCGATTCGGGAGAAGGATTCGCGCCGCTGACCAACGTGGCCAACGTATTTCGCTTCGCACCGCTCAGCGGCGCAACCTCCACTGCGATGACCTTCGAGTTCTGGTTCGATGTGGCTCCGAGCTGGCTGGGACGTATTGTGCGGCCGATCGCGACCGCCGGGATGTCCGCACGATTCGACGTCTCGATGTGCAACCTCGAGACGCTGATCCTCTCCGAGCGAACCGCGTCGATCCGATGAGAGAACCGGCGGAAGTCCTCACTCTAGGGGTGCACGTACTCGACACTCTGGTTCGTCCGGTGACCGAGATACCAGACGGTCAGCAGGCCGTACTGGCGGAGCAGATCGCGACGTCGGCCGCGGGCACCGCCGCGGGAACGGCGCTGGTGCTGTCCCGACTGGGTGCCGCGGTACACACCGCAGGAGTCGTCGGTAATGATTCGGCAGGCGCGTTTCTCCTGCAGCTTCTCGCCGACGACGGAGTGGACGTCTCCCTGGTGCATCGTATGGACGGGGTGCAGACGTCGGCGTCGGTGTTGCCGATTCGACCGGACGGATCCCGGCCGGCTCTGCATGTGATCGGTGCCAATGGCTATCTGTCTCAGCATGTTCCGTGGAACATGTTTCACAACGTCGATTTCGTGCATCTCGGCGGACCGGAGTTCTTCGGACCGGACACCGCACGCGACATCGCGCGCCGCGCCCACGAGGACGGCGTCGTCGTCACCGTCGACAGCCTGGCACCGTCCGTTCCGGAAGGACTCGGTGCTTTCGCACCCGCACTGCCGTACGTCGACTACCTGCTGCCGAACGACGAGCAGGTCCTCGGCTGGACCGGCTGCGCCACTGTCGAGGAGGGGTGCCGCCGGCTGCTCGAACTCGGTGCGTCCTGCGTCGTCGCCACTGCCGGGGCGTCGCCCACGCTCATCGTGACGGCGGAGGAGACCGTCGAAGTGCCCGCGTTCGCTGTGGACGTGGTGGATACCAGTGGATGCGGAGATGCGTTCTCGGCCGGCTTCGTTCGCGGCCTGTCCCTGAACTCGAATCTCGTCGAGTCGGCCGAACTGGGCAACGCGACCGCGGCGCAGGTGGCGCAGGGTCTCGGTACCGACTTCGGGACCTACGACCTCGAGTTCGTTCGGAAATTTGCCCGCACCTGCAGGACCATCTGATGCCGGCCGACGTCGACGAACTCCGAGAGTCCGTCGCCGAGACCGCCCGGCAACTGGGCCGACGGGGCCTGGTTCTCGGTACCGCAGGCAATGTGAGCGCACGCTCGGGCACGGTGGTGGCGGTGACGGCGACCGGCCTGGTGCTGGCCGACGCCACGATCGAGGACGTCACGCTCGTCGGGATGGATGGTGTCGTACGTGCGGGTGCATACAAGCCGACATCGGAACTCGGCTTGCACCTGGGCATCTACGAGGAGAGCGACGCGCGCGCGGTGGTGCATGCGCATTCGTCGGCCGCTGTTGCTCTTTCGCTCGTCGCGGATGAATTGCCACCCGTGCACTACGCGCAGCTGGCACTCGGCGGCACGGTCCCGGTGGTGCCGTTCGCGCCGTTCGGTACCGCCGAGCTCGCGGACGCGGTGGTGGCGGCGATGGACTCCAAGTCGGCGGTCATCATGGCCCACCACGGGTCGGTGGCCACCGGTCACGATCTCGGGGCCGCGCTGTCGAACATCGAACTGCTCGAATGGCTCTGCGGGGTCTACCTTTCCGCCGCGTCGGTGTCGAACCCGCGCACCCTCGACGACGCGCAGCTGGCGGCGACCCTCGACGAGGTGGTGCGCCGTGCATACGGAACAGCCGCACCCGTACGAAGAGACTGATCGATGACCGCCCGGGTGCGCCCGCTCTGGATTGCCGTGTTCTCCATGGCGTGGCTGGGCTATTGGATGGCCGATCTGGTTCCGCTGCAGCTGCTTCTACCCGAGCGGTTGCAGGAGATCGATCCGCAATCGAAGGTGTTCGACTTCGCCGTGATCAACGCGGTCTCTGCCGTGGTGCTTCTGATCGGTCTGCCTGTGTGCGGGTCGCTGTGCGATCGCACTCGCAGCAGGTTGGGGCGACGGCGCGTCTGGTTCGGCGGCGGTGTCCTGTTCTTCGCCGGTGCGTTGGTGGTCACCGGGCTGCAGAACACCGTCTTCGGAATCGGGGCGGCGTGGTCGGTAGCGATGCTCGGATTGAGTGCTGCAACAGCAGGGTTGACAGCCGTGGTGGCCGACCGTGTGGCGGACGAGCAGCGTGGAACGGTGTCGAGTGCGATCTATGCGCCACAGGCACTGGGCGTGGTGGCGGGCCTGGCCCTGGTGTCCACGCTCGCCCTGTCGGTACTGGGCGGGTACTTCTGCGTGGCGATCGCCCTGGTGATCTGCGCGGTGCCGTTTCTGCTGTCGTATCGCGAAACTGACTCAGCGACAGCGCTGTTGAGCCTACACAGCATCGTGGCCTCGCTGCTCGTTTCTTTGCGTCACCGCGACTTCGCGTGGGTCTTCGGGGGTCGAATCCTGGTCAACGTGGCGAACTCGCTCGGCACCTGCTACTTGCTGTTCTTCCTCACCGACGGCCTTCGAGTCGCCGATCCGACGGCAGCGCTGCTCGAGGTCACCGTCGTCTATCTGTTCGCCTGTGTGCTGTGCACGTTCACCTTCGGTCCGTTGTCGGACAGGATGCGTCGCCGAAAGATCTTCGTGGCGGTTGCGGCATCGATGCAGGCCGTTGCCGGCTTCGTCCTGGCGGTACATCCCACGATGGAGGCGACGTTCGTCTCGGCTGCGTTGCTGGGCGGCGGATTCGGCGCGTACATGGCCGTCGATCAGGCACTGGTGACCGGGGTCCTTCCGTCCGCCGACAGTCGGGCGACCGATCTCGGCGTGATGAACATCGGGGCGATCGTTCCACCTGCCATTGCTCCGCTGATCGCGAGCGTGTTCCTCTCCGCCGTCGGTGGGTACCCGGCTCTGTTCGCGGCAGTGGGGGTACTGGCCGCACTCGGGGCAGCCGTGACATGGCAGGTGAAATCGGTTCGGTGATCACAGAGTTCGTGTCGTGCCCGGGCGCGAATCCGTCGCGGTTCCGAGCGCTTCCTTCGCGACGTAGGCGTCACGCAGGTCGCGCTTGAGGATTTTGCCTGCCCCGCTCATGGGAAGAGCCGTGACGAACTCGATGGTGCGCGGAGTTTTGTATCCGGCAACGTAGGTGCGAGTGTGCTCGCGTAACTCGGCTGTCGTGGGTGAGAGTCCCTCGGCCAGAACGACACACGCATGAACTCGTTCACCCCACTCCTCGTCCGGAACGCCGATCACGGCGCAGGCCAGAACGGCGGGATGACGACTGAGCGCACTCTCCACCTCGGCGCTGTAGACGTTCTCGCCGCCGGTGATGATCATGTCCTTCAAGCGGTCGACGACGAACAGGAATCCGTCGGAGTCGAGGTAACCCACGTCGCCGGTGTGCATCCAGCCGTCTCGAACGGCGGCCGCGGTCTCCTCCGACTTGTTCCAGTAGCCCAGCATCACATGACCGCCGCGGACGCAGATTTCTCCGACGTCACCGGTGGCGAGCTCCTCGTCGTCCGGGCCGAGGATGCAGATCTCCGAGTGTGGGGCTGCGCGTCCCGCCGACCCGATACGTTGTCCAACATGATGTTCCGGCCACAGCAGAGATGCGACCGGCGCGAGTTCTGTCATGCCGTAGGCCTGAGTGAGGCGGGCCTGCGGTAGCCGGGCGAGGGTCCGTTCGAGGACCCCGGCGGAGATGGGGGATCCTCCGTACAGCACGCGGCTGAGTGACGAGGTGTCGAACTCGCTCAACGTGGGGTGGTCGACCAGAAGCTGAATCATCGTCGGTACCAGCAGAACATCGGTGATCGAATGCTTCGCGATCGCGCCGAGGACGGCGGTCGGCTCGAAGAACGGAACCATGACATGGGTGCCACCGAGCATGACCTGCCCTACCCATGCAGCCAGATCGGCGAGGTGGAACATCGGTGCGGCGTGGAGCAGTACCGACGCGTCGTCGAGCAGCTGTCCGGTGGCCACCGTCCCCAGGCCGGACGTCACCAGATTCGCGTGGGAGAGCATGACGCCCTTGGGGAATCCGGTGGTGCCGCCGGTGTAGAAGAGGCCGGCCAGGGCGTCGCCGCTGCGTCGTACATCGGGAACGGGACCGTGGGATGCCACCAGATCCTCGTACGACACCATGCCGTCAGGGGTGGAACCGTCCCCGCAGTAGACGACGGTGGCCAGGTCGGGGCACGACGCGCGTAGAGCCGGAACCATCGCCCCGAAGGTGTCGTCGACGATGAGTACCTTGGTCCCGGAGTCGTTGAGTGCATACGCAACTTCGACGGGTGACCACCGAATGTTGACGGGATTGAGCACGGCATCGGCCCACGGGACCGCAAGCAGGTACTCGGAGTAGCGGTCACTGTTGAACGCCAGCATTGCCACTCGATCGCCGCTCTCGACTCCGACGGAATGCAGACCGGCCGCCAACCTCGCCACACGATCGATCTGTTCCGAGAAGGTGCGCACGCGATCGCCGAACACCGTTGCAGCGCGATCAGGTGTGGTGGCTGCGGAGCGATGGAGGCCTTGAGTGAGATACATGGCGAGGTCCCTTGTGCGAGAGGGGGCGCGGTACGCCCGAGAGAATACGGTCACAGTTCCACCTTGTTGGCGTGGTGTCAATAGCGAAGCCGTGAGTGATCGACGGGATGTGAACCGTGAAAAGGATTGCCCAGCTACCGTTCTGGGGCGTTGTCGAGAGAGCGTGCGGTGGAGAGAACGGTGACGAGCACGTCTGTCAGAAGTGTTTCCACCTGGTCCCGGGTCAGCGTGCCGCGCACCAGCCACTCGCGACCTGCCGCCTTCACCATGCCGCCGAACGCCCGCACTGCCGACGTTGCGATGCGTCTGTCGCCGCGGTGTGTCTCGAAAGCCGTTGCGTCCAAGACGCGCTCGGCGGCAAGGTCGTCCGCCTCGTCCAGAATCTGCGCCACCTGCTGGTCCACGCCCGAGCCGCTCGCCACCGACACCCACGCCGTTCCGTGTGCCTCGATGACGCCGACCAGCCAGTGCACACTCCCGCGAGCCCTCTCCTCGACCGAGCCCGTGGGCAAGTGCACGTCCTCGATCGGCGGCACGGTGACCAGGAAACGAACACACTCGAGGTACAGATCGCGTTTGCTGCCGATGTAGTGATGAATGAGCCCGCGTGCAACACCCGCAGCCGCAGCCACGTCGGCCATGGAGACCTCGGCGTACGGCTTGTCGCCGAACAAGCGAACGGCGGCGGCCAAGATCTGGGTCCGTCGCTCGTCCGGTTCCAGTCGGTTCCACTTGGGTGTACT
This sequence comes from Rhodococcus sp. 1R11, assembly GCF_004563845.1. Lineage (NCBI taxonomy): Bacteria > Bacillati > Actinomycetota > Actinomycetes > Mycobacteriales > Nocardiaceae > Rhodococcus > Rhodococcus sp. 1R11. The sequence continues at coordinate 300,129 of NZ_SPNG01000005.1, read as the reverse complement.
TGCAGCCGGCATGGTTGTCATGATCGCACCGAACCGAGCGAGCGCGATCTCAGAGGTACCGCTCGGTGCGCGCTCGCAGCGACGCGGGTACGACGAACCGATCGCCGTATCGCGCCCGCAACTCGTCGGCTCGGTGCACGAATCCCGGGAGACCGCCGTCGAACTGATTGACGAACTGCAGCACACCGCCGGTCCAGGCAGGGAAGCCGATACCCAGAATGGAACCGATATTGGCGTCGGCGACGGTTCGGAGAACGCCCTCGTCGAGGCACGCGACCGAATCAAGCGATTGGGCGACGAGCATGCGATCCATCATGTCCTCGAACGGAATTCCGTGTTCGGGGTCATGGTAGTGCTCCACCAGGCCCGGCCAGAGCCGGACCTTGCTGCCGTCCTCGGCGTACTCGTAGAACCCGCGCCCCGCCTTGCGGCCCGGACGGTCGAACTCGTCGACGAGGCGATCGACCAGGGCGTACGAATTCGAGACGATCCAGGGGCGACCGTCCGCTCGAGCGGCCTCGGCCATGCCCTCGCGGATGTGCCGCGACAGGGTCAACGAAATCTCGTCCATCAGAGCCAGTGCGCCGGACGGGTAGCCGGCCTGGAGTGCGGCCTGCTCGACGGTGGCCGGATGCACGCCCTCCGCGACCAGCGAGATCGCCTCGTCCATGAATCGGCCGATGACGCGGGTGGTGAAGAAGCCGTGACTGTCGCCGACGACGATGGGTGTCTTGCCGATCAGGCGGACGAAGTCGAATGCGCGGGCAAGAGTGGAGTCGCTGGTGTGTTCTCCCACCACTATCTCCACCAACGGCATCTTGTCGACGGGGGAGAAGAAGTGCGTGCCGATGAAGTCGCCGGTTCGCGAAACAGATTGCGAGAGTGCGGTGATGGGGAGGGTGGAGGTATTCGAGCACAGCAGCGCGTCGGCAGTCAAGTACTTGTCGACGTCCTCGAAGGCACCCTGCTTGACGGCGGGATCCTCGAACACTGCCTCGACAACCAGGTCGCACCCCTCGGCGTCCGCCGCGTCGGAGCTGGGGGTGATGAGCGCGAGCACCGCATCGGCATCGGCCTGGCTTGCGCGGCCTTTCGCGACGGCTTTACCGAGAACCGAACGTGCATAACTTTTCCCGCGCTCGGCGGATTCCATCGAGACATCACGGAGGATCACCGGAACCCCGGCCGAGGCGACGACGTAGGCAATGGCGGCACCCATCATTCCGGCCCCGATCACCAGCACTTTCTCCGGAACTCGATGTGGTTCGGCCGGAGGGCGGGAAGCGCCTTTGGTGATGGTGCCGAGATCGAAGAACATCGACTGGATCAGGTTGCCCGAGATCGGCCCGCAGGCGAGCGACGTGCAGTAGCGGGTTTCGACGAGCGAGGCGGCCTCGAAGTCGAGTACCGATCCTTCCACTGCCGCGGCAACGACTGCGATGGGGGCCGGCATCGGTGCGCCCTTGACCTGTTTACGCACTGTTGCCGTGAGTGCCGGCAGCTGCGCGGCCACAGCCGGTGCTGACGCCGTACCGCCGGGGATCGTGAATCCCGCCCTGTCCCAGGGCTGGAGGGCCCCGAGATTGGCGGTGATCCATGAACGTGCCTGCGCCATCATCTGCTCGTGGGTGTCGACGACCTCGTCGATGAGTCCGAGTTCGAGGGCCTGCGCCGGCCGATACTGCTGGCCCTGGCCCACCACCTGTGTCAGAGCCTTGACGATGCCGAACATCCGAACCGTTCGGGTGACGCCACCGGCCCCGGGCAGCAGCCCGAGGGTCACCTCGGGCAGCCCGAATCGAGCCCTGCTGTTGTTCAGGGCAATTCGATGATGGCAGGCCAGGGCGATCTCGAAACCACCGCCGAGCGCGGTGCCTCCCAGCGCGGCCACGACCGGCTTGCCGAGCGTCTCGAGCCGCCGAAACTTGTCCTTCGTGAAATCGAGTGCGTCGGCGATCGCTGCATGGTCGGACGGACCGGCGTCGCGCAGCAATTCGAGGTCCCCACCGGAGAAGAACGAATCTTTGCCCGACGTGACGATGACGCCCTCGTAGGCAGCGAAATTGGTCTCGAGCCAGTCGACGGTCTGCTCGAGCGATTCACCGAATGCCGCGTTCATGGTGTTCGTGGAATGCGCAGGATCGTCGATCGTCAGAACGAGGATGCGGTCGGTACCGATCTCGCCGGTGATGGTGGGAGTGTGCAGTGCAGCTGGACTGTTCATCGAATCCTCGGGTGGGTGCGAGTTCTACAGAGAGCGAGAGATGAGGTCTTTCATGACTTCGTTGGCACCGGCGTAGATACGGGCGATGCGACCGTCGACGAACATGCGGGCGATGGGGTATTCCTCCATGTAGCCGTAGCCGCCGAAGAGTTGCAGGCAGCGGTCGACCACCTCGAATTGTCGATCGGTGGTCCAGTACTTGACCATCGCGGCGGTCGTCACGTCGAGTGATCCCGAAATATGTTGGGCCACTGCGTCGTCGACGAAGGTGCGGACGACGCGTCCGATGGTGGCGCATTCGGCGAGCTCGAATTTGGTGTTCTGTAGGTCGAACAGTGTCTTACCGAATGCGTTTCGTGTCTTGGTGTAGTCGACGGTCTGCTGGACGGCGGCCTCGATCATCGCGGCGGCGGCGATACCGCAGATCAGCCGTTCCTGAGGAAGCTGCTGCATCAACTGCGCGAAACCGCGACCTTCTTCACCCAGCAGGTTGGCAGCCGGAACACGGAGACCGTCGAAGCTGAGTTCTGCTGTGTCCTGGCCTTTCTGACCGATCTTGTGCAGTACCCGTCCGCGGTGGAAGCCTTCGGTGTCGTCGGAGACCTCGGCGACGAGCAGCGACAGCCCACGGGCTCCGGCGGCCGGATCGGTCTTGGCTGCGATGATGATCAGATTGCAGTGAGCCCCGTTGGAAATGAACGTCTTTCCGCCTGTCACCACGTACTCGTCGCCGTCGCGCACCGCGCGGGTGGTGATGCCCTGAAGGTCCGAGCCGGTTCCCGGTTCGGTCATCGCGATCGCGCCGATCCACTCGCCGGAGCACAGCTTCGGCAGCCACTGCTGCTTCTTGTCTTCGGAGGCGTAGGCCAGGATGTAGTGCGGAACGATGCCGCTGTGCACACCCAACTGCATGGCCGAGTCGCCGGAGCGGACTTGTTCCTCGAACAGCACCGCCTCGTGGCGGAAGTCGCCGCCGCCTCCGCCGTACTGCTGGGGTATCGACATTCCCAGGAGTCCATGGTTGCCCGCACTCCGGTAGACCTCGCGGCTGGGGCGTCCGGCCGTCGCGAATTCCTCGCGGTGCGGCGCGACCTCCTTCTCGAAGAAACTACGGGCGAGCTGGCGGACGTCGGCGAGCTCGGTGGTGAGGTCGTCGGTGCGGTCTGCGAGTGCAGTCATGGAGGGTCCTCGAGTCGGAGCGTACGACGCGTTGTTGGCGCTGTGCCAATAACGATGCACCGACGTGGCCACGGATGTCAACCATGTGCTGCGACGGGTGAGTTCTCTAGCTGTCCGCGGAGCGGAGCAGTGCAACGTCCGAGACGAGGCGGATGTGCTCGGCCATCGCGCGTCCGGCCTCGGCCGAATTTTGTTGTCGCACAGCGTCGGCGATGCGGCGGTGGTGTTCCAATGAAGTCTGCGGACGGTTCGACTGCGACAATGATTCGATTCGAGTTTCGCGAATCAGGCCGGCGATTTCACCCATGAGGCGGGCGAGTAGCGGCGAGTGCGCGGCCTCGGTGATGGCGTGATGGAACAGCTCGTCGCCGGAGTCGCCGCGATTTCCGTCGGTGATCTCCGACGCCATCACCGACAGGGCGTGGTCGATCGCAGCCATTTCGGCGTCGCTGCGGCGGGTTGCGGCGAGCTCGGCGAGCTTGACCTCGAGTGCCTCGCGGGCTTCGATCACCTCGGGCAGTCGATCGGCGTGCTCGCGCAGGGCGCGAATGGCCATGTCTCCCACGGGCCGTCGCACCAGTACCGCTCCGTCGCCGTGGCGGACGGCCAGTATGCCCTGTACCTCGAGTGCAACGAGGGCCTGGCTCAGCGAGGCCCTACTGACGCCGAGGTGACCCGCCAGTTCACGCTCGGGCGGGAGGCGATCGCCGGGCTTCATGTCGCGATCGGCGATGTGTTTGCACAGCTGCTCCACGATGACCTCGTACAGCCGTGGTCGGGTCACCGGGCGAATTTGCTCAGCCACTGTGTCACTCGCTCTCTGCTCCTCTGGACCCCCACCTTAACCGTCGGGTAGGCAGTGGCCCGGGTCATAGCAACTGTTGACAAGTGATCCACTTCACTGGTTCAGTCTGTAAAGACTCAGTGGCTAGTCCAATTGGCCACGGAACCCGAGCGCCCGCTCGGGGGACAACCTCTGACGAACCGGAGACCTTCGATGTCGACCGAGTTGATACCCATCATTGCGCTCGTCGTCATGTTCCTCGCTGCGACCGTGTTCCCGGTGAACATGGGCGCGCTGGGGTTCGTGGCGGCGTTCTTCGTCGGAACCATTGCCGTGGGCATGGGCACCGACGACATCATCGCCGGCTTCCCGAGCAGCTTGTTCCTGACGCTGGTCGGTATCACCTATCTCTTCGCGATCGCCCAGAACAACGGCACGGTCGACCTCCTGGTCCGCGGTGCGGTGCGGCTGGTCGGTGGCCGGGTCGCCCTGATTCCGTGGGTCATGTTCGGTATCACCGGCGTGCTGACCTCCATCGGAGCGCTGGGACCGGCAGCCGTGGCCATCGTCGCACCGATCGCACTCGGCTTCGCGGCGCGGTACAAGATCAATGCCCTGCTCATGGGCATGATGGTCATTCACGGCGCACAGGCGGGCGGGTTCTCGCCGATCAGCATCTACGGCGTCACGGTCAACAACATCGCTCAGAAGGCGGGTCTGGTCAACAGCCCACTCACCTTGTTCCTGGGCAGCATGCTGTTCAACGCCGCAATCGGTGCGTTGCTGTTCATGTTCCTGGGCGGACGTGCACTTCTCGGTCGTAGCGTGCACGACGAGGACGGCACTCGCCCCGAGGGAGATTCGGGCGGAGTAGGCGGGGGCGGCTCGAGAACTGTGATGCGCGGCTTCGGATCGTCGACGCCCAAGCCGTCCGGTCAGACGGTCACGGTCGAGAACGCGCCACCCCTGGCCACCGCCGTCAAGGCCATCACGTTCGATCAGATCCTCACGCTCGTGGGGCTGGCCTCGCTGGCGCTGTTCTCACTCGTCCTCGATCTCGATGTCGGCTTCGTGTCCATGACGGTCGCCGTGGTCCTCGCCCTGGCGTCGCCCAAGGCGCAGAAGGGTGCGATCAACCAGATCAGCTGGTCGACGGTATTGCTCATCGGTGGCGTGCTGACGTTCGTCGGCGTGCTGCAGGAAGCCGGCACGGTCGAGTACGTCGGTGATGCGGTTGCCGGCATCGGCATTCCGCTGCTCGTGGCTCTGTTGCTGTGCTACATCGGTGCCATCGTCTCGGCGTTCGCGTCGTCGACCGCCATCCTCGGCGTCACCATCCCATTGGCCGTCCCGTTCCTGCTCGCCGGCGAGGTCGGTGCCATCGGCGTCATCGTGGCCCTGTCCATCGCCTCGACGATCGTCGACGTCAGTCCCTTCTCCACCAACGGCGCCCTGGTTCTTGCCAACGCCCAGGACATCGACCGGGACGTCTTCTACAAGCAGATCCTGAAATACAGCGCGTTGGTCGTCGTCGTCGGTCCGTTGATCGCCTGGGCGGTACTGGTCGTGCCCGGCTGGCTCTAGCTCTCGAGCTGCGCGGACGTCCGAGAACTCGATCTTGACTTCCCCTCGGATCGCTGGTCCAATGAAATTGGCTAGTCCACTGACCCAATGGGCCACACTGGCGATCCACCCCCCTCATCGCTTTCGACGTAAGGATCAATTCGATGCCCCTCAACACGACAGGCAGAACCGGACCGCTCGACGGCACCGTGGTGGTGGATCTGACGCGCGCCCTGGCCGGCCCGCACGCGGCGATGATGCTCGGAGATCTCGGTGCGGACATCATCAAGGTCGAGACCCCCAAGGGCGGCGACGACACCCGGGTGTGGGGGCCGCCGTTCGTCACCCCGCGTGACGCGGAGCGCGAATCGACGTACTTCCTCTCGGCCAACCGCAACAAGCGGTCGATCGCGCTGGACCTCAAAACCGACGATGGCCGAGAAGCGTTGGAGCGCATGATCGAACGCGCGGATGTTCTGCTCGAGAACTTCCGCACGGGAGTGCTCGATCGGCTCGGCTTCTCGCCCGAGCGCATCGCCGAGATCAACCCGCGCACGGTTGTGCTGTCGATCAGTGGCTTCGGACACGACGGCCCCGAGGGTGGCCGGTCCGGCTACGACCAGATCGCTCAGGGCGAGGCCGGATTGATGTCGTTCACCGGCTCCGGCCCCGACGATGTTCAGCGCGTAGGGGTGCCGATCGCGGACCTGCTGGCCGGAATGTACGGAGCCTTCGGCGTTCTCGCTGCGCTGCGCGAACGAGACCGCACCGGCCGCGGGAAGGTGGTTCGAACGTCGTTGCTGGCCAGCGTCGTCGGAGTGCATGCATTTCAGGGCACCAAATGGACCGTGGCAGGCGAGATCGGTGAGGCGCAGGGCAACCATCACCCGTCGATCTGTCCGTACGGCCTCTTTCCCACTTCCGATGGAGCCGTGCAGATCTCGGTGGGCAGTGAAGGACTGTGGCACCGCTTCTGTGAAGGCTTCGGTATCGATCCCGACCTCGAGGGCATGGCGACGAACCCGCAACGCGTCGACAGTCGCGACGACGTCGTCGAGCTCGTGTCCAAGATCTTCCGCACCTACGAGACCGAGCCGTTGTTGGCGCTTCTCGACGAAATAGGCGTTCCTGCAGGCAAAGTGCGCAACGTGCAAGAAGTGTACGAGTGGGAGCAGACCAAGTCTCAGGGCCTGCTCATCGACGTCGAGCACGAGACTCTCGGCACGGTGACCCTGCCCGGGCCGCCGCTGCGATTCTTCGAATCCGACGGCACGGAGGTCACCGAGAACCGACATCTGGCGCCGCCGGTCCTGGGAGCCGACGACGAACTCGTCCGCGACTGGTTGAAAGAAGCGATCCGATGACGAGGATGACCGCGCTCGAACTCCTGGATCTGGTGATCGATCCCGGAAGTTTCGAGTCGTGGGACAGCCCGGCTGCCGACTACGTCATCGACGACGAGTACGCGAACGAACTGGCTGCGGCGCGTGAGAAGACCGGACTCGACGAGTCCGTTCTCACCGGATCGGCCACCATCCGCGGCCGCAAGGTGGCAATCCTGCTGGGCGAGTTCGCCTTTCTGGCCGGTTCCATCGGGGTGGCCGCGGGTGAACGCTTGGTCAGCGCGGTGCACCGATCCACCGCCGAGGCAATGCCGCTGCTCGCGTTGCCCACCTCGGGTGGAACGCGCATGCAGGAGGGCACCGTCGCGTTTCTGCAGATGGTCAAGATCACCGCGGCGATCACCGCGCACAAGGCGGCGAATCTGCCGTACATCGTCTATCTGCGGCACCCCACCACCGGCGGCGTCTTCGCATCCTGGGGATCGCTCGGTCACGTCACCGTTGCCGAGCCCGGTGCGCTCGTCGGATTCCTCGGGCCCCGCGTGTACGAGGCTCTGTACGACGCGAAGTTCCCCGCCGGTGTGCAGACCTCGGAAAATCTGCAAGCGCACGGTCTCATCGACGCCATCCGTCCGCCCGAGCAACTCGGTGAGATCGTCGACCGTGCACTACGCATCATGACCGATGTGCCGTCGTGTCGCGTCCGGCATTCCGGTGCTCTCGAGTGGGAGATCGAGGACGTGCCGGCATGGACCTCCATTCTGGCCTCGCGTAGGAACGATCGGCCGGGGGTGCGCGAGTTGCTGTTCAATACAGCTGCAGACGTGTTGCCGCTCAACGGGACCGGCCAGGGCGAGTCCGACCCGGGGTTGATTCTGGCGCTCGTACGGTTCGGCGATATGCCGTGCGTTCTGCTCGGCCAGGACCGCAGGAGTCAGACGACGAAGACGCCACTCGGCCCCGCGGCTCTGCGGGAGGCTCGACGCGGCATGCGGCTGGCGCAGGATTTGAAGCTTCCCCTCGTCACCGTCATCGATACTGCAGGCGCAGCGCTGTCGAAGGAGGCGGAGGAAGGCGGCCTGGCCGGCGAGATAGCACGGTGCATCGCAGACATGGTCGACCTCGAAACCCCTACGCTCTCTTTGCTGTTGGGTCAGGGAACCGGCGGCGGTGCGCTGGCGCTGGTACCTGCGGATCGAGTGCTCGCCGCTCAGCATGCCTGGCTCTCGCCGTTGCCGCCCGAGGGTGCCTCGGCCATCGTGTACCGAGACACCACTCACGCCGCCGAGATGGCGACCAAGCAGGGAGTGCGCTCGCTCGATCTCTTCCGGGCCGGTGTAGTCGACATCATCGTTCCCGAGTTGCCCGACGCCGCAGACGAATCACAGCAATTCTGTGATCGAGTGGGCGCAGTACTGCACCGAGAACTTGCCGAGCTGATCGCCCAGGACCCCTCGATGCGCATGATCGCCCGCGACAAGCGTTTCAATCGAATCGGCTTTGCGGCTGCCGCTGTGTGATTCCCGACGAACTCGACGTTATGGACGGATTCGAGGCCGTTTTCATCCATAACTTCGAGTTCGGCGGCGAGTGGGGGCGGCTATCGTCCTTGGGGTGGCTGGCAATGCTCGAGACCCCGGAGTCTCGGTGGCTGCGCGCCTGCTGGCCCTACTCGGTGTGTTCGACGAGAAGGCGCCGTCGCTGACCTTGACCGACTTGGCCGCCGGTGCCGACCTACCCATCGCCACTGCGCATCGGCTGGTGCGGGAACTGGTGGAGTGGGGCGCATTGGTCCGGGGCGACGACGGGCGCTACGTCGTCGGCAGGCGGTTGTGGAAACTGGGCTTGCTCGCACCCGATCAGTCCGATCTTCGCGACATCGCATCACCGTTTCTGCACGACATCTACGGAGCGACACTCGCGACGGTGCACCTGGCCATCCGCGACGGGGGCGAAGTGCTCTATCTCGACCGGTTGGCCGGCCACGCATCGGTTCCCGCGGTCAGTCGCGTCGGCGCTCGGCTGCCGCTGCACGCCACCGGCGTCGGCAAGGTGCTGTTGGCGTATGCGCCGCGGGAGGTGCAGCAGCAGGTGCTGTGCTCTCTGGACCGCATCACCCCGTACACGGTGACGCATCCCGGGCAGCTGGAGAACGAGCTGCGCCGAGTGCGTCGCGAGGGCTTCGCGCAGACGGTCGAGGAGATGACACTCGGTGCGTGTTCGGTGGCTGTGCCGGTGCGTGCCGGCGACAGTGTGGTCGCCGCATTGGGAATCGTGGTTCCCAAGCTGGGCCGCGATCGAGTGAGACTGGTTGCCGCGCTTCAGGTTGCGGCTCAGGGGATCGGACGAAGTCTCGGCGGGTAGTCGGCCGTTTTCACTCAGTGGAAGCACGGTCTTGTTCGGGTCGAGATCCCGGGGTCTACTGCATGCATGCGTACACAGGTTGCCATCATCGGTGCAGGGCCCGCGGGTCTGCTGCTGTCCCACCTGCTCGACGAGCAGGGGATCGACTCCATTCTGATCGAGTCACGTACTCAGGAATACGTGCTCTCGCGAATCCGGGCCGGAGTCCTCGAACACTCCACGGTCCAGTTGCTCGACGAACACGGACTCGGTGAGCGCCTGCACCGCGAGGGCGACGAGCACCGCGGTGTGTACCTGCAGTGGCCGGAAGAGCGGCACCACATCGACTTTCGTGATCTGGTCGACCGGAGTGTCTGGGTGTACGGACAAACGGAGGTCACCAAGGACCTCGTGGTGGCACGCGAGAAGGCCGGCCAACAGATCTACTACGACGTCTCGGATACGGCATTGCACGACGTCGAATCCGACGCCCCCTACGTCACCTTCACCGACGCGTCGGGCAACGCGGTGCGAATCGACGCGACAGTCGTTGCGGGCTGCGACGGTTCCTTCGGGCCGAGCCGGGCGGCCATGCCCGATTCGGTGCGCAACACCTGGGAAAGGGTTTACCCCTACTCCTGGCTCGGTGTGCTCGCCGATGTCGCCCCCTCGACCGACGAACTGATCTACGCCTGGCACCAGGACGGCTTCGCGATGCACTCCATGCGCTCGTCGACGGTCAGCCGGCTGTATCTGCAGGTGCCGAACGGAACCGATATCGACACGTGGTCCGACGACCGCATCTGGGATGCGTTGGCGACCAGGCTCGGTCACGGTCAGGACGGGTGGACACTGAATCCCGGTCCCATCACCGAGAAGAGTGTGCTACCGATGCGCAGCTACGTGCAGACACCGATGCGACACGGCAACCTGTTCCTGGCCGGCGACGCCGCACACATCGTGCCGCCCACCGGGGCGAAGGGTCTCAATCTCGCGGTAGCCGACGTGGCTCTGCTCGCGCCTGCCTTGGCGCAGAAGCTGAAGGGGAACGATTCGCGCGCCGCCGACAGCTACAGCGACGACGCACTTCGACGCGTCTGGCGCTGCACCCACTTCTCGTGGTGGATGACGACGATGCTGCATACCGGCGACGACCCCTTCGATGCGCAATTGCAACTCTCGCAACTGAAATGGGTGGCGTCCAGTGAGGCGGGTGCCATGGGACTGGCGGAGAACTACGCCGGATTGCCGATCGGTTTCTGACGGTTCGCGTCGAGTTCGCAGTTATGTGGCTGTTTCGGCCCCGAATGCCTGCACAACTGCGATCTCGTCGAGTTCGTGCCTCCGGCGGCAACTGACATCTACAGTGACTTCATGCGCATCGACGAGTATCGGACGTACGACGGCCTCGGGCTGGCCGAGTTGGTCTCCACAGGTGATGTCACTCCGCGTGAACTTCTCGATTGCGCACTGGAGCAGGCGAAGTCGGTGAACCCGGGGCTCAACGCAATCGTGCGCCCGATGCGCGAGGAGGCCGAGCAGCGGCTGGCCGGAACGCTGGAGGGCCCGTTCGCCGGGGTGCCGTTTCTGATCAAGGACTTGTCCCAGGACTACGCGGGGCTGCCCACGTCCAGTGGTTCACGTGCACTCACCGAGCTGCCGATGCCCGAACACGCCACGGTGGTGCAGCGCTGGCTCGACGCAGGCCTGGTCATCTTCGGTAAGACGAACACCCCGGAGTTCGGCGCCAAGGGAATCACCGAGCCGACAGTGTTCGGACCGGCTCGAAACCCGTGGGACCGCAGCAGAACTCCCGGTGGCTCGTCCGGTGGCTCTGCTGCGGCGGTCGCGGCCGGAATCGCGCCGGTGGCGGGAGCGAACGACGGCGGCGGCTCGATTCGCATTCCGGCGGCGTGCTGTGGATTGGTCGGGCTCAAGCCCGGCCGTGGACTGGTGCCGTCGGGACCGACTTTCGGCGAGCCGATGCACGGGGCCGCAGTGCAGGGCGTGGTGTCGCGGTCGGTCCGCGACACCGCCGCGATGCTCGATATCCTCGCCGGTGGTGAGCCGACGTCGGGATACTCGTCCACACCGCCGCCCGACGGCTTCCTGTCCCGGATGGACACCGACCCGCGGCCGTTACGGATCGGCATGTACGCCGCGACCTCGGTGAATCCGTCGCCGGCCCCGGAGGCGATCGCTGCGATGGAATCGGCGGCGACAACGCTCGGCGAACTGGGCCATACCGTCGAACTGCTCGAGGCCCCGCCGTTCGACGACGCAGCGCTCAATCGCGAATTCCTGCTCGCCTGGTTCACGTACCTCGCGTGGGAAATGGAAGAAGTCAAGCGCAGAACCGGCTGCGGTGACGACGCATTCGAGCGAGACACTCGAATCATGGCCGCTCTCGGCCGATCCGCGAGCGGAATCGATTACCTCGACGCGGTGGAAGGCCGTCACCTGCACGTCCGGGCCCTGGCCACCTACTTCGAGACGTACGACTTGTTGCTGACGCCGACTCTGGCCGAGCTGCCGCCCAAGATCGGGGCGTTCGAACTCGCGAAGCCGTTGCAGCTGGCATCGGACTTGTTGCTGCGCAGCCGAACTGCGGGAATGCTCAAGTACACCGGCATCGTCGATCAGATGATCGACGAGAACATCTCGTGGATTCCGTACACCCAGACCGCCAATGTCACCGGGCGTCCGGCCCTGTCGGTTCCGCTGCACTGGACGGGCACCGGTCTGCCCATGGGCGCACACTTTCTCGCGCCGCTGGGCGGGGAGGGGCTGCTCGTCCAACTCGCGGCGCAGTTGGAACGAGCAGTGCCCTGGGCCCATCGCTACAGCGACATCGGCTGACAGCTACAGCGACATCGGCTATCGGGTCGCGCCGAGCTGGACCTTGCCGGCGATGCCGGACGGACGCTGTCGCACGGTGCCGTCGACGATGTCGACGACTCCGCCTGCCCAGTCGGGATCGGTGTCGGCTGCGGCCTGAGGATCGGCGTGTGCGTCCGTACCTTCCCCGGCTGCCACGGTGATGGAGCGTTCCAAGGCCTCCCGAACGCTGAGCAACGTCGTATCCGGTTCTGCGAACACTTCCGTCGCGGCATTACCGCGTCGCACGACCATGTCGTGGGTGAGGCTCTCCACCAACGAGATCACGGTGCCGGGCGGCATCGCGGTGATGACTGCGACCGCGCGGCCCACCAACCCCGTCGGCAGCAGTGGCACCGGAATTTGTGCCCGACGCAGACCGGCGACGCTGCCGTACGCCTGCAGCAGTTCCGGGTAGCTCATCGTCTCGGTGCCCCCGATGTCGAACGATCCGGGGCGGGATGTCTCGCCGAGGGCGCGGGCGATGATGGCAACGACGTCCACGACGGCGATCGGCTGCACCTGCCTCCGCATCCACGTCGGGATCGGCGTCACCGGCAGTCGCTCGGTCATGCGTCGCACCAACTCGAAGGACGTCGATCCGGAGCCGAGGATGATGGCCGCCCGTAGGACGGTGGCATCGACAGAACTGTCGAGGAACGCTTCCTCGACCTGCAGCCGGGAGCGCAGGTGGTCCGACAGCGGAGTGCCGTCGTCGGGAATCAGTCCGGACAGGTAGACGATTCGCTGCAGACCGTTGCGTTCCGCAGCGGCGGCCATGGACTGCGCGGCATGGCGATCCTTCTCGACGAAATCGCCCTCGTCCATCGAATGCACCAGGTAGACGACCGCGTCGACGTTCTCGGTGGCAGAGTCGAAGCTGTCGTGGTCGTCGAGGTCGAAGTGGACTGCCGTCACATGCGCACCCCAGGCGAAACGCGACTTCTTCTTCGGATCACGCATCGCGGCGTGCACCTCGTGGCCCTGTTCGAGAAGCACGGGGATCAGCCGAGATCCGATGTATCCGGTTGCGCCGGTGACCAGCACTCGCATGAGATTCTCGTTTCTGTAGACAGGGGTCATACCCCGTCCAGGCGGTCTCACTCCCCGCTGCCGGTGCCGGATGACACACTGTGCGGGTGAGTGCACGTATCAGGAACAACGTGAAAGTCGTCGGAGCTGCCGACGGCCCGGTCGTGATGCTGGCGCACGGCTTCGGCTGCGACCAGACGCTGTGGCGTGGCGTCACCGAAATCCTGGCTTCGCGGTTCCGGATCGTCCTGTTCGACCATGTGGGGGCCGGGGCATCGGACCCGGCGGCCTGGGACGCCGAGCGATACGCCCACATGAGCACGTACGCCGCCGACATCGTCGATATAGCGCAGGAACTCGACCTGACCGACGTGACGTTGGTCGGTCACTCGGTGGCGTCGATGATGGGGGTGCTGGCTGCCACCGCTGCGCCCGATCGATTCACCAAGTTGATTCTGCTGACTCCGTCTCCCCGGTACATCGACGACGGCGACTATCGCGGCGGGTTCAGTTCCGAGGACATCGACGAGCTGCTCGAATCGCTGGACAGCAACTACCTCGGTTGGTCTGCATCGATGGCATCGGTGGTCGTGAACGCACCCGATCGACCGGAACTCGAGAGCATGTGGACCGCGAGCGTGTGCCGAACCGATCCGGCGTGCGCACGGGTGTTCGCCCGCACCACCTTTCTGTCCGACAATCGGGCGGATCTGCCTGGAGTACCGGTGCCGACGTTGATCATCGACAGTGCGCGCGACTCGCTCGCACCGCCTCAGGTCGGCCGGTTCGTGCACGAACAGATCCCGGGGAGCGTCCGCATCACGCTCGACGTCAGTGGCCATTGCCCGCAGATCACCGCACCCGAACTGACGGCCGAGACCATCGCGGACTTCGTGAGACCGTCGTGATCGATGACCTCGACGTCGAGGACCTGTACGAGAATGCGCCATGCGGGTACCTGTCCGTGCGCCCCGACATGCGTATCGCGCGACTGAACTCGACGCTGGCAACCTGGCTGGGCTTCGAGGTCGACGCGCTGGTCGACACCGACTTCGGGGAGCTGCTCACCGTCGGTGGACGCATTCACTACGAGACCCACTTCGGGCCGATGCTGTTGATGAACGGCAAGCTCGACGGCATCGCACTGGACCTGGTGACGGCAGATCGTCGACGGTTGCCGGTGTTCATCACGGCGAACGTGAAGATCGACGCAGCGGGCCGGCCGGTACTGATCCGCATCACCGCGCTCGACGCTCGCGATCGCCGCACCTACGAGCGTGAACTGGTCCAATCACGCACGCGAGCAGAATTGTTGGCCAAGACGTTGCAGCGGTCGCTGTTGCCGCCTGCACTGCTACCGCCGTCGGGGATGACCGCGGCAGCGCACTACCGGGCAGCGTCGCGCGACGAGGTGGGCGGCGACTTCTACGACTTGTTTCCGTTGTCCGACGACTGTTGGGGGTTCTTTCTCGGCGACGTCTGTGGCAAGGGTGCAGCGGCGGCCGCTGTGACGTCGCTGACGCGGTACACCCTGCGTGCGGCGGCGGTGTACGACGAGAACCCTGTTGCGGTGCTACAGAATCTGGATTCTGTTCTACGACAAGAGTTCCGGGATGCCAACGCGCAGTTCTGCACCGCGGTCTTCGGCATTCTGAGCCGGACGGACACAGGATTCGAGGTTTCGATGGCCAGTGGCGGGCACCCCCCACCGCTGGTCCTTCGGGCCGACGGCACCGCCCACTACGTGCCGATGACGGGCGGCCAGCTCATCGGAATTCTTCGGCACGCTCGCTTCGTTCCGGCGACTGTCACGCTCGAAGCAGGGGACACCCTGATGCTCTACAGCGACGGACTCACCGAAGCACGAGTCGGCCGGGGCCGATACGACGACGACGGTGCTCTCCTGGAATTCGCGACGGCACACGCTCCGGCGACTCCGGCAGCCATCGTCGACGATCTGCGGTTGCTGCTGCGCAGTTTCGGCGACGGTCTGGCCGACGACGCCGCCGTGATGGCACTCGGTGTATCCCCGGCCCCCGACTCAGCCGAGAGCAGCGAGGGCTGACGGCAGGTCGGCGTGCAGTGTGAATTCCTGATCCAAGCCCATCAGCTTGATCGGCCGGCTGGTGGTCGGCCCGTCGGCCACGACCGAGAACGACAGGGACTCGCCGTACTCCTGTTGCGTCGTCGCGAGAACTGTCATGGCCGCCGAGGCCAGAAACGACACTCCGCTCAGATCGACGATCAGTGCAGCCGGGCCGGTCGCGGTCTGTGCGGCAATGGCCTCGGACAGTGCCGGGGCAGTCGTGACGTCGAGCTCGCCGGCTACCGAGATGACGGCCGCGCGCCCGTCGTTGGAGGACTGGATCGAGAATCCTGCGGCGTTCGTGTCGACTGGCATCTGTACTCCTGAATCGTTACCCGCCGCGCTCGTCGACGGGGGATGCGGACCATTCAATCAGGCGGTGTCAGCGGAGCGTGACCTGAGTTCCTCGAAGCGCAGGCGCGCCCACCGTCGTGGTCCAGGAGGGGACGGCCTCCGGTGCGATTCCGGTGGCACCGCCGTAGATGACGGCCAGGGTCTGCTGCTCGGTGACCGAGCCCGCATACGAGGCGGGTACGGAGGAGAGCTGTGGAGCCGAGAGCACCGGGATGTTCTGCTCGCCCGGGTTTCTGGTGGGTACCTGGTACGAGCCGTCGTTGGGCGAGCCGCCCGGGTACTGAGGGAAGTACTCGCCCGCATTGCGGTCGAGGGGGGTGTAGCAGCTCGGTCCGCGGGTCTGCTCGAACAGCCGTGGCTCGTCCTGGTTCGGCAGGTACCGACCCTTGGGGTTGACGAACGGCATCGAGACGTTGATGCCCGGATACTCGTCGCCGACGCCGGTGACGATCCTGCCGCGACGTGCCCCTTCGGCGAACTGTGCGACCGTGCAGCCCAGGGCGGGCGAGAACTCGGCCAGCACTTCGAGAGCCTCGCGTGAATTCGCGGCGAGACCGATCAGCTGCGTCGAGTTCGCCTCGAGAAAGCCGGCCGTCGTGTTCGAGGCGGACGTCACCGACGTGTACAGCGTCGCGAGTGCGGATTGCTTCTCGACGACGGTGTTGCCGGTCGTCCGCAGATTGTCGAGGGCGCTGATCAGCTCGGGAGCTGCGTCGGCGTAGGTCTCGGAGAAGTCGGCCAATCCGCGTAGGTCCTGCTGGATTGCGGGGAGTTCGGTGTTCAGTCCGGAGAAGATGTTCTCCAGTCGATCGATCGTCGAGCCCAGCTGTTCCCCGCGCCCGCTCAACCCCTGTGCCAGCGCGCCGAGGGTGTTCGAGAGATCCTGCGGCGGCACGGCTTGGAGCAGCGGCAGTAGGCCGTCGAGCACTTGCCCTACCTCGATGGCATTTCCGCTGCGATCCTGCTTGAGCACGGTGCCCTCGGTGATGGGCGAACCGGGCTTGCCGTCCGGCAGGATCAGCGCGACGTACCGCTCGCCGAACAGTGTTTTGGGCAGCAGGCGGGCCGTGACGTTCGAGGGAATCATCGGAGCCTTGTCCGGTTCGATCGCAAGTTCCGAGGTGACGACGCCGTCGGTGGTCGTGGCGGATCGGACCTCGCCGACGATCATGCCGCGCACCTTGACGTCGGCATTGCGGGGCAGCGCGTTGCCGACGCTGTCGGTCTCGAGGGAGACGGTCACGACGTCGACGAACGTCTTGTTGTACGAGGTGACACTCCACCCGACGAACACGACGATGAGCACGACGAGGGCGATTCCGAGGAGACGGTTCTGCACCGGCGAAGGGGCGCCGGTCATGCGACGGTCTGTGCGACAACAGCAGTCATGACGCGAACCTTAGTGCTACATCGAGTCACACTTACTCCCCCGACGCCCCTTCTGAGATGCACCTATCAGTGCCCGGTTGATGCGATACAGATCACACGGAGTCTGCGCGTCAGTCCGCGATCAGGTGCGTCGACGAGAACCAGCCGTCTCCGCCGCGTTCGCGCTGACGACCGATGACGTATCGGCCGGGTGCAATTCCGGTGGCTCCGTGTTCGGGGTGAATGAGGTAGGCGGTCTCCGAGTTGCTCAGGATGCCCAGAGCGAGGCGTCGAACGTCGTGCACCGGACTCGACCAGGTGCACCCGCTGCCGTCGGCGACGAGGCTGTGCGGATTGCCGCCTGCCGCACTGCGGAGTAGTTCGATCCCGGACAACGGCACGGTCTCGTGTCGGGTCCGTTCGGTGGTGACGACGATGCCGTCGAGTACGGCGAGCGGGACGACGATCAGATCTCCCTGGGCCTGCGACCCGTTGACGACGGGCACCGATATCTCCTTGTCGAGGTAGTCGAAGACATCCAGACCGGTGCGGTCGGTGAGAGTGGACAGCGTGATGTTCGAGTTCATGGGGTCACCTGTGGTTGGTCGTTGGGGTGGGTAGTTGTGGGGTGGGTATCGATGGAGGTCGTGGGGAGTCACGTACGGCGGAGGAGCCGGGCATAGTCGGCTCCGGCCAGACCGTAGGTCCAGCCTGCCGCGTCGACGGCGGAGGTGAAGGCAGCGGGGACCCGCAGCCCGTAGCGGCGCCGTCGACCGTCGCGTTCACGAGAACCATTGACGGCGAGCAGAATTCGTCCCCCGTCCTGCCAGCCCTCCGGTGCTGCGTACAGCTCCAGGGTGCAGCCCGGGTTCCCCGGATCCTGGCCGGTGTCGACAAGACGTAGGCCTGCCTGCTCCAGATAGGTGTCCCAGCCGATTCGTTCGATGGCGCTTCGTCGGACTTCGACGTTGCGTTCGACGGTGATGCGGTCGACCGTCGGGTCGCGGATGACCCAGCTCGGAACGACGGTGCCGTTCAGTACGTGGACCGCGCTGCCGTCGGCGAACTCCACGGCCGGCCCGTCTGAATTATGCAGTCGCACTTCACCGTGCGGCGAATCGGGCAACGGTTCGACGTGTACGGCGGTGGGCCGATCGGCCATCACTGCGATGTTCTCGAACGCCCACCACCACCCCGTCGACTCGATGAGGGCGGTTTGGACGTCGAGTAGTTCGACGTCCTCGAAAGAGAAGCGTGCGAGGCCGTGGCGACGGAAAGCGTCGTAGTAGGCGACGCGATGGGCTTCTTGTTGGCCGTACCAGGTGATGGAGCCGAACGGGCGGGGAGTGGTCGTGCGGATGGCAGTGGCAATTCCGTCGAACAGGCTGGTGTGCAACGACGTACGGACTGTCCGGTCGATGATGGGATCCGGGCTGATCCCGGCGAGGGCCGCCTCGATCGGGGTACCGCGGGCGATGACGCCGCGGACTCGAAAGTCGTTGCTGCCGTTGATTGTGCTCCAACGGTGTTCCCGCGGCCATTCGATGTGGCGGCGCTCGATGATGTGGTCCATGCGGCGCCGGGAGTCGGACAACATGGTCGCGATCTCGGCGTCCACCTCGGTACCGGCGGTGGATGTCGACGGTGTTCTCGCCAAGTGTCTGCCGGCGATGAAGGTCGCTGCAGCCTGTGGTGACGTTACCCAATGGAACTCGGGTTCATCGAACCCGGCTGATCGATACAGTTGTGCCACAGCATGTTCCGCGACAGATCTGTCGGCTGGGCCGGCTTTCAGTCCGTAATCGAGCCACCGGTCCCGTTGTGCACAGACCGCGCGAATGTCTTCGGCGTAGGAATCGGGATCTTCGGAGAATGTGCCTCGACGGGGGAATGTCGACGGCATCGGCACGGCGCTCACTTCGGTGAGGCGGTGTCCGCCTTTCCTGTTGTCATGAATCAAGAGTGACACGAGATTCGGTCGAGCGCAAGGGTTGCCCACGTGCGCGGAAGTTCGTAGCAGGGGTCGAGTTTCCACTCACATGGGTCAGCGCGAGCGCAACACCAATTTCGCAGCGCTGATGTCGTCGATCA
Source organism: Rhodococcus sp. 1R11 (assembly GCF_004563845.1). Lineage (NCBI taxonomy): Bacteria > Bacillati > Actinomycetota > Actinomycetes > Mycobacteriales > Nocardiaceae > Rhodococcus > Rhodococcus sp. 1R11. Next base: position 280,885 of record NZ_SPNG01000005.1, on the reverse strand, counting down.
CCAGATCGGTGATCAGACCACCGCGCAGGGCCGCGGTGAGGGCGTCGAGTTTGGATTCCCCGGCCACGATCGCAACCCGGCGTGGAACGGCTTTGAGTCGGTCGAGGCTGGGGCCGCTGGACCTGTCGTTCAGCGCGATGCGGTCGTAACTGCCGTCGGAGCGGAGGAACACGGTGGCGATGTCGCCGACCACGCCGTCCCGTCGGAGTTCGGCACCGTCCTCGGGTTCGAGGTAGCCGGCGCTGTACACGTGGCTCGGCACGGCTCCGCTCATGACGCCGATGCTGAACACGGCCAGGTTCATCCGATCCTGTAGCTCGAGTACTCGCTTGATGCTGCGTTCACGCCACAAGTGTCGGCGGGTCTCGGGGTAATCGAAGAATGCCGGGACCGGAAAACCCTGTGCCACAGCTCCGTACGCGTCAGCAAAGGTCTTGATGATGTCGGTTGCGTAGGAGACTCCGGTGGTGCGGGTGTTGGCCGCCCCGTTGAGCTGCACGACGGTCGAGTTGTGGGTTCTCTTGGGGGCCAGCTTGCGGCTGACGGCGCTGACGGTGGTTCCCCAGGCAACACCCATCACCATGTCGGACTCGAAGAACGACGTCAGCAGTCGGCCGGCGAAGGTGGCGACTCGATCGAGACGCTGTAGTTCGTCCACCGTCTCCGAGACGGGGACGACATGTGCACGGATGTCGTACAGGTCGGCGAATGCCTGCTCGATTCGAGGTGCCTGTCCGAGCGGTGTGGAGATCTTGATTTCCACCAATCCCGACGCCCGAGCAAAGGTGATCAGCCGCGAGACCGTCGAACGAGAGACTCCCAGCTCACGGCCGATTGCCGCCATCGTCATGTCCTGGAAGTAATAAAGCCGCGCGGCCTGGGTGGCGTGGCCGGTCCGCAGGTCGGATTCGGGAGTGATGTCGGATTCCGTCACCGGCACCAGTGTACGACCGAATTGCACGTATGTGCATCAGCTGTGCAACGCAGTGCAGGACGTCTACCGTGGCAAACAGCACGCAATGTGGCGTGCATCACCAACTTTGCGGAGGCTACACAATGGCTCGTAAGGAACCGGAATGGGGACTGCCGGCGCACATGGCTGCCGAGTTCGCCGGAACCATGATTCTCATTCTGTTCGGCGTCGGCGTCGTCGCGCAGGTCGTCTCGGGTGGTGAGTCCGGCAGTCTCGGCGGTCACGACTCGATCGCCTGGGCGTGGGGGCTGGGCGTGATGTTCGGTATCTATGTCGCGGGCCGTATCACCGGCGCGCACCTCAATCCCGCCGTGACCATCACGTTCGCACTCTTCCGCGGATTCAGCTGGAAGATGGTTGCGCCGTACATCCTGGCGCAGACCGCAGGCGCCTTCGTGGCCGCACTGCTGGTGCGCTGGAACTACAACGACATGATCAACGCGGTCGACCCCGGGCACACCACCGCAACTCAGACCATCTTCTCGACACTGCCCGGAAACGGGACATTGCCGGTGAGTGTGTCCTCGGCACTGATCGACCAGATCATCGGTACCGCAATTCTGCTGTTCCTCATCGTGGCCGTGACCGATTCGCTCGGCACCGCACCGATGGCCAACATGGCTCCGCTGATCGTGGGCCTCATCGTCGTCGCCATCGGATTCGCCTGGGCCACCAACGCCGGCTACGCGATCAACCCGGCTCGAGATTTCGGACCTCGCCTGGCGTCGTACATCACGGGCTACGGTGGAGCGTGGCGAGATCAATACGGTGGCCTGTACTTCTGGGTGCCGATCGTCGGACCTCTCGTAGGTGGACCGATAGGAGTGTTCCTGTACGACCTGTTGATCGGGAAGAACCTACGCAAACAAGAAGGTTCGACGCCCGAGCCGCCATCACGACTCCCAGCAGACACCCAGACCACAGGAGAGAAGCCATGACCGAGTTCGCAGGAAAGTACGTCGCCGCGATCGATCAGGGAACCACGTCCTCACGCTGCATGATCTTCGATCACGCGGGCACCGTCGTCGCCGTCGATCAGAAGGAACACCAGCAGATCTTCCCGCAGGCCGGTTGGGTCGAGCACGACGCATCGGAAATCTGGGACAACGTGCGCGCCGTGGCGGCCGGTGCCATGGCCGCAGCGGATCTGACGCGCGAGGACATCGCCGCAGTAGGTATCACCAACCAGCGTGAGACGGCGCTGGTGTGGGATCGCGAAACGGGCAAGCCGATCTACAACGCCATCGTCTGGCAGGACACCCGTACCGATCGCATCGCGACCGCTCTCGGCGGCGGCGATGCCAACAAGTACACCGCCAAGACCGGTCTGCCGTTGGCCACCTACTTCTCCGGCCCGAAGATCAAGTGGATTCTCGACAACGTCGACGGTGCACGGGCCAAAGCCGAAGCGGGAGAGCTGTGTTTCGGCAACATGGACACCTGGGTGCTGTGGAACATGACCGGCGGAACCGACGGCGGATTGCACTACACCGATCCGACCAACGCCTCGCGCACGTTGCTGATGGATCTCGACACCCTGCAGTGGGACGAGGGCATCTGCGCCGACATGGGCATTCCGATGTCGATGCTGCCCGAGATCAGGTCGAGTTCCGAGGTGTACGGCACCGGCCGTGAACGCGGACCGTTCCGCGGTGTGCCGATCTCCGGCATCCTGGGCGACCAGCAGGCTGCCACGTTCGGCCAGGCCTGCTTGTCTCCCGGTGAGGCCAAGAACACCTACGGCACAGGCAATTTCGTGCTGCTCAACACCGGCACCGAGAAGGTCATGAGCAAGAACGGCCTGCTCACCACCGTCTGCTACAAGATCGGCGACCAGCCGACGGTGTACGCGCTCGAAGGCTCGATCGCGGTGACGGGTTCGCTCGTGCAGTGGCTGCGGGACAACCTCGGCATGATCTCCTCGGCTGCGGACATCGAGACCGATGCGCGTTCGGTGGACGACAACGGCGGTGCGTACTTCGTGCCCGCGTTCTCGGGTCTGTTCGCTCCGCACTGGCGTGCCGATGCGCGTGGTGCCATCGTGGGATTGACGCGATTCGTCAACAAGGGCCACCTGGCCCGCGCCGTACTCGAAGCCACTGCGTACCAGACGCGTGAGGTCATCGAGGCCATGAACGCCGACTCCGGCGTCGACCTCGAGGTACTCAAGGTCGACGGCGGAATGGTCGTCAACGAACTGTTGATGCAGTTCCAGTCCGACATCCTGAACGTCGACGTGGTGCGGCCCGTCGTAGCCGAAACCACCGCTCTCGGAGCGGCATACGCGGCAGGCCTTGCCGTCGGGTACTGGGCGAGCGAGGACGACATTCGCCAGAACTGGGCCGAGGACAAGACATGGACACCGTCCATGGACGAAGACCAGCGGGCAAAGCTGTACGCCGGCTGGAAGAAGGCAGTGACACGTACTCTCGATTGGGTTGATGAAGAATGAGTTCCACCACAACGGCTTTGAGTCCAACCGCGCGCGCCGAGGCGATCGCGCGGATGGAAGCCGAAGAGCTGGACATCCTGGTGATCGGCGGCGGCGTCGTCGGCGCGGGAACGGCTCTCGACGCGGTGACGCGTGGTCTGAAGGTCGGACTGCTCGAAGCGCGCGACTATGCGGCCGGCACGTCCAGTCGCTCGAGCAAGCTGTTCCACGGCGGTCTGCGGTACCTCGAACAGTTCAACTTCTCGCTGGTGTTCGAGGCTCTCAAAGAGCGCTCGCTCGTGCTGAACACGTTGTGCCCGCACCTCGCTCGGCCGGTCCCGTTCATCTATCCGCTCGAAAAGGTGATCGACCGTCCGTACGTGGGGCTCGGCATCGGCGTGTACGACGTCATGGGTGCCGGACGCGGCGTACCGAGTCATCACAAGCATCTCGGTAAGAAGAAGACGCTCGAATCCTTCCCCTCCGGCAAGCGGTCGGCGATTCGCGGTGCGGTGAAGTTCTACGAGGGCCAGGTCGACGACGCTCGGCACACGATGATGATTGCGCGGACCGCAGCCGCCTATGGTGCGTTGTGCGCCAACAGCACTCGCGTCACGGGCTTCCTTCGCGAGGACGACAAGGTCGTCGGAGTCGTGGCGAGCGATCTGGAAACGGGTCGTTCGTTCGAGGTGCGTGCCAAGCAGGTCATCAACGCCGCGGGTGTCTGGACCGACGAGGTCCAGCAGATGGTCGGCGGGCGTGGGCAGTTCCAGGTTCGCGCATCCAAGGGCGTGCACCTGGTGGTGCCCCGCAACCGCATCAACAGCGCCACGGGCATCATCACGCGCACCGAGAAGAGCCTGCTCTTCGTCATCCCGTGGGGAAGCCATTGGATCATCGGCACCACCGATACCGACTGGAAACTCGATCTCGCTCACCCGGCCGCGAGCCAGAGCGACATCGACTACATCCTGGGGCACGTGAACAAGCTGCTGGCCGATCCACTGGACCGCGCCGACGTCGTCGGGGTCTACGCAGGTCTGCGGCCGTTGCTGTTCGGAGAATCCGACTCCACCAGCACGCTCTCCCGCGAGCATGCGGTGTCCAGCCCGGTGCGAGGACTGACCGTCATCGCCGGTGGCAAGTACACCACCTACCGCGTGATGGCCAAGGACGCAGTGGATGCCGCGGTGCACGGACTCGAACGCACAGTGCCCAAGTGTGTCACCGAGAACATCCCACTCGTCGGGGCCGACGGCTACCTCGGGGCGTACAACTCCCGCAATCTGACGGCCGAGCGCACCGGCATGCGGGTCTCACGCGTCGAGCATCTGTTGGGTCGGTACGGCACCCTGATGGGTGAGGTGCTGGATCTGATCGACGCCGATCCCGAACTCGGGAAGCCTCTCGACAGCGCACCGGAGTACCTCAAGGCAGAGGTCGTCTATGCCGCGAGTCACGAAGGCGCGCAGCATCTCGAGGACATCCTGACCCGGCGCACCCGCATCTCCATCGAGGTTCCCGATCGTGGTGAAGCAGCAGCCGAGGAAGTAGCTCGGCTGGTGGCTCCGATTCTCGGATGGGACGATCAGCACCGGACCGAAGAGATCGAGCACTACCGTCTTCGTGTTCTGGCGGAACGAGATTCACAGCAACAGCCCGATGACGAGACCGCCGACGCGGCCAGGCTCGGGGCACCGGACGTGCGCGCCGGGGTGAGCTGACCCCTCACAGCGTCTCGGTGAGGTAGCGCCGCAGGGTCGGGTTCGGTGGTTGTGTTTCCGATCCTGCGGCCGCGTTCCTCATCGGACTGCGTGACGAGTTGCGGCGGAACTCGTCTGTCTTCCTGAGCGCTACGAGCCGTTCACTTCGATGCTGGACGGTGGAGGGCATGCAGCTCACCCGTCGATCCCTCCTCAGATATGCCGCTCTCGGTGCCGCTGCCACGCCTGTGCTGGCGTGCAGCCCGGCGCTGGTTCGCGCCCGGCCGATGCTGACACACGGAGTCGCCAGCGGTGATGTGCGTGCCGACGGAGCGCTGGTGTGGGCACGTTCGGATACTCCGGCAACGATGATCGTCGACACGTCAGCGACGGACTCGTTCTCCTCGGTGACGACGATGCGCGGGCCACTGCTGACCCCGCAGTCCGACGGCACGGGTGTGCTGCGCCTGACCGGATTGCCTGCGGGACAGAAGGTTCACTATCGCGTCACGCTCGAGGGCGAGGACGGTGCGACGTCGGAACCCGTCACCGGTATGTTCTCCACAGCTCCTGACGGCCCATCCGACATCCGCCTGTTGTGGGGTGGCGACACCGCAGGCCAGGGCTACGGCATCAACCCCGACATCGGCGGTATGACCATCTTCTCGGCGATGGCCGACAGGCAGCCGGATCTGTTCTTGCACAGCGGCGATGTCATCTATGCGGACGGCCCGCTCGAGGAGCGCGTGACACTTCCCGACGGCCGCATCTGGCGAAACACCATGAGCGAGGCCAAGTCCAAGGTCGCCGAGACGCTCGACGAGTACCGCGGTCAATACGCCTACAACCTCACCGACGACAACTATCGCCGCTTCAATTCGTCTGTCGCCCAGATGGTCCAGTGGGACGATCACGAAACCGTCAACAACTGGTACCCCGGTGAGATCCTCGACCTCGAGCAATACACGGTGAAAGATGTGGACCTGCTCTCGCAGAGAGCGTTGCAGGCGTTTCACGAGTGGTTGCCCATCGCGCCCACAGAAGCCGTCGACGGCCGGGTGTACCGCAAGATCGCCTACGGGCCGCTGCTCGACGTCTTCGTCCTCGACATGCGCACGTACAAGGACGCGAACGGTGCGAACACCGCTGCGTCAGGGGAGATCCTCGGCTCGGCGCAGCGTCAGTGGTTGATCGACGAGCTGTCCCGCTCCACCGCGACGTGGAAGATCATCGCGAACGACCTGCCCCTCGGGCTCGTCGTGCCTGATGGGAAGCTCGCGCAGGAAGGCGTCGGCAACGGCGACCCCGGTGCGCCGCTGGGTCGTGAGACCGACATCGCGCAGGTGCTCACCGCGATCGACCGGAACGACGTCACCGGCACCGTCTGGCTCACCGCCGACGTGCATTACACAGCAGCGCATCACTATTCGCCGGAGCGCGCGGCCTACCAGGAATTCCGCGAGTTCTGGGAATTCGTCAGCGGGCCGCTCAATGCCGGCGCGTTCGGCCCCAACGACTTGGACGGCACCTTCGGCCCGGAGGCAGTGTTCGTGCACGCGCCACCGGAGCCGAACGCGTCGCCGCTCGACGCGTTTCAGCATTTCGGTGAGGTGCTCATCGACGGGGACTCGCGCGATCTGACGGTCAACCTGTGCAACGCGACCGGAGCCGTGCTGTTCACGAAGGTATTGCCCGCGGCCTGATCGCTCGGGTCGGTCGGTCACACAGGTTCGGTGAGATAGCGCCGCAGAGTCGGCCCCACCCACCGAACCAGCTGATCGTGGCTCATGTCGACCAGTGGTGGAATGTTCAGCACGTAGCGAGCGAAGACCAGACCGAGTATCTGAGATCCGACGAGCGCCGCGCGCTCGTCCTGCCGGTCCACCGCGATTGCGGCCAGAGCGGGCGCTACCTGCGTGGCGAACACCTGCTGCATCGTCGACGCTGCCGCCGCGTTCGTGGCCGCAGCGCGCATCAGGGCGAGGAAGGTTCCGTCGTCCTCCCAGACCTGGAAGAACCTGGGCATCAACACTTCTGCAATGTCGTCGGGCGTGATGCCGGTCAGGTCCGGAACGTCGAGCACGAACGTCGCGGCCTCGGCGAACAGTGTCTCCTTGGTTCGGAAGTATCGGACGACCATCGCCGCGTCGACGCCGGCGACGGCGGCTACCGATCGCATCGTCGTGCGGTCGTAGCCGTCGGCAGCGAACTGCGCGCGGGCCGCGTCGAGAATGCGGGTGCGCGTGGCGGATGCGGATCGGAGGGGTCGGTCGGCCATGCCCCTACCCTAAGTCAACAACCGTTGACCGCTGCGCTCGACGGGTCTATGGTCGGAAGTCAACAACTGTTGACCGCCCAATCGAGAGCCTCGGGAGCGCCATGAACCAGTCGGATGTCCTCGTCGTCGGAGCCGGGCCTGCCGGTTGCATGCTGGCCGGTGAACTGGCACGGGCCGGTCGGTCGGTGACGGTGCTGGAGAAGCATGCCGCGCTCTCGCCGTTGTCCCGAGCGTTCGGCGTGCACGCACGCACCCTCGAGGTCCTCGACAGCCGTGGGTTGGCGGATGCGGTGCTGGCGAGAGGAACTCGTGCCTCGGGCCTGAAGCTCTGGAACGGACTGGAGCTCGATCTCGGTGTGCTCCCGTCGTCGTTCCCCTTCCTCCTGGTCACACCTCAGAGTCACGTCGACGGTGTGCTCGAATCGTATGCACGTGATCACGGTGCCCGCATCCTGCGCGGGGTGACGGTGAGCGGCCTGGTGCAGGGCAGCGACGGTGTGACCGTGTTCGGCAGGGACGCCGACGGCCGCGAACAGCAGTGGACGGCCCGGTACGTGGTGGGTGCCGACGGAGTGCACAGCACCGTGCGCACCGCAATCGGTATGGACTTTCCCGGCAGGAAATTGCTTCGCTCCATCATGCTGGCGGACGTGCGGCTGATGGACCCGCCCAAAGGTCTGATCAATGTCGACGCAGGTAGGGATTGTTTTGCATTCGTGGCACCGTTCGGAGACGGGTGGTTCCGCGTCATAGCCTGGGATCGCACGGACGACGCCGCGGAAAGCGATCCGGTCGACGAATCGATGCTGCGCGGAGTCCTGCACCGTGCATTCGGCACCGACTACGGCTGGAGCGAGATTCGCTGGAGCTCGCGATTCTCCTGCGACGAACGGCAGGTGGCGCGATATCGAGAGGGGCGGGTTTTCCTGGTCGGCGATGCGGCGCATGTACATTCACCTGCCGGCGGGCAGGGAATGAACACCGGTATCCAGGACGCGATGAACCTCGGCTGGAAACTGGCGGCCGTTCTGAACGGTGCCGACGAGTCACTCCTCGACACCTACCACGACGAACGTCATCCGGTGGGGCGGATGGTCGTGCGCAGCAGCGGCGCGACAATCCGAATGTTGCTGCTGCGCTCGGCGATTGCGCGCACGGTCCGCAATACGATTTCGGCTCGAGCGCTTCGGCGACCACGGGCCGTCGGCAAAATTGCCGGCATGTTCTCCGGCATCGGGACTTCGTACGGTCACCGGCGCGGCGAGCACCCGTTGGTGGGCACCCGCGGCGTGCAGATTCCGCTGACCGAGGGCACGATCACCGGTGCGCTGCGCGACACCGAATTCCTGATGATCGGCGAGAGCCACTGCGCTCGAACGGACATCGTCCGCCGTGCCGACAGCGGCCCCGCCGTCCTCGTCCGGCCCGACGGATACATCGCGTGGGCCGGACACTCCGACTCGGAGGAATGGCTGCAGGTTCTCGAACGGTGGACCGATCAGCCCTGCAGCAACGTGAACGAATGCTCGCGAATCAGAATGGACGGTCCGCCCGCCTCGTACGCCTGATCCGGATCACTCGACGTCGACTGACTCCACGTGCCTTCCGGCAGAGTGAATTCGACCGTGGCAGGTGAGGCGTTGACCATCCAGGCGAATGCTGCGTCTCCCTCGCCTGCACGCATCAGAATCAGAATGCTGTGGGCGTTGCCGTCGGACCAATCCTCGTCGACCAGCTTCTGACCGTCGGCGCGGTAGAAGTCGACCGTATCGGGGCCTGCCCCGTCCTCTTCGGATTCGCTGTCGTGCCGGAACCAGGTAGGGCGCAAGGCCGGATGCTCGTCACGCAGCGAGATCAGGTGGGTGGTGAAGTCCACGAGATCCTGATCGACTGTGCTCCAGTCGAACCAGGAGACCTCGTTGTCCTGGCAATACGCGTTGTTGTTGCCGTTCTGCGTTCGGCCCAGTTCGTCGCCGCCGAGGATCATCGGGACGCCGGCCGAAAGGAGCAGTGTGGCAAGGTGATTACGCTGCTGGCGGGCGCGTAGTGCGTTGACGCCCTCGTCGTCGGTCGGGCCCTCGGCGCCACATCCCCACGAACGGTTGTCGGATTCGCCGTCCTGGCTGTCCTCGCCGTTCTCCTCGTTGTGCTTCTCGTCGTAGGAGTTGAGGTCGGCCAGGGTGAAGCCGTCGTGGGCGGTGATGAAGTTGACACTCGCCAACGTCGGGCGCCGGGTGCTCTCGTACACGTCGGGGCTGCCGGTGACACGTTGCGCCAGAGCGGGCAACGCGCCGTCCTCGCCGCGCCAGAAGTCACGAACGTCGTCGCGGAACTTTCCGTTCCACTCTGACCACCGGGCCGGGAACCCGCCCACCTGGTAGCCCTGGGTGTCCCAGGGCTCGGCGATGAGTTTGACGGGTGCGAGCGTCGGATCCTGGTGTACGAGATCGAGGAACGCGCTGTGTACGTCGAGGCCGGAGTCCTGACGGGTCAGGGTGCTCGCGAGATCGAAACGGAATCCGTCGACGTGCATCTCCGTGACCCAGTACCGCAGGGAGTCCATGATCAGGCCCAGCGCCGCGGGATGTCCGACGTTGAGGCTGTTGCCGGTGCCCGTGGTGTCGTAGTAGGCGCTGCGGTCGTCGTCGACGAGTCGGTAGTGCGAGCCGTTGTCGATTCCTTTGAGCGACAACGTCGGTCCCAGGTGGTTGCCCTCGGCTGTGTGGTTGTAGACGACGTCGAGGATGACCTCGATACCGGCCTCGTGCATCGCCTTGACCAAAGCCTTGAATTCGTCCACCTGGCCGCCGGTGTCGCCGGTGCTGGCGTACTCGTTGTGCGGGGCGAAGAAGCCGATGGAGTTGTAGCCCCAGTAGTTTCGGCGTCCCTCTTCGAGCAGATGCGAATCCTGGACGAACTGATGAATGGGCAACAGCTCCACTGCGGTGACCCCGATACGCTTCAGGTGCGCGATCGCGGCGGGGTGGGCCAGGCCTGCGTACGTTCCTCGAATGTCCTCGGGAACATCGGGATTGGTGGCAGTGAAGCCCTTCACGTGGACCTCGTAGACGACGGTGCTGTCCAGCGGAGTGTGCGGTGCCTCGTCGCCCGACCAATCGAAGTTCGATTGCACTGCAACGGAATACGGCATGTGCGGCGCAGAGTCCTCGTCGTTGCGGGTCTCCGGCTCTGCATGCAGATGCGAGAACACCGACTCGTTCCAGTCGACCTGGCCGGTGATGGCCGTGGCGTACGGGTCGAGCAGTAGCTTCGCCGGGTTGTGGCGCAGCCCCGAGGCGGGATCCCACGGGCCGTCGACGCGGAGACCGTAACGCGTTCCCGGCGTGACGTCGGGCACCAGATCGTGGAAGACGTGACCGGTGCGAAGCGTCAACGGCGTTGTACTGCGCTCTGTTCCGTCTTCGTTCATCACGACGACGGACACCGAGTCGGCTGTTTCGGAGTAGACGGCGAGGTTGGCACCGTCGTCGGACAGACGCGAGACGCCCAGGGGATACGGGAGACTGGATGAGGTGGGCATGAGCGGCCGATTACCCCCGGCGCAGGTGAGCGAAACGCTTGCCCACCTGGCGCTCGGATAGAATCGACGAGGAGATTGCGCCCGTCCTTGACCTACGGCCGCATGTGACTAAGGACGAGGCCATGAATCCCGCAGTACCCGATCCCGGTTCGGCTCGGCTCGACGAGCTGTTTCCCGGTGACAATGCCACCGAGGCTCGGTTTCGCGAGCTGGATTGGAGCTCTACGGAGCTGGGACCGGTGGAGCAATGGCCGTACGAACTGATCGCGGCCATCCGCACGGTCATGCCGTCGACCATCCCGATGTTGATCTGGTGGGGGCCGCACCTGGTGCAGATCTTCAACCACTCGTACACCGATTTTCTCGGTGACAAGTTTCCCGCCGCCGCAGCGCAGCCGGCCAGGGACTGCTGGGCAGAGATCTGGGACGAGATCGGCGCATTGGCTCATCAGGTCGTCGACGGCGGCACTGCGGTGCACGGTGCTCGCCAACGGTTCATGATGAATCGGTACGGGTTCCTCGAAGAGACGTACTGGACCTTCTCGTACAGTCCGATTCACGGTCCCGAGCGCGCGGTCCTCGGCGTGTTCGTCGCGACGTCGGAGGTCACCCAGCAGCTCCTCGGCGAACGCCGCATGCAGGCGTTGCTGAGCCTGGGCACGCTGACGGGCAACGACACCGACGGTGCCGTGGACATCTGCCGTGCGGCAGTGGGCGTGCTCGCGGCGGAAGCGTCGGAGTTTCCCCTCGTCGCCGGTTACCTCCGCGAAGATCTGAATGCGGACGGTCCGGTGGAGTGTGTCGTGACCGGCGGCGACGCCGGGTACGAGGCTGCGACGTGGGAGTGCGCCGACATCTCTCGAGTTGCCGACGGTGCGGTCGCCTGCGCTACCGTGCAGGTGGACGGCAACGTTCCGCAGGCCGTCGTCGTGCCGTTGACGATGGCCGGTCGGGTACAGCCGGTCGGGGCGTTGTTGATCGGGGTGAGCAGCCATCGGGTGATCGACGATGCCTTCACCTCGTTCTGCGTCGTCGTCGCCGAACGCCTGTCGACTGCACTGACGGCCTCGCACGCGTTCGAGATGGAGCGCAGCCGGGTGGCGGCCTTGGCCGACGCCGATGCTGCGAAGACTCGGCTGCTCGAGAACGTCGGGCACGAATTCCGCACCCCGCTGACGTTGCTGACCGGCCCGCTCGATTCGGTACGCGAGAACGCTGCTTCGGTGCTGGACGCGAACGACCGCGAATCACTCGACGTCGTTCATCGCGCGTCGATGCGGCTGCGCAGGTTGGTGGACGACCTGCTCGACATCGTCAATGCCGAGGCCGGCCGACTCGTCCCTCGACCCGAGCCGGTGAACCTCGGCTCGGTGACACGCGATTGCGCGACGATGTTCTCGGCCGTCGCGTCGGCGCAAGGGCTCGAGCTCGTCGTGGATGCGGCCGAGGACGTCGTGGTACTGACCGACGCCGAAATGTGGTCGAAGGTCGTGTTCAACCTCGTCGCCAACGCCGTCAAGTACACCCCGGCCGGACGGGTGTCGGTTCGTCTGGTCGCGGACGAGAACACCGTCCGGCTCGTGGTCGCAGATACCGGACTGGGAATTCCGGCCGAGGACCTGCCTCGAATCTTCGACCGGTTCCACCGCGTCGAACGAGAAGGCGCGCACAGCATCGAAGGGTCCGGAATCGGGCTTGCCCTGGTGACGGACCTGCTGACCGCCTTGAACGGACGCATCGACGTCGACAGCGACGCGGGCCGGGGAAGTACTTTCACCGTGCAGGTGCCGCGGTTGCCCGCAGAAGCTGCCGTTGTCGATCGACCCGGTGCTCCGGCCGATCCGATCTCGGCGATCTTCCCCTCGATCGAGCCCGTTCCCGAGACGACCGGTCGCGCAGACGTCCTGCTCGTCGAGGACAACGTCGACATGCGCAACTACCTCGCGCGCCTGCTGACCGACGAAGGGTGGTCCGTCTCGACAGCGGGGGACATCGAGACCGCTCTCGATCGTGCCCGGACGATGCTGCCGGGGCTGGTGCTCTCCGACGTCATGCTGCCGGGGCGCAGTGGTCTGGATCTGGTGGACGACATCCGCGGTGACGCCGAGCTGCAGCGAGTGCCGGTCATCTTGTTGACCGCTCGTGCGGGAACGGATTTTGTGCTCGACGGACTCGGGCGCGGTGCCGACGATTACATCGTCAAGCCGTTCCACGACCGCGAACTCGTCGCGCGCGTTCGCGTGCACCTCGAACTGTCACGGATGCGCGAGCAGCTGATCGCGGAGAGCGGCAATCAGGCCGCGACACTGCGTACGGCGCTCGAGACCCGCGGCACGATCGGACGAGCCGTCGGCATCCTCATGTCGGTGTACCGCATCGACGCCGACGCCGCGTTCACGCAATTGACCGAACTCTCACAGAACACCAACCGCAAGACGCGGGATCTGGCCGTCATGATCGCCGACGACTTCACCGCAGGTCTTGCCCGCGAGCACTGACCGGCCGGTCAGTGGTTGCGACGGTAGTTCTCGCGTTCGCGTTCGAGTTCCGCCGTCTTCTTCTCGCTCTTCAGGTCGGCGGGCAGTCCGTGAATCTCGAGACGACGGGCGCGGTTCTGGTCCATGTATGCGGCGGTGTAGAACAGTGCGAGCAGCAGGGCCAACAGGACCATCGAGGCACGTAACCAGATCGCGCCGGGAAAGAGCACGAAGAACCCGATGAAGATGGGCAGGAACGGGATCATCGACCGCAGGATGTGACGCGGTGTCGCGCCCGGGCCGACGAGGTCGCGTCGAACCCAATCCTGCATCGAGTCGGGGAGTTTGCGGCCCAGGACGGCATAGCCCAACCATTGGCCGACGTTCGGACGGGTGTGCTGGGGTCGTGCGCTCATGTCAGTGCTCCTGCTGCGATCGCCGCGTCGTTGACGCGAGTGAGGACGCGGCGCAACTGCTCCAGTTCGTCGAGTGACGCACCGAGTCTCGCCACGACCGCGGATGGAATCTTCTCGGCCTCGGAACGGAGGGCGGCTCCGGCGGGGGTGAGGGACACGAGCAGAATGCGCTCGTCTTCCGTGCTGCGTGTGCGGGTGAGCAGCCCCATCGATTCCAGACGCTTGAGCAGCGGGGACAGGGTGGGTGAGTCGAGTTGCAGCGCGGAGCCGATCGCTTTGACCGACATCGGCGACTCGCCCCACAGGGCCAGCATCACGAGATACTGCGGATGGGTCAGGCCCATCGGTTCGAGCAACGGCCGATACACCGACAGCACAGCACGGTTGGTGACGGCCAGGGCGAAGCAGACCTGGCGATCGAGCGCGAGTGGATCCTCGGTGGTGGTCACGGTGGCCAGAGTAGCAGAATTGATTAGTGCACGAATTGTTCGCGTACGACTCAAAGGACGAAGAAGGGCGGAGGTTCAGGTTCGCCACCTCTATCGGGTATCGAGTCTGCGGCAGTGGTGAAAGTTTGCCCACAACGTGTTACCGGGCGCGCAATTGTGCAATGCTGCACCTCGATTCACCCTTACCGTGATAATCCCGAGAGGATCGCCATGCGTCGCCGACGCATCTCCACCACTGTCTTCGTCGCAGCGTTGTCCCTGTCGATCGCCTCGGGAGGTATCGCATCCGCCGAGCCGGCTGCCCCCTCCGCCCGCATCGTCGACACCGTCCTGACATCCGACACGCTGCGCACGCTGAAGGTCGACTCACCCGCCATGGGAGCCGTCGTCGAAGTGCAGGTGCTCACACCCGCGGCGAAAAGCGGACCGCGTCCGACGCTGTACATGCTCAGCGGCATCGGCGAGGAGGATCCGCACAACAGCATGTGGTTGCGCAAGGGGCAGGCAGCGGAGTTCTTCGCCGACAAGAACGTCAACGTCGTCCTGCCGTTGGCCGGGCCAGGAAGCTTCTACACCGACTGGCAGCGCGACGACCCGAAACTCGGCCGGTATCAGTGGGAAGCGTTTCTCACCGAGGAACTACCTCCGCTGATCGACGCGGCCGTGGATGGCAACGGCCGCAACGCGATAGCGGGACTGTCGATGGGCGCACAATCGGCGATGATGCTGGCCGCACGTAACCCGGATGTGTACTCCGGCGTGGCGTCGTACAGCGGCTGCTTCGCGTCCGCCGAACCGTTGGGCCAGGCCAGTATTCGAGCCATCGTCGGAGCATTCGGCGGCAATGCCGACAACATGTGGGGCGGACCCTTCGATCCTGCGTGGGCCGAACATGATTCGGTGGCCAATGCCGAAAGTCTGCGCGGTACCGATGTCTACGTGTCGGTGGGAACCGGCGCTCCCGGACGTCACGAAAGCTTCGACACTGCAGCGGGATGGGACAGGGTGGTGGTCGGTGGCCTCATCGAGGTCGGGTCCAACTACTGCACACACCGACTCGCGGATCGGCTCGGCCAGTTGAACATTCCTGCAACGTTCGACTTCACCGAGACCGGAACGCACTCGTGGCCGTACTGGGTGGAGCAGCTACCGAAGAGTTGGCCGACCCTCGCCGGATCCCTCGGTATCTCGGGCTGACACTCGGTATCTCGGGCCGATTGCTCAGTGGGTCCATGGGCAGTCGAGAGGCTTCGTCAGGCCGAGGTGCTTCTCGACTCGCGCCACCGACTCGTCTCGGAGACGGCCGTAGATTCGGTACGGGTCGTGCAGGGTCCGTCCCAGAACGCTTTCCATCGCCTCCGCATCGAAGGCTGCCGCGGTGTTGTCGGAATTGCGGGTGCCGTCGGATTCGAGATTGGACCTGAAGATGCCCGCCGCCGACTTGGGCAGGAAGTCCTCGTACACGATCGGGTCGGCCGCGAGAACACCCGACCTGACCAGATCGACGAGGCCACCGTCCCGGTCTGCAGCGGACGGGTTGGTCCCAGTGACCCGAAAGGTGAAGTAGGCGAGGTCTTCTGCCATCCACTGTGTCTCGTCGTCCGGCACCAGCGACGACCACAGTGCGGACGCGTCCTCGGGTTCCTCGGTATCGAGTCGATCCAGATACTCGTCGTAGCGACGTCGTCCGAGTGCGGTAGCTGCCGCGCCCCTGGCTTCGACCTCGCCGAACCGCACCCGTAGATGGCCGGGTTCGACGTTGCCGTTCTCGTCGAGAAACATCCGCTGCTCGTCCAGCGCTCGGAACGACGTCTGGCGCAACAACAATCCAGGACCGGACGTACGAGGAGGCCCCTGGATGGTGTCGATCATCGCCACCCCGCGCTCTCCCATTCGGCGATGCAGAAGATCGATGTCCAGAACCCTCGGTGTCAGGTGGTTGATGTGGGTGGAGGAGACACCACCGATGTCGGCGGCCACCGCCGAGACTGCCTCGAGTTCGCGATACCACGCTCTGTCGACAGGGTCGGTCGACAACGCGAACGCCGCCGTCGCGAGGTCCAGAAAAGTAGCGGACTCCTCCGCTGCGAGGCCGTTGTCCCTCTCGCACGTGGCTGCCAGCTCGAGCAGTAGCGGAGGGAACAGTGTTCTGCGATCGAGGAATTCCGTCAGGCGACGGCCTAGATCCTGGTCGAAGAACCGTCGGTCCGACGCCACCAGCATCGAGGTGAAGATCCGGAACGGGTTGATCGCCAGCTCGGCCGGATCGATCGGCCGAAACGCAGTCGACACCACGGGAATCGAACTCGACGCAGTGTCACGCAGATCGTAGAAACCCACCGGGTACATGCCCATGGCACCGAATATCAGTGCTACCTGCGACATCTCACGTGCATTGCCGACACGAATCGCGCCGTGGCGCTCGGCGGTGACGCGATCGATGGAGCCGAAACGTTCGGCATCGGCACCGTTGGTTCGCATCGTCTCGGCATTGATCGACGCGGTGACGTCCAACAGCGTCGTGTACGCGGGAACTTCCCGCCCGTACAGAGCAGACAGACGAAGGGCGAACTGCGCTCGCAATTGCGTCGGTGTCGATTGCACGCCGTTCTCCTTGCCATTACATGCGATGGGTGTCGCGAAAGGTCTTCGGGGTAGAGCCGAAACGTGTACGGAATGCGCGGCTGAAGTGAGCGGGGTCGGTGAACCCCCACGATGCCGCGAGTGCACCGATGGTGGTGCGGGCATTCTGCGGCTCACACAGCGTCCGCTTGACGCCTTCCAGCCGTTGCATCCAGATCCATTCAGCGGCGGTACACGGCTCACCGGCGAACGCCCGATGAACCGTGCTCAAAGACAAGTGCAAGGAGGCGGCTACTTCCGTCACCGTCAGGTCCGGATCTCGCAATCGCGCCGTCATCGCACGCTTGATTTCTCCGAGCCGTTCGGACGCAGCGTAGGGGGCGGGCTTCTCGACCCCGGTGAGTCCGACCAGGCCTGCGACCAGGATGTACTCGACGCTCTGCGACACGGCCTCGGCCGACGCGGTACTCATGTCGGCGTCGTCCATGATCGAGGAGATCATGCTGACGAGCAGTTTCCCTGCTCCGTGTCGTCCCGACACCGCCCGTGCAGTCAATGAACCCGTATCCCGGACGAGCGTCCTCAGCGTGGCTCCGGGGAGCATCAGGACGTATTGGGCAAACGGGTCGTCGAAGCGGAGACTGTACGGCCGGGTGGTGTCGTAGAGCGCGAAGTCGCCCGGTTGCAGGACCGCAGTTCGGTCGTCCTGGACGACGAACCCGGTCCCCGACGTCTGGACACTGACCAGGAAGTAGTCGTCACTGGTTCGGGAGATACCTGCAGGCGTTCGCAGCACGCTCTGAGCTGTCGCAGACACTCGCGACAACCCGAGAGTCGCAAGTGCGGTGGACTCGATATGCCCGGTGATGGCCGACGCGTTCTCGGGAATCGTGCACTCGAGATCGACGTACGTCCGACTCACCGCAGCGGTCCAGAAATCGACGCTGTCGGCCAGGTCGACGGAGTCGGTGCGCAGCGGATCGGCCATGTCAGGTACCTCCCGTCTCCTCACAGAGTAGAACGCGCCGCAGCGGTACGCAGCAGACCCGTGCGGTCGTGGCAGCCGAAGTACTCGAAGTACTGCTCGTCCGCCGCTGCCACGGTGACCTCGTGATAGAGCCTCAGCGACGCCGCAGGCCCCATCGTCGACAGATACTTCAGCGCAGCACCGAAGATCGCCACGTGCGTCGGATGCGACTCGGCCCACGCTTCGAGGTCGCTCAGACTGCGCCACCAACTCATCCCGAACGATTTGTCGGTGTCGGTGTCGGTGCCGTCGTCGGTCACGACGGTCATGTACCGGTTGGCGAAGCAGCCGATGGCCAGTCCGTCGTCGCGAAGAAAGTCCATGCCGGCCCGCAACACCGGTTCGACGTCCCGCAGGTACATCTCTCGTTCGGACCCGGCCGTATCGGCCCAATCCTGCCCGGATCGGATGAGGCAGAGGTTCTCCTGCGGCACAACTGTGACTCTGTCGCCGTCGCGTACGACCTGAGGCTCCCCGCTGGGAGCAAGCGAGTCGCTCTGCGACAACGGGATTCGATCCCTGACCCCGCCCCAGTAGGCGTGCTCTTCGATGGTTCCACTGAGTGAATCCGTCAGAGTGGCAACACCTTCCATGCGGCCGGTGGAGGAGAAGAGCGTCTCGTAGCGGTCGACGGTCGGTCTGATGATCTCGACGAAGCGGCCTCTGACGCTCGTCCAATGCCGACCGACGGAGTCGAACCAGCGATCGAACACTTCGACGTCGTCCCAGTAGCCGATGAACACCGTCGTGTCGATGCCTTCCTCGTCGGTGTAGCGCGCCCGGTCCCTTCGGGAAGGACCCTCGTCACCCCACGGGGAGGCGTCGGGCAGGCCTTGTATTCCGAAGTAGCCCATCACTACTCGTTCGGTGGATACCGGAAAGCGCGCGACGTACGACGGGAAGGGCGGCTGGTAGCCCTCGGGTGTGCGACGCGGACACGACCGTGGAACGACGAGATGATTGGGGATCGCGGATTCGAGTTCAGACACGGGCTACGTCCTCGTCGCGAGCGAGCTGTTCGGTGATCTCGAGACGTACCTCGGCGGCGACGTCCTCGGTGAAGTCGTACCGCGCGTTCGCGACTGGCTGCGCACCCGACACGACGCGGTCGCCGGGAGTCTTGTCGAGCCACAGTCTCGTCACGTCCGGACGCGAATAGTGGCCGGCCGGGTCGGCGGCGGCCTTGGCGATCGAAATGAGGCTGGTGTCGATGTCGGCGTAGACGATGCCTTCGGCGTCGGGTGCGAGTGGCTCGTGCATCAGTTGGCCGTCGGGCGCGAAGATGCGGGCATGACCGCCGCCTGCGGTGAGCATCGCGCGCTTGGCGTCATCGGTGCACATGATGTCGATCATCTCGGGGGAGACGGTCGCGCAGGGGCTGATGACGAAGCAGCCGCCTTCGACGGCGTAGATCCGGCTGGCAGCGGTGTTGACCTCGGGCCCGAGGGCGTAGGCCGCGCCGGTGTAGAGCGAGAAGCTGGGCCAGGCGCCGATGTGAACCTGCTCGTTCTGGGCGTACATCGCGTACTTCGACAACGGTTGCAGGTGCTCCCAGCAGCACAGTGCGCCGACACGTCCGAGGTCGGTGTCGTATACCGACAGGTCGGAGCCGTCACCTTCGCCGTACACGGTGCGTTCGACGTGCGTCGGCTTGAGCTTGCGGCGCATCGCGACGGTCTTGCCTTCGGCGTCGATGATCCACTGGGCGATGTAGAGACTGGCCTTGTATCGCTCGCTCAGGCCCATCACGACCATGATGTGGTTGTCCTTGGCGGCCTGCGCAATTCGAGCTGCCTGGGGTGTTCCGTACTCCAGTGAGTTGTCGAAGTAGCGCTGCGTGAACTGAAATCCCCATGCCGGTGCGTCGAGCCAGATGTACCAGGGATAGCCGGGCAGGTAGGTCTCGGGAAACGCGATGAGCTCGGCTCCGGCGCGGGACGCGTCCTCGATCAGGCCGATGGCCTTGTCGATCGACGCGTCGAGATCGAGGAATGCCGGCGCGGCCTGGACTGCTGCGGCGCGAAACTGGTGGTGTGTCATTGCGGGCCTTTCGTGTGGGAGGGCACCAGTTTTGCCTGCTGAGAGGCCGATGGATGGCCTCGATGTGTCGGAATAATTGACTCTCCGTCGCACGCCCGGGCGGCGAAACACGGCGGTAACCGGGGCCCGGTGGGTCGACACATATTCGTCATCCCGGCCCGTTGGCTCGGGGCCGAGGACGGTGCGCATCTGCCGCACAATGTGTGCGCGATCACACAAGACCTGCTCGCCTGTCCGGGAGCAGTCTTGACCGGACACGCCACAGGTGCCGCGATCGGCACCCGAGAAGGAGCCAACAAACATGACTGCAGTACAGGAATCGGCCGCACCGTCGCTGCCGACCGGCACCGCCACAGAGCTCTACATCGCGGGGCAGTGGCACGGCGCATCCGACGGTGGCACCTTCACCGACATCAACCCCACGACGGAACAGCCCCTGGCCGAGGTTGCTGCGGCCACCGCGTCGGACGTCGATGCAGCGGTGCGCGCGGCCCGTGCCCAGCTCGGTGGTGAGTGGGGCGCGACTCCTGGAGCAGTCCGCGGGACGCTGCTCAACCGGATTGCCGATCTCATCGAGCGCGACGGCGACCTGCTCGCTCGACTCGAGGCCCTCGACGTCGGCAAGCCGGTGGGGCAACCGGCGATGCTCGACATTCCCAATGCTGCAGCCACTTTCCGGCACTTCGCCGGCTGGGCCGACAAGATCACCGGCAGCTCCATCCCCACTGCGGGATACTTCGGGCAGCCGACGCACTCGTACACCGTGCGTGAGCCGGTGGGCGTCATCGGCATGATCGTCCCCTGGAACACGCCATTGATGATCGCCGCGTGGAAGCTGGCGCCCGCACTGGCCGCCGGGAACACCGTGGTCGTCAAGCCGCCGGAGGATGCGCCACTGTCCATCCTGCATCTGGCTCGCCTGATCGACGAGGCAGGCGTACCTGCCGGTGTCGTCAATGTTGTTCCAGGACTGGGTGAAGTGACGGGCGACGCCTTGGTCGGTCACCCGGACGTCGACAAGATCAGCTTCACCGGAAGTCCTCGAGTCGGCAAGCTCATCGCCAAGAAGGCTGCCGATACCTTCAAGCGGACCACACTCGAGCTCGGCGGCAAGTCCCCTCAGATCATTCTCGAGGACGCGGATCTCGAAGCCGCGATCAACGGAACCGCGATGGGACTGTTCTTCAACCAGGGCCAGGTGTGTGCGGCCGGAACCCGAGTGCTGGTGCATCGCTCGCTGTACTCGCAGGTGGTGGACGGGTTGGCCGCGGCGGCCTCGGCGCAGGTGCTGGGCGATCCCTTCGATCCGTCGACGACGATGGGCGCACTGGTCAACGCGAAGCAGCGCGACAGCGTGCTGGGGTACATCCAGGCCGGACGCGACGGCGGAGCGCGAGTGGCGGCCGGCGGCGGACGTCCCGACAGTGCCGGCTATTTCGTCGAGCCGACGATCTTCGCCGACGCCGACAACGACATGAAGATCGCACAGGAGGAGATATTCGGACCCGTCGGCACGGTGATCCCTTTCGATACGGCCGACGAGGCGATCGCCATTGCCAACGACACGGTGTACGGGTTGGCCGCTTCGATCTGGACCCGCGACGTGTCGAGGGCACACACCCTGGCCGCGCAGGTTCGTTCCGGTGCCGTGTGGGTGAACGGTTGGGCAGCAATCGATCCCGCACTCCCGTGGGGCGGTATGAAATCCAGTGGCACGGGCCGTGAACTCGGTTGGGCGGGTATCGAGGCCAACACCGAGGAGAAAGTTGTCACGATAGTTCTGTAGAGCTGACGCAGGTGAGCGGGAGTGGAGCCTGCGGAACGACCCAGGTGAACGGAACTTCGACCCCTGCTACGAGGTTCCGCTCACGTGGGTAACGCGGTGTTTACCGCCGAGCGCGTGTTTCGTAACGAACGAGTCGCAAGATTTAGTTCAACGGACGTAGAACAACGTCCGAACGGATCGGAAGGCGATGATGACGATGCCCGAACCCTAGGTCCGAGCAGGGAGCCGCTACCGTAGGGCTGTGCCCAAGCTCGTGGATCACGACGAACGCCGCCGCGCGATCACCGCGGCAACCTGGCGTTTGATCGCTGCCAAGGGGATCGATGCCGCGAACATGCGGGACATCGCGACCGAGGCGGGATACACGAACGGTGCGCTGAGCCACTATTTCGCGGGCAAAGACGAAATTCTCCGAACCGCGTTCGAGCACGTCTTCGAGGCAACGAACCGCCGCATCGACGAAGCGCTAGGTGATGCAACGGGATTCGACGCCCTTCGCATCTTCTGTCGCGAAGTGATGCCGACGACCGAAGAGACTCTGCTCGAAGCGAGAATTGCCGTCTCGCTGTGGCAGCGAGCAATGTACGACGAGCACATGGACGACACCAACCATCGTTCCCTGGTGTCGTGGCGAACGCGGATGGCGGAGTTTCTCGAGCAGGCTCGCGCGGAAGGCGATGCAGGCGATTTCGATGTCGATCTGGCCGTCGAGATGTTGCTCAACATGATGATGGGCATGCAGATTCTCGGCGTGCTCACCCCCGATGACACCACTGCCGACCGGCAGTTCGAGATGCTCGACCGGTTCATAGCTCAGCTGTAGTCACCCTCTGTGCAGGCGACCCGTGTCCTCTCGCACGCTTTCGTTTTTCAACGTATGTAGAACCAAGACCTCGACCCGAGGAACACCCATGCCGACCCTCACGCCCCACGCAATCGACCATGCCTTGTCGTTGCCCACCGAAGACGAGATCTCACAGGTTCGAGACATCGTCGACGCCGCCGGATTTGTCTCTCCCGCAACCCGGTTCGTGTACGTCGGGTTGGACGAACCGGATAAGTCCGACCTGTACGGTGACGAACCGACCACCCGGCGCACCTTCCGGGTGCTGCTGCACGACATCTCGACGCCCGATGCCGTCGACCTGCTCGTCTCCCTCGACGAGCGTCAGGTGATCGGCTCCACCCGGCTCGACGCGATCCGCGACGGTCAGATGCCGGTGCTCGACGAAGAATTCGAACTCGTCGAGACGGTGCTGTCCACCGACCCCGACTGGCTCGCCGCGCTGGCCGCGCGTGGACTGGACGTCGTCGACGTTCGAGTGGCGCCCCTGTCGGCAGGTGTGTTCGACTATCCGGGCGAGCATGGCCGACGCATACTGCGCGGCTTGGCCTTTCGGCAGGACTACCCCGCCGACCACGCGTGGGCCCATCCCATCGACGGGTTGGTCGCGTTCGTGGACGTGATGAATCGGACGGTCGACAAGGTCGTCGATCTGGGCGTGGTTCCCATCCCGGAGGAGTCGGGAAACTTCGACGATCTGTCCGTCACCGGCCCGCTGCGCACCACGCAGAAGCCGATCGAGATCACTCAACCCGAGGGGCCGAGCTTCACGGTGCGCGGCAATCGCGTCGACTGGGAGAAATGGTCGTTTCGCGTAGGCTTCGATGTGCGCGAAGGTTTGGTGCTGCACCAGATCGGCTTCGAGGACGGAGGTGCCGTCCGGCCGATCGTTCACCGCGCGTCGATCGCGGAAATGGTTGTTCCCTACGGCGATCCGTCACCGGTACGGTCGTGGCAGAACTACTTCGACACCGGTGAATATCTCGTGGGACGGTTCGCGAACTCGCTGGAACTCGGCTGCGACTGCGTCGGAGACATCACGTACTTCGACGCCGTGATCGCCGATGAATTCGGCAACCCCAAAACATTGACCAACGCCGTATGCATGCACGAGGAAGACTTCGGGGTGCTGTGGAAGCACACCGATCTGTGGTCGGGCTCGCAGGAGACCCGCCGCCAGCGCCGACTCGTCATTTCCTTCTTCACCACCATCGGTAACTACGATTACGGATTCTTCTGGTACCTCTACCTCGACGGCACCATCGAATTCGAGGTCAAGGCAACAGGAATCGTCTTCACGTCAGGGCACCCGGGTGGTGACTACCCCTACGCGACGGAGATCGCCCCCGGGCTCGGAGCGCCGTGCCACCAGCACCTGTTCAGTGCCCGACTCGACATGATGGTCGACGGCATCGGCAACTCCGTCGAGGAGATCGAGACCCGCCGAGTGCCGATGGGCCCGGAGAACCTGCACGGCAATGCTTTTGCTCTGCACCACACCCCGCTCGCCACGGAATCCGAGGCGCAGCGAGTCGCCGACGGCACGATGGGCCGCGTCTGGCACGTCACCAACCCCACATCGCTGAGTCGGCTCGGGAAGCCCGTCGGATACACGTTGCACCCCGAGGGGCAGCCGCTGCTTCTCGCCGACGACAACTCGTCGATCGCCCGACGAGCCACATTCGCTACCAAGCATCTGTGGGTGACGCAGTTCGATCGCAAGGAGCGTTATGCTGCAGGTGATTTCGTGAACCAACACCACGGGGGAGCGGGGCTGCCGGCATTCGTCGCCTCGGACCGCAGCCTGGTCGACGAGGACATCGTGCTGTGGCACACCTTCGGGCTCACCCACTTCCCGCGGCCCGAGGACTGGCCGATCATGCCGGTGGACTACACCGGCTTCAAGCTCAAGCCCTCCGGATTCTTCGATCGCAACCCCACCCTCGACGTGCAGGGCACGACCTCTGCGCACTGCGCCACTTCGAATTGCGCGGGCGGTGAGCAGAATGTCTGAAAGCCAATCGCATTCGACGGCAGGCGCACTGCGCGGTTCCATCGGCGTCGTCGGGATCGTGTTCCTGGTCATCGCCGCTGCAGCGCCATTGACCGCTATCGGTGGGGCTCTGCCGGTCATGATCGCGACAGGTAACGGAGCGGGCGCTCCGCTCGCCTACATCGTCGCGGCCCTCGTCCTGCTGGTCTTCAGCGTCGGGTACGCGGCCATGAGCCGACACATGGTGGACACCGGCGCGTTCTATGCGTACGTGGAGAAAGGGCTCGGCAGAACCATGGGCCTCGGTGCCGCGGGTCTGGCACTGCTGACGTACACCGCCATTCAGGCGGGCATCTACGGCCTCGCCGCATCGACCGTCGACAGCCTGGTCGTGAAAAACGGCGGCCCCGATCTGCCGTGGTGGTTGTGGGCGCTCGGTCTCGTCGCGATCGTGGCGTTACTCGGTTACCGCAGCATCGATCTCGGGGCCAAGGTTCTCGGCGTGCTGCTGGTGCTCGAGATCGGCATCATCGTGGTCCTGTCGATCGCGGTGTTCGCCAAGGGTGGTGCTGCGGGCATCGACGTCGAATCGTTCACTCCCTCGGCCTTCTTCAGCGGATCACCGGGAATCGCCCTGATGTTCGCCATCGCGTCGTTCATCGGATTCGAGGCGACCGCCATCTACGGCGAGGAAGCGCGTAACCCGACACGGACCGTTCCGATCGCGACTTACGCCGCCGTCGTGACCATCGGACTGGTGTACGCGGTGTCGAGTTGGGCCGTCGTGCTCGCTTTCGGCAGAGCGTCCGTCGCGCAGGCCGCTGCCGACGACACGGCGGGGTTGACGTTCGCCGCTGCCGCCCAGTACCTGGGCCCGATGTCGGCGGACATCATGGAAATCATGTTGGTCACCAGTCTTTTCGCCGCCCTGCTGGCGTTCCACAACGCAATCGGACGGTACGTATTCGCGCTCGCCCGCAAGGGCGTCGCCCCGTCGATGTTGGCCCGCACCCATTCTCGGCATGGCTCCCCGCACATGGGATCACTGTTCCAGACCGTGTCGGCAACAGTGATTCTCGTGGTGTTCGCGGCAGCAGGCGCAGACCCGGTGCTGCAATTGTTCACCTGGATGTCCGGACTGGCCACAGTGAGCATCCTGGTTCTGATGATCCTGACGGGCGGCGCGATCATCGCGTTCTTCCGTCGATCGACCGTGGATACGCGTACCTGGCACACCGTCGTCGCCCCGGCGCTCGGAACCGTGGGGCTGATGGCAATCCTCGCGCTCGTGCTGGACAACTTCACGTTGCTCATCGGTGGTTCGGGAGTGCTCGCCGCGTTGCTGTTGATCGTCGTTGCGGTGTTCTTCGGCGGTGGGCTCCTGGTGGCTCGGCGGGGTGGATCTCGCAGTCGAGACCTCGAGCCGACGGCCTGACACCGATGGTCATGACGGTGCTGATGACGCTGGGTGCGGTGGGTGCGGCGCTTCCCCTGCTCGGGCGCCGCGACCACACGGGGCGGGTCCGGTGGGCCCACCTGTGTATGTGCACCGTCATGGCCGCGATGGTGGTGTTCGGCACGGACCCATCCGTGGCGCTGATATCGATCCTCGCTCTCGTTGCGGTTGCCGTACACGTCACCGCGGACCGTCCGAACAGAACACGGTCGGTCCCGTGCGCGGTGGACCTGACCTGCATGGCCGTGCTGCTGATGATGCTGCCGCCCATGCACTCTCACGCGGATCCGCAGGCATCGACACGGCACCGTCACGGCGTCGAGGCGGATCCGAGAATCATCGCAGCGTTGCTGCTGGTGGGGTGGATGGCCGTGACGATCCACCTGCTGCGCACGAACCCGCCCGGGCGACGAGTGACTGCAGGTTCGGCCCTGATGATCCTGGGAATGTCACCCATGGTCTTCTGACCGAGCCCGCTTCGATCGGTCGCTCCCGAAGGCTCCGCCCACGGTGCCGTCGGGCAACACCAACGCGCCGTTCGTCGGTCGGTAAGCGAGTTTCGGATTCGATCTCGGGAAAGTGACTCCGACGCGATAGTCGACCGTCTCAGATTACACCGAGTGCAACCGGAAAATAACACGAAACTTACGACCCCCGATGGCCGTGCTTAGTTGCCTTGATCGGAGCGAAAGGACGAGGTAATCAACATTGTTAGTGCACCAGCCATTGCGTAAACGATCAGCAGGAAGCAAGCAACAACGGCAAATGTATTAATCCAGGCCCATAAAGCAGCTCCCCATGGGCTCGCGACGCGAGACGAGCCAGCAAAATCCACCGTAACGACATTCATTTTGTCTCTTAGGCTGTTGAACAAGAAATTTGAGACCTGTAGAATTACAAGAAGACCGAAACCAAAAAAAGCTGCTATTGCCTGGCGGAATTGCTTGCGGCGTTTTTTTGGTTTGCCGAATTCGATCTTTGTGTCAATAAGAGGATTTTCGACTACTGATATATGTGGCGTCCCGTCGACTAATAGTCGAAGCCTGTGGATCTCGCCGACGGCAAGTTTCGACGGGCCCAAGACGACGTGGCTCGCCTCGGCGTCGAGTCGTAGCGGCATCACTGACTGCTCTTTTTCAATTACCGACCACTGTAAAAGAGCAACCGCTTTCGCCTCAACAGAAATTCGTAGGGGCTTATTTGCGTCAAAATCGTTGCTGGTTATGTCTTTATGGCCTGAATTCACGACTGCGAGCTCGACTATGTAGGGATCACGCACCCTGGTTTCATCGTAAGCGACAGTGAGTTGGCCGTGACCTCGCACCCCCGCGAGGATCATACTCCTCGTAGTGGACTCAATCTCGATCGACTTGCGGCGTTTGTTGTAGAAGAAGTAGTAGGCACCGGCAATAAGTGCCACAATACCGATAAACCATCCGACGCCGTACTTTAGTATCTCCATTTACCTCTCGCACTCGGCTAGATGATCCAAACTTGGATGGGAAACGGAACCGCCGACCGGTGCCCACCATTCTGGCAGAGTCTTACACAAATCGCGCCGATTTCCGAGTCGTTGACTATTCAGACGTTGCAGCCAATGGGAGGGCAGCCGTTCGCAGGGCAGGCGCTTCAGCGGTGACCGGCTCAAGCGGTTGGCTACCCTGCGTCCCAATTACAATTTTATAGAGGGAGGTTGCAGTTGCAAGTGCGTCGACAAGCAATGCGCCAGTGGCAATCGAGACGGTGGTTGGACCAAACGAATCGTGAAACCCGATAATCAGGCACGCAACGACCATGATGGATGGCAGTGTCACTGCGGCAACCCATCCGATCGCGCATCTAACTTTGAACCAGCTGGCGTCCTGGCGTTTACGCTGATCAAATGTTTCTCTTTCCTGCTGAAGTCTCTGCTGGCCTTGTGCCAGTGCAAGAGCATCGGGCGCAGTCATTTGTCACGAATTCTGACGAAATCAGCGGGAATTTTCGAGTTGCGACTGTTTTTTCTTATTAGATTGGATCTTAAAAACATCCAAAAACTCAATGTTATTAGTAGCATTAAGTTTGTGATGGAAATTGCGATTGTCGCGCCTCCGGGAGCGCTGCCGTAGACAAGCATAATTATGACAGCAATTGACGCGCCAATAGCAAGTGCAATCATGTATCCACTTGCAAAACGCGCCAGCGAAAAAATCGTCGACGACGCAGCAAAAGCAGCTTCCTGCTCACGAGCCGTTCGTTGAAGAATTTCAGTTTCTATTTTAGTTACTGCACGTCCCGCGTCGTATTTCGTGTTAGCTGGCTTACCGTGAAATACCTCGTCCACCAGCTTGTCGAGACCGGACGAATTCCAGACCTCATTCCGCAAATCCAAGTATTGATGACCGGTCAAAAGGGGAGGGACGGAATCGTGTGAGTTGCCGTCGATAAGCACCGGCAGGACCCTCTTGTGTAAACCACCGAGCGTGTTCGCGACGGCCATTGCAACCTCGGTTGACACCCACTGGCTAGCAGAGCTGGCAGGACTCATCAACACAAGGATCACGTCGGCCGCATCGATCCCGGTTCCGATCGCTGACGCGACCGACTCGCCATACGCAATCTTGCGGTCCGTCCACACTTCGATGCCCTTTGAACTGAGAGCGCTGGAAACAAGCTCGGCGACCGCCTGGTCTTCATGTGCATAGCTGAGAAATACTCTCGGTGGGTCGCCACCGTTCGACACCCCTGCGGGCGACATGAGCTCTGGATCCACGCATACTCCTCAGTCGGTTACTCTCCGATGATCGTAGCTGTGACCCAGCCCCCTGTCGTCTCGCGAATCTTCGCACCGCTGAGAGCCAGAGAACGTCGTCAGGGGCTACGTGAGGGGTCGTTCAAGACGACCGAGAACCACCCAGCCACGGGAATACCGAGTGCTTCCATGACCTCGACCATGTGTGCCCCTCGACCTGGCCGCGCCGGCATCGGGTAGCGACAGCTGTGTCGAAGCCAGCCAGCTCGACTCCCATCGTCCGTAGCCGGATATTGCGCTGCTCAGTGGTCTGACGCTCCCACCACTGGGAGAACAGTTCACCGGTCGACTGCCACGTGCAGCCAGCCGCATTCGTCTCGGCTTGCGACAGCTCCTCCTGACGGACAGCAAGCTCATCTATTCGCTGGTCCAGCTTCACCCTCTGCGTGGTGCCGGCCCTGAACGGTCCGGTACCGAGCTGCCCGACGAGACCGGTCAGGGTCGAATCCAGCTCGGCCAGCTCTTCGGAGCGTCCGACGCGTTCGCACCGTGGCGCAAGTCCGAGGTGGTTCCGGGGCCGAGTGCCCGCACACGCGACGACCTGCGGGCCTACGTCCGACAGACCGCGGGCACGTACCACCACCAGGTCGGCACCTGCAAGATGGGAGCCGAGTCGGACGTCGATGCCGTTGTCGGAGCAGATCTTCGGGTCCGCGGCGTCGAGGGGCTGCGAGTCGCGGACGCGTCGATCATGCCCGCGGTGCCGTCGGGCAACACCAACGCGCCGTCCATCATGGTCGGTGAGCGGGCCTCGGATCTGATCCTCGGAAGGTAGCTCGTAGTTGGGTGAGGGCGGTGTGCGCTCTCACCCGGCGCGATACTCCCGCGGCGACATGCCGTACGTCTCCTTGAACAGCTTCGAGAAATTCGAGGAATCGATCAAACCGTGACGCGCACAAATGGTTCCGATACTGTCCGCGGCGAAACGAGGGTCACGCAGATCGCGGTGGCACCGATCCAGTCGCCTGGATCTGATCCAGCCGGCTACCGTGCGACCGTCGGACTCGAAGAGCTTCTGCAAGTAACGCGTGGAAATATGCAGGCGCGCAGCAAGAGACGCCGTGGAGAGTGTGGGATCGGACAGATGCGATTCCACGAGACTCTTGGCCTCGATCAGGAGTGTGGATCCCGGCGCATCGTGGGGAGCCGCGTCGTCGAGAGCGGCGCAGAGCAGATCGAGGACGGCGTTCTCGAGCATCGGCGTCGTCGGCAGAGTTCCGTCGGCGGCGTTTCGGCGCAAATTGAACAGAAACGGCGAAACCAGCGCGCCCACACCGTGATCGCCCTCGATGCGCCGCGCCGCAACAGTCGTCAACTCACGGGAATCGATGCGCAGCGCATCGCGTGGAAACATCACCACGAACATCTCGAAGTCCCCGATGAAATGCAGATCGTACGGTGCGCTGGTGTCGTACACCGCGAAGTCACCCGGCTCCAGCACGGCCTCTCGGTCGTTCTGTACCAGCGTGCCGCGGCCGGTCAACTGCAGGCCGACCTTGATCAGCCCGGGATCGGCACGCTTGATGGTGGCGCGTGTGCGGCGGACATCCACCTCGCGCCCCGCGACCTCGCTCAATTGCAGCGAACCCAAAGTCGACGACACCAAGGTGCCCTGGAACGGAGACTGCCCGGTGGACACAGCGTCGAGCGGCACGAACGCCGTCGAGACGTTCTCGCGCCATTGCTCGAAATCCTGTGCCACCGGGCTCATGTCATACAGTCGGACGGTTGTCGATCAGACGGCGGGCTTTACCGATGGAACGCTCGAGGGCCGCGGGTGCGACGACATCGACCGCAACGCTCACGCCGATGCGATCCTTGACGAGCTTCTTCAGTGTCGCCGCTGCCGGTGCGTGCGAGTCGAGTGCGGCGTCGGGGCGGGCCTCGACGAGAACGGTCAACGAGTCCATGCGGCCTGCCCTCTCGAGCACGCACTGGAACTGCGGTGCCAGCACGGGCACGGTCAGGATCAGCTCTTCGATCTGCGTCGGGAAGAGGTTGACGCCGCGCAGAATGATCATGTCGTCGGTTCGGCCGGTGACCTTCTGCATCCGACGCATCGTGCGAGCCGTGCCTGGGAGCAGTCGCGTCAGATCGCGGGTGCGGTACCGGATGATCGGCATAGCTTCCTTGGACAAGGACGTGAACACCAATTCACCCTCCTCGCCGTCGGGCAGCACTTCGCCGGTCACCGGGTCGATGACCTCCGGGTAGAAATGATCCTCCCAGATGTGGAGTCCGTCCTTGGTTTCGACGCATTCCATCGCGACGCCCGGCCCCATCACCTCGGACAGGCCGTAGATGTCGACGGCATCCATGTCGAGGGTCTTCTCGATCTCCTTGCGCATCTCCTCGGTCCAGGGCTCCGCGCCGAAGACACCGGTCTTCAGCGAGGTCTTCGCTGGATCGATGCCCTTCTTGACCATCGCGTCGACGATCGTGAGCATGTACGACGGGGTGACCATGATGGCGTCGGGCTCGAAGTCCTCGATGAGCTGGATCTGACGATCGGTCATACCACCGGACATCGGAATGACGGTGCAGCCCAGTCGTTCTGCGCCGTAGTGCGCGCCGAGTCCGCCGGTGAAGAGACCGTAGCCGTAGGCCACGTGCACCTTGTCGGACGGCTTGACACCACCGGCCCGGAGGCTGCGCGCGATGAGGTCCGCCCAGTTGCTGATGTCGTTCGCGGTGTAGCCCACCACTGTCGGCCTACCCGTGGTGCCCGAGGACGCGTGGATGCGCGAGACCTTGTCCTGCGGCACCGCGAACATGCCGAACGGGTAGTTCTCCCGCAAATCCTTCTTGGCGGTGAACGGGAACTTCGCCAGATCCGACAGGTCTTTCAGATCGGTCGGGTGCACCCCGGCGGCGTCGAACGCCTTCGTGTAGTGCGGAACGTTGTCGTACGCATGCTGCAGCGACCACTGCAGGCGCTCCAACTGGAGAGTCGAGATGCGGTCGCGCGAGGCGAACTCGATATCGGGGGTATCGGTGGGGGCGGACAGCACACTGGTCATGATTGCTCTCTCGTGGTCTCAGGCGTCGAAGTCGACGGTCACGGTGTCGCTGACGGGGAAGGTCTGGCAGGTGAGCACGAAGCCGGCGTCGACCTCGTTGTCCTCGAGTGCGTAGTTGCGGCGCATGTCCACGTCGCCGACGGTCACCTTCGCGCGGCAGGTGCCGCACACGCCGCCCTTGCACGCGAAGGGGAGATCGGAGCGCAGCTGCTCGGCCGAATCGAGGATCGACTCATCCTGCGGAAGAGCACCTTTCACTTCGCGGCCGTCGAGGATGATCGTGACCTCGCTGCTGGGCCCGCTGATGCCGGGCTCGCGGTGCTGCTCCTGCGGCGGGGGCACGTCGTCGACGTAGAACAGCTCGGCGTGGATGCTGGTCTTCGCCACACCGAGGTCTCCCAGAACCTGTTGGGCATCGGTGACCATCCCGAACGGGCCACACAACCAGAAATGATCGATATCCGGTGTGGCGACGACGGTGTCGAGTATCTCGCGCAGTCGTTCGGCGTCGAGTCTTCCGCTGAACAGTTCGACCTCGCGCGGCTCCCTGGACAGGACGTGAATGACGTCGAACCGGCTACCGTACTGGTCCTTCAGGTCCGCGATCTCCTCGGCGAACATCACCGTTCGCGTCCGCCGATTACCGTACAGCAGAACCACTTCGGCGTCGGGGTTGGTCAGGACCGAGGCGGCGATCGACAGCATCGGGGTGATGCCCGAGCCTGCCGCGATGAGAACGTGCCTGCCGGCTACAGCCGGATCGGCGTGGAAATTGCCGGTCGGGCCCTGAACGTCGATACGGTCGCCGGCCTTGACCTCGTGGACGAGCCACGAGGAGAACAGGCCGTCGGAGACCTCACGGACGCCGACGCGGGGACGCGCGCCGGCCGGGGCACAGATCGAATACGAGCGACGGTGCTCGGTGCCGTCGACGGTCCGGCTGAGCATCAGCGACTGGCCCGGCTTGAAATCGAACTCCGCACGTAGCTCATCGGGCACGTCGAACGTGACGGCGACGGCGTCGTCGCAGAGCGATTCGACGTCGGCAACGGTCAGCGTGTGGAATGGCCTGTTGCGCAGGTTCTTCAGCTCCGGCTCAGCGGTGACAGTCATCAGATTTCCTTCACGTGGTCGAAGGGCTCGAGGCAGTCGTCGCACCGGTACTGGGCTTTGCACAGCGTTGCGCCGAATTCGGATGTGAGGCGGGTGTTCGCGGAACCGCACTGAGGGCAGTCGATTCGGCGCGGCTTCACGGTCAGGGTCAACGGAACCGGGCCGGATGTACGAGCAGGAGCCGGTCCCGGTGTGGAGTAACCGGTCTCGCGAAGTTTGCGCAGGCCCTCCTCGGAGATCCAGTCGGTGCTCCATGCCGGCGTCAGGCTGGTGACGATCTCGACATCCACGTAGCCGTGGTCCTGAAGCTTGTGAGCGATGTCGTCCCGCATCGTCGCCATGGCGGGGCACCCGGAGTACGTCGGAGTGATCGTGACGAGCACACTGCCGTTCTCGCGTACCTCGACGTCGCGCAGGACGCCGAGATCGTCGAGAGTGAGCAGCGGCATCTCGGGGTCCATGACGGTGGCTGCGATGTCGCGAGCCGAAAGTTCCATCGTTGTCACCAGACTCCCTCCGGATGGGCCCTCGCCACGACCTGCATCTCGGCGATCAGGGGTCCGAACGCCTCGGTGTGGATGCCGCGACGACCACCGCGGCCACCGATGGTGCCTACGGACTTGCCCTCGGGGGCGTCCAGCTCTGCGGCGTGAAGTACCTGCGCCAGAACGGAATCGAACTCCTCGCGCACGTCACGGGGGTCGACGGCGACACCGACCCCAGCCAGCGCGATTTCCTCGTCCGTGGGGTGAAACAGCTCGGAGACGTACGGCCAGATCCGCGTCACGGCGTCACGGACGCGTCGCTTCGATTTATCGGTTCCGCAGCCCAGAGTGACGACCCAGCGGGCCGCGTAATCACGGTGATAGGTCAGCTCTTTGACGCCCTTGTTCGCAACCGCGGCGAGAACGGGATCGCGGGAATCCTGCAGGCGAGTGAAGACGGCGAGCCGCCATGTCGAGAACACCAGTAGGCGAACCTGCGACTTCGCGAAGTCGCCGTTGTCGAGCTCGGTGAGTCGAACATTCCGGAAGTCGGCGTCGTCGCGGAAGAACGCCAGCGCATCCTCGGCCGGTGCGGGGGAGGTGTCCGAGATGAACGGCACCAACGTCGGATCGGCTTTTGCGGCGCGGGCCAGCAGTAGCCGGGCCTGGCCGAGGAGATCGAGGCCGACGTTGGCCAGTGCCACTTCTTCTTCGAGTTCCGGTGCGCGGGTGCTCCACTCGGCCAGGCGCTGCGAGCTGATCAGCGCATCATCACCGAGCATGAGGCAGTATGCGGCAAGAGCTTTCAGGTCGACGTCGTCGGGAACGGTGGTATCGACTCCGGCGAGCGGATCGTCGAAACTCGTCCCGAATGCCCACTGCCCGTGCGAGTCCTCGTCGACGAGGCCCTCGTAGGCGCTGTCGTGATCGGTCATGAGTGCTTGTCCTCTTGAAGTATGGGTCTCACATGTGGGGAACGTTGTCGGGGATCTCGTAGAACGTCGGGTGGCGGTACACCTTGTCGCCACTCGGCGCGAAGAACGGATCCTTCTCCGACGGCGACGATGCGACGATCGAGTTGGACGGAACCACCCAGATGCTGACGCCTTCGTTGCGTCGGGTGTAGACATCGCGAGCGTGACGCAGTGCCATGTGGTCGTCGGCGGCGTGGAGTGATCCGACGTGTACGTGGTTCAGGCCGCGCTTGCCGCGTAGGAACACCTCGTACAACGGCCAATCGGCTTTGACCGCTTCTCTTTTCGGCTCGACCGGAACACCCTCGGTAGGCACTGCTCCGTGGCCGCCCTCTGCGGTGAACTCGCTCATGATGCTGCGTTCCTTTCGGCGAATGCGGTCGCGGCCTCACGGACCCAGGCACCGCCGTCGTGAGCTGCCCGACGGTTCGCGATGCGCTCGACGTTGGAGGCTCCGTTGCCCTTGATCACCTGCATGAACTCGGACCAGTCGGGCTCACCGAAATCGTGCGACTTGCGCTCCTCGTTCCACTTCAGATCCGGGTCCGGGAACGTGACGCCCAGTGCCTTCGCCTGCGGGATGGACATGTCGACGAAGCGTTGGCGCAGTTCGTCGTTGGTGTGGCGCTTGATACCCCACTTCATGGACTGCTCGGTGTTGGGGGACTCGTCGTCCGGTGGGCCGAACATCATCAGTGCGGGCCACCACCAGCGGTTGACGGATTCCTGGACCATGGCGCGCTGTTCGTCGGTGCCGCGCATCATGGTGGCCAGCAGTTCGTAGCCCTGGCGCTGGTGGAAGGACTCTTCCTTGCAGACGCGGATCATCGCGCGCGCGTACGGCCCGAAGCTGCTGCGGCACAGGGGAACCTGATTGCAGATCGCTGCGCCGTCGACGAGCCAGCCGATGGTGCCCACGTCGGCGTACGTCAGGGTGGGGTAGTTGAAGATCGAGGAGTACTTCTGCTTGCCCTCGATGAGCTTGACCGTCAGGTCGGCGCGGTCCGCTCCGAGCGTTTCCGCGGCGGAGTAGAGGTAGAGACCGTGGCCGGCCTCGTCCTGCACCTTGGCCATCAGGATCGCCTTGCGGCGTAGCGACGGTGCGCGGGTGAGCCAGTTGCCCTCCGGCTGCATTCCGATGATCTCGGAGTGTGCGTGCTGGGCGATCTGGCGGATGAGCGACTTGCGGTAGCCGTCGGGCATCCAGTCACGAGGCTCGACGCGCTGCTCGTGGGCGATGGTCTCGTCGAAACCGTCCTGCAGCGTCTCGGTGGACAGGGTGTTTGACGTGGTCATAAGTCCTACTTTCATTACCGAATGATCGGTTGGTAACCAGTATGCCTCGAAGTGACCCCGGGCACAAGAGCGGCTTCGCCGCACGTGCGCGAAACTTCGTAGCAGGGGTCGAGTTTCCGCTCACATGCCGACGAAGGAGGCTTTCTTCTTCGCCAGGAAGGCATCGACGGCGGCCTTGTGGTCGGCGGTCTGTCCCAGAGCGGTCTGTGCCTGCGCCTCGCGGTCCAGGGCGTCGGATAGTCCGGATCGAGCGATCAGCGACTTGACCTGCTTGTAGGCCTGGGTCGGTCCGGCTGCGAGTGACGCGGCCAGCGTGCGTGCTGTCTCGAGAACATCCGCATCGTCGACGACGCGGTGGATCAAGCCCCAGTCGAGGGCCTGTGCGGCGGTGATCTTGTCGCCGAGCAGCATCAGACCCGCGGCACGGCTCGATCCGAGTGCCTCGACCAGCGAGTAACTCAGTCCCGAGTCGCTGGCCAGGGCGATGCCGGTGAACGCCGTCGCGAACGACGACTTGGTGCCGGCAACGCGGATATCTCCGGCGAGTGCGATCCCGAGACCTGCGCCGACGCATGCGCCGGGGATGGCGACGACGATCGGCACCTCGAGCGCCGCGAGCCCACGGATGACCGGGTTGTAGTGCTCACCGACGGTATCCATCGCCGTGGCCGGATCGGCCTCGAGCGCAGTGACGTGCTCGCCGAGATCCTGGCCGACGCAGAAGTTCTTGCCCTCGGCGGTGATGAGCACGGCTCGCACCTCTGGTGCAGCGGCGCTCTGGACCGCCTCCGCCAACGCGAGCTTCGTCGCGACGTCGAGGGCGTTGTGGGCTTCGGGGCGCGCGAGGGTGATGGTCGCCAAGCCGTCGGCGACGTCGAACCGTACCGTCATGCGTTCGTCCAATCGTGAAAGCCGCGACCGGACTTACGTCCGATGTCGCCGCGAGCAACCATGTCTCGCAACAACTGCGGGGGAGTGAACCTGTCGCCGAGGGTCGACGCCAGGTGTTCTGCGATCGCGAGCCGGACGTCCAACCCCACGAGGTCGGTCGAACGCAGCGGACCCATCGGGTGCTTGTACCCGAGTTCCATGGCGCGGTCGATCGATTCGGCGTCGGCGACGCCCTCCTCCAGCATCCGAATAGCTTCGAGCCCGAGGCAGACGCCGAGCCGTGACGTCGCAAAGCCGGGGGAGTCGTTGACGAGCACGTCGGTCTTGCCCAGGAGCGACACCCACTGCTGAACTCGCTGCACCACGTCGGCGGAGGTGGCCGGGGCACGCACGATCTCGACGAGAGTCGACGCCGGAACCGGGTTGAAGAAGTGCATCCCGATGAAGCGACTCGGATCACTGAGTGCTGCACCGAGTTCGGCGATGGAGATAGAGCTCGTGTTCGACGCGATGACCGTGTCGGGCCCGGCGATCTTGTCGACGAGAGCCAGTACCTCGACCTTGAGCGGCGGGATCTCGGGAACCGCTTCGACAACCAGGTCCAGGTCGGCCGGGAGATCCGCAGGCCCGGCGACGGTGGAGACCCGCGCGAGAATCGCAGCGGGATCCTCGCTGAGTTTGCCGCGCTCGTGCGCCCGGTCGAGTCCGGTCGAGACTCGGTCGAGGGCTGCTTGTTGGTCGGCTGCTTCGGCGATGACGACGGTGGAGCCGAGGGCTGCGAACACCTGCGCGATACCCGCGCCCATCCGGCCTCCGCCGACAACAGCCATTTTCACGGGAGCGGTCATTTTTTCTTCTCCAGAAATGCCGTCATTCGGCGTTGTTTGTCTTCGGTCTCGAACAGCACGGCCTGCGCGATGTCGTCGGCCCACGGGTGCGAACCGGGCGCATCGAGAATCTTCTTGGTCAGCTTCAGTGCCAGCGGTGCTTGCTTGGCAATGCGATCCGCGAGGGAATGCGCTGAGGCCAACGGCTCGTCGACGACGTCCAGCACCAGGCCGGAGCGGAGTGCCACCTCTGCGTCGAGCGTCCGGCCACCGAGGAGTACCTGCTTCGCGACGGACACTCCCACCAGCGTCGGTAACCGGTAGCTGGCCCCGGCGGCCGCCATGATGCCCAGGCCCGGTTCGGGATTACCGAACACGGCAGTCGACGACGCGATCCGTATGTCGCACGCGTAGGACAGCTCGGCTCCACCGCCGAGGGCGTAGCCGCGGACGGCAGCGATCGTCGGCAACGGGAGTTCGGCGATGCGGTCGAACAGGTTTCGGTTGATGCCGCGCAATGCGTCGTCGCGGGTGCGGGCCCGCAGCTGATTGATGTCGGCACCGCCGGCGAAGTGCTCGCCCGCTCCGGTCAGGATGACGATTCTCGGATCCTGTTCCACGAGCGCGCACACCTCATGCAGCTCGCCGATCATCTCGGAATCGATTGCGTTGCGCTGCTTCTCGCGATTCAGAGTGACGACAACGCGGTCCGTCAGCTCCTCCGCGACGAGCGTGTTCACGGTGCCTCGATCAACATCGACACGCCTTGCCCGACGCCGACGCAGAGCGTCGCGAGTCCGCGGGAGGCTTTCTCACGTTCCATGCGGCCCAACAGCGTCAACAGGATTCGCGCACCCGACGAGCCGAGGGGGTGGCCGAGTGCGATCGCCCCACCGTCGGCATTGACGATGTCTTCGTTCAGTTTCAACTGACGGATGACGCCGAGGGACTGTGCTGCGAAGGCCTCGTTGAGTTCGACGGCACCGAGGTCGTCGATCGACCATCCCGCGCGCGTGAGTGCCTTCTGCGTGGACGGGACCGGCCCGAGTCCCATGATGTGCGGTGCGATACCGGCACTCGCGCTGGTGACGATGCGTCCGCGAACCTCGAAGCCGTACTTGTTCACAGCCTCCTCTGATGCCACCACCAGCGCCGACGCGCCGTCTGTGAATGGCGACGAGGTGCCTGCGGTGACGATGCCGTCCTTGCGGAAGACGGTCTTCAGGGTGCCGAGCTTCTCCACAGTGGTTCCGCGTCGCGGCGTCTCGTCCTCGGTGACCTCGCCGTTCTTGGTCGTGACGGGCACGATCTCGTCGGCGAAGCGTCCGGCATCCTGGGCAGCGATGGCACGCTGCTGACTGCGGAAGGCGAAGGCGTCGGACTCTTCACGGGTGATGCCCTCGCTGAGCGCGACCTCCTCGGCGGTTTCGCCCATCGACAGGGTGATCTTGGGATCGGTCCCCGCGTCGTGGGAGGCGAAGGTCGGATTGGTGAAACGCCAGCCGAGGGAGGTATCGAAGATCTCTCCCGGTTTGGCCCATGCGGTTCCCGGCTTGGCCATGACCCAGGGCGCGCGTGTCATCGACTCGACGCCACCGGCGACGATGATGTCGGCCTCGCCGCTGCGAATGGTGCTTGCGGCGTTCGCCACTGCCGTCAGTCCGCTCGCGCACAGGCGATTGACGGTGTATCCCGGCACCGTGTGGGGGAGTCCTGCGAGCAGAACCGCCATTCTGGCCACATCGCGATTGTCCTCGCCGGCCTGGTTCGCGGCACCGAGAATGACCTCGTCGATTCGATCGACGGGCACACCCGCGCGGCGGACCGCCTCGGCGACGACCAGCCCGGCCAGATCGTCGGGACGCACTGAGGCCAGTGCTCCGCCGTAGCGTCCGTGCGGCGTGCGTGCTCCGGCCACGAGAAATACTTCGCCCACTTGGATCTCCTTCGTACGGTTGCGTCATTAATAACCGAACATTCGGTCGTTTGGCAAGGCTTGCTGCCCACGGTGCTGTGGAATCGGCCGACGGCTGGGAAGATGTGGCAATGACAACCGCACGCGCGCCGCGCAAGACCGGACAGCCAGGGCGGCCGGGATACGACCTGGACTCGCTCTTGGCTGTGGCGGTCAAGGTCTTCAACGACCGTGGGTACGACGGAACCAGCATGGAAGTTCTGGCGAAGCGGCTCGGCATCACCAAGTCCTCCATCTACCACCACGTGTCGGGCAAGTCCGAGTTGCTCGAACTCGCGCTGTCGCGGGCTCTCAATGCACTGTTCGCCGTCACGACCGAGGATCGGGCGACGACCGGGCGATACATCGACCGCCTCGAATACCTGGTGCGACGCAGTGTGGACATCCTGTGTGCGGAACTGCCCTACGTGACGCTGTTGCTGCGCGTGCGAGGCAACACCGACGTCGAGCGGCGCGCCCTCGCTCGTAGGCGTGAATTCGACTCGTTCGTCACCGGGCTCGTGGTGGCTGCCGCCGAGGAGGGTGACCTGCGTCCAGGGGTGGATCCGGCCCTGGCGTCCAAGCTCGTGTTCGGCACGGTCAACTCGCTCATCGAGTGGTACCGCCCGCGCACCGGCGGATCGGTCGAGGAATTGGCCGACGCCGTCGTGGCTCTGACCTTCGACGGCCTGCGCCGCACGTAGCAGGACGAGTCTTGACATCTCGGCGCTCGGCGGCGATGGTAATTACCGACCGAACGTACGGTGAGATGGAGGCGTTGTGAGCAGACTTCTGGAAAGCTATGCCCAGGGCACGTGGTATTCCGCGTCCGACGAGGGAACGCCGCTGCTGAGCGCCGTCGACGGCAGTGAGATCGCCCGGGTGTCGTCCAGTGGTCTCGACGTCGCGGGCATGGTGGACTACGCGCGCACCGTCGGCGGCCCGGCGCTTGCAGCCCTGACGTTCCACGAGCGCGCAGCCCTGCTCAAGCAATTGGGTCTGACGCTGATGGCCGGCAAGGAAGAGTTCTACCAACTCTCTCGGCACACCGGAGCCACCACCCGCGATTCCGGTGTCGACATCGACGGCGGATTCGGCACCGTGCTGAGCTACGCGAGCAAGGCCCGACGCGAACTCCCCAACGAGACGGTCTATCTCGACGGCGCGATCGAGCAGCTCGGTAAGAAGGGCACCTTCCTCGGTCAGCACATCTACACCTCGCGGCACGGCGTCGCCGTCCAGATCAACGCTTTCAACTTCCCCGTCTGGGGCTTCCTCGAGAAGCTGGCCCCCGCGTTCATCGCCGGCGTGCCGTCGATCGTCAAGCCCGCCAGCCAAACTGCGTACCTCACCGAGCTGGTGTTCCGACGGATCATCGAGTCGGGCCTGCTGCCCGAGGGTTCGGTGCAGCTGCTGTGTGGCAGCGCCCGCGGTGTGCTCGACCACCTCGGCGGCCAGGATTCGGTGGCCTTCACCGGGTCCGCCGATACCGCTGCGACCCTGCGGTCTCACCCGAACGTCGTCGGCGAGGGACTGCACTTCACGGCGGAGGCGGATTCTCTCAATGCGTCGATACTGGCATCCGATGTGGCACAGGGCGACCCAGAATTCGATCTCTTCGTCAAGGGCGTCTTCACCGAGATGACGTCGAAGGCCGGTCAGAAGTGCACGGCGATCCGCCGCGTGCTGGTGCCGCAAGCCTCGGTCGAGCCCGTCATCGAGGCGCTGAAGGCAAAGCTGGAGAAGGTCGTCGTCGGTGATCCGGCCGACGAGGGCGTCACCATGGGTGCACTCGCCAGCATCGATCAGCGGGACGAAGTCCTCAAATCGATTCGTGGACTGACCAAGTCCGCATCGGTGGTCTTCGGCGATCCCGACGCGGTGGATCAGCGAGCCGGCGCATTCATGGCACCGGTACTGCTGAAGGCCGGCGACAAGACCGCACCCGAACCGCACGAGATCGAGGCGTTCGGACCGGTATCGACCGTCATCGGCTACGACAGCACCGCAGACCTGCTCGACCTCGTCGCGCGCGGAAAGGGATCTCTGGTCGCATCTCTGGTGACCAAGGATTCTGCGATCGCGCGTGAGATCGTCCTAGGCAGTGCTCCGTACCACGGCCGCATCCTGGTGTTGAACTCCGAGGACGCGAAAGAATCGACCGGCCACGGGTCGCCCCTGCCGGTCTTGGTGCACGGCGGGCCGGGCCGCGCAGGCGGCGGTGAAGAACTCGGCGGTATCCGCGGCGTGCTGCACCACATGCAGCGCACGGCAATTCAGGGAACACCGGACGTCCTGACGGCGATCGGCAACAAATGGGTCGCCGGGGCGAAGCAGACGACCGGCGACGTTCACCCGTTCCGCAAGAACCTGGGCGAGCTGAAGCTGGGTGACATCATCATCGGTGGCCCACGACAGGTCACCCGCGCGGACATCGATCACTTCGCGGAATTCACCGGCGACACGTTCTACGCGCACACCGATCCCAAAGCGGCAGCGGCAAATCCGTTGTTCGGCGGCATCGTTGCGCATGGCTACTTGGTGGTCTCGCTGGCCGCAGGGCTGTTCGTCGACCCGGCTCCGGGCCCCGTCCTGGCGAACTTCGGCGTCGACAGCCTTCGATTCCTGACGCCCGTCAAGGCCGAGGATTCTTTGACGGTGACACTCACCGCCAAGCTCATCACTCCGCGTCAGAGTGCCGACTACGGCGAGGTGCGATGGGACGCAGTGGTTGTCAACCAGGACGGTGACCCCGTCGCGACGTACGACGTGCTGACTCTCGTCGCGAAGCCCGAGGCAGCGTCATGAGCATTCGAGTAGCCGTCTGTTACGGGATGCCCGAGGACCCGGTCGCATTCGATCGTCACTACGCGGAGGTGCACGTGCCTCTAGCGCGTGCTGTCCCCGGTCTGGTCGACTTCACCTGGGGCACGCTCGACTCACTCGACGATTCACCGCCGCCGTACTACGCGATCGCCAGCCTGTACTTCGCGGACGAGACATCGCTGAAGGCAGGATTGGCCTCGCCAGAGATGAAGGCCGCAGGCAAGGATCTGCGTAACTTCGCGACCGGGGGCGTCACGATGTTCACCCAGAACGAGCAGTCGGTGTTGCGGCCGTGACCGATTCGCCTATCGCCCGCGAGATGTTCGAGGTCGACGCCGCGTCGCGCAAGCTCGGTATCGAATTGATCGAGTTGTCACCCGGCCACGCGAGAATGTCGATGGTCGTGACCGAGGACATGGTCAACGGTTACGCCATCACGCACGGCGGATACGTCTTCCTGCTTGCGGATACGACGTTCGCGATGGCCTGCAACTCGCACGAGGACTCGGCCGTCGCGGCACGCTGCGACATCCGCTATCTCCGTCCGACGAAGGTCGGTGACGTGCTCGTCGCAGACGCCGTCGAGCGTGCGAGGTTCGGCCGGAACGGCCTCTACGACGTGTCGGTAACGTGTCGAGGCGAGCTGATCGCCGAATTCAGAGGTGACAGTCGCACCGTGGCCAGATAGCCGGATCGACTCGGAAGTACGGTGAGTCGATGACCACTGCCGATCTGTCCGCCTTGGCCGACGCCACGGCGGCTGCTGTGGGCGGTGCGGTATCGGTGATGGACCCGGCCGGCTACGTCGTGGCCTACTCGTCGCTGCCCGGGCAACCGATCGACGACGTGCGGCGCGACGGGATTCTCGGCAAGCAAGTTCCGGCCGAGTACATGGCGCACCACACCGACGTGGACTTCCGGCGCAGCTGTACGGTGCGGGTCGTCGCCGTAGCCGGGGTGCTGCCTCGCCTGGCCGTGCCGGTGGCCAGTGGCGGCGAATATCTCGGTTCGATCTGGTGCATCGTCCCCACCGTGGCAGTGTCGCCGCCCGAGCCGGCCGTGGTGTCGGCATTGCAGCGGGCAGCAGCGGAAGCAATACCGTTGCTGAGCCAGCGACCGCAGGCTGTGGGTGTCGAAAAGCCCAGGGCACGTGAACTACTGACCGATCCAGCTGCCGTCACACCCGCTGGGCAGCTGTACACGGTGCTGGCGACCCGGGTGCAGTCGGACCGGCCGGACACCGCCGCGTCGCGACTGCGGGGGATGCTCGAGCTGACCTTCGGGCAGCAGCTCGACTCGGGTGCTGTCGTGATCGACGGCGCTGCGTTCCTCGTGATGCGGTCCGAAATCCCCTTCAGTATTGATGAATTCGAGCACGTTCGACGCAGGGCCGTATCGGCTCTCGGTATTCCTGTGACGTTCGCGATCGGTGGACCGGACGAGCGACCGTCGACAGCTCGAATGCATGCGCAGTGGGCGCTCGACGCCTGCGAGGACGGTTCTCCGACCGTTCTTTTCGATGACGTCCGAGTCCAAGCCACGCTGCGTAGGGCAGGGGCAGCTCTGTCGGAGGTGTCGTTGGCGTTGCCTGCCGTCGATCGGATGCTCTCCTGCGATGCTTCAGAAGGTACCGAGTACGCCGCGACGGTGCTGGCGTTGTTGGCGCACGAGTCCAACGTTGCCGCCGCTGCGGCATCGTTGTACCTGCACCCCAACACCTTTCGCTATCGGCTCCGGCGTACCAAGGAGTTGTTCGGTCTCGATCTCGACGACGCGGACACCCGGTTGCTGGTGTGGATGTCGCTACGGCTCACGAACGGGCGGTGAGGACCTTTCCTGGATTGAGCAGATAGTGCGGGTCCAGCAATTCCTTGATGCCGCGCTGCAGTTCCGCTGCAACCGAATCGAGTTCGGTCTCGAGCAGATCGCGTTTGAGCAAGCCGACGCCGTGCTCCCCGGTAATGGTCCCGCCGAGCGAAAGTGCGAATGCCGCGATCTCGTCGAACGCGCTGTGCGCCTTGGCCAACGATGAGGGGTCGAGGGGGTCGACGATGACCGTCGGATGGATGTTGCCGTCCCCTGCGTGGCCGACGACTCCGATGACGA
This sequence comes from Rhodococcus sp. 1R11, assembly GCF_004563845.1. NCBI lineage: Bacteria > Bacillati > Actinomycetota > Actinomycetes > Mycobacteriales > Nocardiaceae > Rhodococcus > Rhodococcus sp. 1R11. Next base: position 236,605 of record NZ_SPNG01000005.1, on the reverse strand, counting down.
TGCCCAGCCCGTCTGCCACCCGGCCCACCTCGTCGATCATCGTGGCGAGTTGCGAAATGGGAACGGACACATCGTCGACCAACGGCGAACCGAGACGCTCGAGTGCGGGGTACGCCAGTCGTCGGGCCTGCACGAGTTGTTCCGATTCGACCTCGTCCTCGGCGACGGCCACATCGATCGCACCGGATTCGGTACACAGTGCGGCGATGGCCTCGAGCTCCTGCACTGCACCGTCACCGATGTCGGATTGGGCGATCAGCACGGCCGCGGCGTCGGTGCCGAAGTCCATCCGTGCGTAGGCGTCGATAGCGGCGATGGTGGTGCGGTCCAACAACTCGAACAGGCTCGGGGTGATACCTGCCGCACGAATCCTCGACACTGCCTGTCCTGCAGCGACAGTGGAGGGGAAAGTCGCAGCCATCGTGAGTGGTACGGCGCTGGGGAAATCGAGGCCGACGGTGGCCTCGGTGATGATGCCGAGCGTGCCCTCGGAGCCAACGAACAAGTCCGCGAGAGACAGACCCGCCACACCTTTGACGGTGCGCCGACCGACGAACGTCGCGCGGCCGTCGGCGAGTACGACGCGCAACCCGCGAACGAACCGTGCTGTCACCCCGTACTTCACGCAGCACAGGCCGCCGGCGTTGGTGGCGATGTTGCCGCCAATCGTCGACGCCTCCCAGCTGGACGGGTCAGGGAGGTACGTCAGTCCCTGCTGTACGGCAGCATCTTTCAACTCTTTGTTGGTGACACCGGGTTGCACGACGGCGGTGCGATTGACGACGTCCAACTCGACGATCTTGTTCATGCGCCGGGTATTGAGGGCGATGGCTCCGACGCTGGCGTTCGCTGCTCCGGCCAGGCCGGTCAGTGCTCCCTGTGGCACAACAGGAATGCGGTGTGCCGACGCGATCTCCATGATGGCCTGCACGTCCGATTCCGTGGTCGGCAGTACCGCCACCAGTGGCAGGGCGGATTCGCACAGAGCTGCGGCGTCGTGCCGGTAACTGGCGAGAATGTCGGGGTCGGTCACCACCGCGTCGGCACCGAGGGCGCGCATCAGTTCGTCGATGACCGGCGAGGGGTGAACGAGGGTCGACGTAGGTGCGGCCATGAGTTCGAGTATGACCGGCGTCACTGTCGACGTCTGCGTCGTTTCGGACGAAGCGAGACGCCTCGATCGGTAGTTCCCGACGAAGTGCGTCGATCGCCTTGCTATGCATGCGACCACCTTGACAAACTACGGTGGCGCCGGTCACAGTGATTACCGACCGAATGGACGGTGAGTTTCGTCCGATTCCTCGGTTACCGAAATTCGCCGCTGTTCATCCCCACGTCACTCCGAATTGTCGCTCTCCTGTCCGAGCGTCGGAGCCCGAACGAAACGAGACAAGTCGATGTCAACACAGGTCGAGACGCCCACCGGGGTGTCGCGTGAGCATCGCCGCGCCGCCATGGCCAGCATGGTCGGAACCACCGTCGAGTGGTACGACTTCTTCATCTACGCGCAGGCCGCGTCGCTGATCTTCGCTCAGCTGTTCTTCGCGCCGATGGGCTCGTCCGGACAGCTGGTCGCCTACGTGACCATCGGTATCAGCTTCGTCTTCCGACCCCTCGGAGCCATCGTCGCCGGCTACTTCGGTGACAAGATCGGCCGCAAGAAGGTCCTCATCGCGACCCTCACCCTGATGGGTGCGGCCACCGTCGGAATGGGACTGCTGCCCACCTACGCGACCATCGGGATCTGGGCCCCGATCATCCTGGTCGTGTTGCGCATCCTGCAGGGATTCTCGACCGGCGGCGAGTGGGGCGGCGCAGCGCTGATGGCCGTCGAGCACGCACCCAAGGGCAAGCGTGGAATCTACGGCGCAGCAACCCAGATGGGTGTTCCTCTCGGCATGCTCATCGCGGTGGGAACGTTGGCACTGTGCACCGGTTTGCTCAGTGAGGAGCAGTTCGAGGCCTGGGGCTGGCGCATTCCGTTCCTCATCAGCTTCGTGTTGATCCTCGTCGGCTTCTACATCCGACGCCGTGTCGAGGAGACTCCGGTCTTCAAGGAGCTCGCAGAACGCAAGGAGCGCAACCACACTCCGGTTCGTGCACTGTGGCGCACCAACAAGAAGCAGGTCATGCTGGCCGCGCTGTCGTTCATCGGCACCAACGGCAACGGCTACATCATCGTGGGTGGATTCATCGTCGCGTACTCGACGAGGGAACACGGCCTCGCTCGCGTGGACGTCTTGGTGGCCAGTTTGTTCGCGGCCATCGTGTGGGGAATCTTCACCCTCCTCGGCGCGTATCTGTCCGATCGCTACGCCCGCACCACGATCATGAACCTCGGAAACGCGGCAATGGTGTTGTGCGCCATCCCGTTCTTCCTGCTCGTCGACACCGGTGAATTGCACTGGATCTACGTGGCCCTCGGGCTGTTCGCCGTCGGACTCGGGCTTTCGTACGGACCGCAGCCGGCGCTGTACGCCGAAATGTTCCCCGCAGCAGTCCGATTCAGTGGTGCATCCATCGGCTACGCCATCGGCACCGTGCTCGGTGGGGCCTTCGTTCCCACGATTTCCGAGGCATTGTTCAAGGGAACCGGCACCTCGATGTCCATCTCGATCTACCTGATGATCCTCGCGGCAATCTCGTTCATCGCGACCTCGCGCATCAAGAACCGTAGGGACGAGGATCTGAACGTCTGACGGCATCTGCTCGAAAGCCCCGAAATTATGGTGGTTTCGGGGCTTTCGTCATATGTATGCACGACCGACCGCGACGGGTTCGGTGTGTTGGACGACATCGATCACAGCATTGACGGTCCAAGGCCACATATTCCCCGACGAGGTCGTGGGCGAAATCAGTTGCGGCCGGTCTGGTTGAGGGCGTGTTCGGCGAACGCGGCAACAGAGGCTGTGCGGTCGTCGAGCCAGATCAACGATGATGTCACGGGCGGTGCGCCGCGCAGCGTGAGGTAGGTCAGAGCGGGGTGTCGGTAGAAGTCGGCCGTCGACGATGGCGTTAGGCCGAATACTCCGGATGTCGTGGCAATCGTGGTGACCCAGTCTTCGACGTCGGTCGTCGTTCTGTCACGGCGTCGGTTGCGGGAATGGCCCCACAGGTCATCCGGAGTGGTGCCGCTGTTGGTATTCACGACCAGCCCGTATTCAGCGAGATCGGTGAAGGCGATACCCGTCTCCGCGGCGAGCGGATCATCACTCGACACCGCGGCCACTCGGGGCTCCTCGTCGATGACAATGTGACGATAGCCGGGCTGAGCCGTCCATTCACGAATGAGTGCGAGGTCTGCCGCCGAGGTGCTCAACGCGGACAACGGCGAACCGAAACGTACCAATTCCACACTGTGGCTGCGCGATTTGCCGTTCCAAGTGCGCAGAATACGTTCGACCGCAGGCGTGAGGGCGGCCCACGAGTACGCGATCCGGAGGGTCGGCGACTGGAACGGGGTGCTCATTGCGCTGTCGAAGTCGGCGACGATCCGACGTGCGGTTGTCGTGAACTGTCGACCGGCGGCGGTCGGGGTAGCTCGTCTGCCCGCCCGGTCGAGCAGTTCGGTGCCGAGCTGCTGTTCCAGTTCGCTCATCGCGCGCGTCACCGACGGTTGAGTGACACGTAGTTTTTCGGCGGCGCGGCTCATGCTTCCCGCGTCGACGACTGCGAGCAGGATGCGCAACTGTCGAATCTCAACGGGCACCCCTCGACTATACGATCTGCGTATACCGCATGCGTAGAAGCCTGTTTCGCAAACTCACCGCAGAGTGCACGCTGAAGGACGAACCACTCGTTCTGTTGTTTTGTTTCTGGGGAGGCCGTAACGCATGCAGGTGCACTACGAGTACGACGTCCCGGCCGAACGCACCTACACATGGTTGTCGAAGATCTGCCGAGACTCCGGCGACGAGCTCCTCGCCGCCAAAGCTGACATGGTGGCCGGATACATGATCGACGCCCGCGCCTTGTCCGAACGGTTCTCCATCAACGACTGGGCTACGTCGGAACAGTGAGCACCAACACCGAGAAGCCGGCGGTCGCCGCCCGAGACTGCGGCACTCGGCACCGGGCAGCACCGGCAACGGTGATGCCGGTGCTGTTCGTGTTCGCATGGTCCTCGGGTGCCATAGCGACCCCGTTCGGGCTCGCCGAAGTCTCACCCCAAGCCTTCCTGGCAGTGCGGGCGACAGGATGCGCACTGATCGCCTGGACGATCTGGGGCGTCGTACGCGACGCACTCCCCACATCCAGGCGAGCCTGGGCACGCATGGCCGGCGTCGGCCTACTGATGCAGGTGGCCTATCAGGGTGCCTTCTTCATCGCGCTCGACCGCGGAATCAGCCCTGGACTTCTCGCACTGGTTGTCTCGGCCCAGCCACTGCTGACAGCAGCAGCCGTCGGCGCACGCAGTATTCGTACATGGGTGGCACTTGCCCTCGGCGTGGCAGGTGTCGCACTGGCCGTCGGTGCCGACCTGCATGCCGGGTTCAACACCGCCGGAGGCGTCATCGCAGCGGTAGGCGCACTCGCAGCGATCACTGCAGGAACCATGGCGCAGTCACGTAGCAGCTCCTCCGCGGGACTATGGGCTGCACTGGCCATTCAATCCACACTCAGCGCAATCGTTTTCGCCCTGCTGTTGTCAATTTTCGGAGTGGGCCATTGGGAGCCCGGTGCAGCCTTCGTCGGGTCGGCCGCCTGGATGATCGTCGTCGTCAGCATCGGTGCCACAGCACTGCTGTACCTCATGGTCCGGTCACGGAGCGAAATCGCGGTCACCAGCCTGTTCTTCACCGTTCCGGGCATCACAGCAATCTTCGACTACCTGATCAATGGAACCGCGCTGACTGAGCCCGCTCTCATCGGTTTCGCGCTGACAATCAGCGCCCTGGTGATCATTACCCGTGCACCTCAGCGGGGCACGTAGGCGGCGCACCACCCGAGCCTCGCCTCGGCCACTGCCGGTTCGACTCCGGCTGCCCCGACAAGCCGAAAGCACAGCTTGAACATCGTTCATCACTACGACGCCTTCGCCGAACAACCCGGTGAAGGGAACCCTGCTGCAATCGTCGAATATGGCCACCCTGTGTGCGGCGACGTCATCGTGATCAGCTGTGCGTGTGCAATGGCCTACCCGACAGCGCCATCATTGCCTCACCGAGTGCTTCGTTCTGCGTGGGGTGGGCGTGCACGAAGCTGCCGATCTCGGACGGCAATGCTTCCCATGCCACGGCGAGTTGTGCCTCGCCGATCAGCTCGCCCACGCGATCACCGACGAGGTGGACACCCACAACAGGGCCGTCCTCACGTGCGCGAATAACCTTGACTCCGCCCGCCGTGGCCAAGATGCGGCTCTTGCCGTTGCCGCCGAGGTCGTAGACCACAAAGGTCACCGAGCCGTACTTCTCCTCCGCGGCCTTCTCGGTGAGACCGACCGACGCCACCTCGGGATGTGAATAGGTCACGCGCGGAACGAGATCGCCGTCGATACGTGCCGGCGCGAGTCCGGCAATGTGCTCGGCAACGAACATGCCGTGCTGGAAACCGCGGTGAGCCAACTGATATCCCGCCACGATGTCGCCGACGGCGTAGACGCCGTCCGCGGTGGTCAGCAGATTGTCGTCGACAGTGACGAAGCCCCGTTCGGTGGCGATGCCCTGTTCGGCCAGGCCGAGGCCGTCGGTGCGAGGTCCGCGTCCGACGGAGACCAGCACGAGATCGGCGTCGAGGGTGTCCCCGGACGACAATGACACAGAGACTGCGTCGGCGGACTCGGTGACGGTCTCGACCTTGGTGCCGGTACGAATGTCGATGCCGCGTTTGCGCAATGCCTTGGTCAGCTGCTTCGAGGACCATTCGTCCTCACCGGGAGCGATGCGATCGAGGGCCTCGACGACGGTGACCTTGGCACCGAAAGAGGCCCAGATGCTGGCGAATTCGATGCCGATGACTCCGCCGCCCAGTACGACGACGGACTCCGGTACTCGGTCGAGCGCCAATGCGTCGTCGCTGGTGAGAACGCGAGGTCCAAGCTCGATGCCCGGAATGGTGCGCGAATACGACCCGGTCGCGAGCACCAGCGAGGCACCGGTGATGCGTCGACCGTTCACCTCGACGGTACGAGGACCGACCACCTGACCACGGCCCGACACGATCTCGATGCCCGGTCGCTTCAGCAAGCCCTGCAGTCCTGAGTACAGGCCGGCGACCACACTGCGCTGATAGTCCAGTGCCGCAGGCATGTCCACGCCCGTCAACGATGCGGTGACGCCGACATGCGCCGCACTGCGCACCGCGTCGGCCACCTCGGCGGTATGCAGCAGAGCCTTGGTGGGGATACATCCACGGTGCAGGCAAGTGCCGCCGAGCTTGTCCTCCTCGACCAATGCGACCGTCAGGCCGAGTTGCTCAGCGCGCAGGGCGCAGGAGTACCCACCGGATCCGCCACCGAGGATGAGAACGTCCACGTCGCTCATCGAACGGATCCCAATGCCACGACGGGGTTCTCGACGAAATCGGCCACGGTACGCAAGAAACCGCCGGCCACTCCGCCGTCGCACACGCGGTGATCGAACGCCAATGACAGCTGCGCAACCTTGCGGACGGCCAATTGGCCGTCGACCACCCACGGGCGGTCGATGATGCGTCCGATGCCCAGGATCGCGGCCTCGGGATGGTTGATGATCGCGGCCGATCCGTCGACCCCGAACACCCCGTAGTTGTTGAGTGTGAACGTTCCGCCGCTCAGGCGAGCTGCGGGGAGGGAACCGGTACGTGCCAGTTCGGTCAACTCGGCCAACCGCTCGGACAGTTCCTTCAGGTCGGCCTTGTCGGCCTGCGGCACAACAGGAACCATCAATCCGCGATCGGTCTGCGCGGCAATGCCGAGTCCGACGTTCTCGTAGCGCAGGATCTCGCCGGCTGCCGTATCGACCGTGCTGTTGAGCTCGGGGAACTTGGCCAGCGCGATCATCGTTAGCTTCGCCAGCACTGCTAGCAGCGTGACCTTGACTCCGTCGATGGAGGCATCGAGGTCGCGGCGGGCCTGCAGTAGAGCTGTCGCGTCGACGTCCACCCAGACGGTCGCCTCGGGGATCTCCGAGCGACTGCGAGAGAGCTTGTCTGCGATGGTCTTACGAATCCCGGTGATCGGGATTCGAGTGACGCCCTCCGACGAGGAAGCAACGGGCGAACCGGCCAAGGCTCGCTCGACGTCCGCGCGGGTGATCACGCCGTGGCCGCCGGCTGTCTCGATAGACGCCAGATCCAGCCCACCCTCCAGTGCCATACTCCGAACGATGGGGGAGAGCACCTTCGGTGCATGTGAGATGTGCTGCGCAGTGGTGCGGTTAAGTGCCTCAGGGGGCACTTTTTCACGCCACTGCGGCGGAGCCGCACTCCGTTTGCGACGACCGGTCGGGCCGTGTCCGGTTCCGTAGCCGATCAGCACATTGCCCGAACCGGCGCGTTCTTCTTCGCGGTAGCGCTCGTGGGCAGCAGGCGCATCGGCGACGGCACCGCCGGTGATGCTGATCAGTGGAGCGCCGACGGCGAGTGATGTCCCCTCGGCTGCATGCAGTTCGCCGACGACACCCTCGAACGGGCAGGGCACCTCGACGGAGGCTTTTGCTGTCTCTACTTCGACGACGACCTGATCGATGGTGACCGTATCGCCGGGCTTGACCTTCCACTCCACGATCTCGGCCTCGGTCAGTCCTTCACCGAGATCGGGGAGCAGGAATACCTGCATGCTCATACCGTGACCGCCTTGCTGAGGTCGGGAGCATCGTTCCACTGCAGTCGATCCATCGCATCGAGCACACGATCGGCGGACGGCAGGTGGAAGTGCTCGAGTTTCGGTGCCGGGTAGGGAATGTCGAGTCCGGTCACCCGTAGTACCGGAGCGTGCAGGTGATGGAAACAACGCTCGGAGACCCGCGAGGCGATCTCGGCGGCTACGCCTGAAAACCCCTGCGCTTCCTGAATCACGATGCAGCGTCCGGTCTTACGTACCGAGGCCGCGACCGTCTCGTCGTCGAACGGATTGAGCGAACGCAGATCGATCACCTCGACGCTCCGGCCGTCCTCGGCCGCGAATTCAGCGGCCTGCATGGCGACGGACACGGTGGGGCCGTAGGCGAGAAGCGTGACGTCGGTGCCGGCACGACGCACGACGGCGGTGCCGATCGGCTCGGTCTTGGCCAGCTCGATGTCGTCCTTGGAGAAGTACAGCCGCTTCGGTTCGAGGAAGATCACCGGATCGGGATCTGCGATGGCGTCACGCATCAGCGAATACGCGTCGGCGACGGTGGACGGGGAGACGACCTTCAGGCCCGGGGTATGGGCGTAGTAGGCCTCGGACGAGTCGCAGTGATGTTCGACGCCGCCGATACCTCCCGCGAACGGGATGCGGATGACCATCGGCGCGGTGAGCGATCCGCGAGTCCTGTTGCGCAGCTTGGCAACATGGGACACGATCTGCTCGAAAGCAGGGTAGGCAAAGGCGTCGAACTGCATCTCGACGACGGGCTTGTATCCCGACATCGCCATGCCGATCGCGAATCCCACGATGCCGGACTCTGCGAGCGGGGTGTCGAAGCAGCGATCGTCACCGAAGTCGCGGGTCAGCCCGTCGGTGACGCGAAAGACGCCGCCGAGCGTGCCGACATCCTCGCCGAAAACAACGACCTTGTCGTCCTCGGTCAGTGCGTCGCGCAGGGCGGCGTTGAGGGCTCCGGCCATGGTCATCGTGGTCATGACAGTTCTCCTGCTGCGATCTCGGCGGCGACCTGGTTTCGCTGTTCGATCAGGCCGGGGGTGGGGGAGGAGTAGACGAACCGGAACAGATCCTCGGGGTCGACGTCCTGCTCGACGTTCATGCCCGCGCGAAGTGCCGCGGCATCGGCGTCGGCCGATACCGTCATCTGTTCGCGCAGGTCGTCGGTGAGCAGACCCTGGGCTTCGAGGTAAGAATCGAGGCGCGAGAGCGGATCTCGGGCCAACCACCCTTCCACCTCGTCTGCCTTGCGGTAGCGCGTGGCGTCGTCGGCATTGGTGTGGGCGTCCATGCGGTAGGTGTGCGCTTCGACGACCACCGGTCCCTTGCCTGCTCGGACGTACTTCACGGCCTCGTCCATCACGGCCATCATCGCGATCGGGTCGTTGCCGTCGACCTGCTCGCTACCGATGCCGTAGCCGACACCCTTGTGCGACAACGACGGAGCTGCAGTCTGACGCGCGAGGGGAACGCTGATGGCGAATCCGTTGTTCTGCACCAGGAAGATCACCGGTGCGCGGAACACCGCGGCGAAGTTGAGGGCCTCGTGGAAGTCACCCTCACTGGTGGCGCCGTCACCGCAGAACGCGAGGGCGATGGTGTCTCGTCCCTGCTTGGCCTCGGCATATGCGAAACCGGTCGCGTGCAGCAATTGTGTTGCCAGAGGGGTGCATTGAGGAGCGACCTTGTAGGCGGTTGGGTCGTATCCGCAGTGCCAGTAGCCGGCGAGCATGCCGAGCAGCTCTACCTGGTCGACGCCTCGCGCCGCGAGAGCCATCGAGTCGCGGTACGTGGGGAACATCCAGTCCTGCTCACCCAGACACAAGGCCGCGGCGATCTGGCAGGCCTCCTGCCCGCGTGAGGAAGGGTATACCGCAAGCCGACCCTGTTTGGTCAATGCCGTTGCCTGCTGGTCGAATCGGCGGCCGTGCACCATCGAGCGGTACATCTCGAGCAGGCGCTCGTTCGACGGGTGTGCGTAGCGGGCGGCACTGTCCACGCCGGTCCCGTCGGGTGCGAGGTACTGCACGGGACGGTCGGCAGGCATGAACTGTTGGTAGGACTGTGCCGGAACCTTCTCGACGGTCGTCATGGGGCATTCTCCTGAGATCGGCTTGTACAGTGATTCTGTACTCGTTATGGCAAGTTGCGGGCCAACAGTGGTCAACGTTGGACAATCGCTTGATATCGGTCGAACATTCAGCAAAATCGTCTTTGTGCAGACGGAATCGAAAGGGTGTGAGTGGACGAATGGTGGAGGTACGCGGTGAGGTGGAGCTCGACGACGTCGATCGTCGGATTCTCCGGGAACTCAAGGTCGACGGTCGACTCTCGATGCGGGTGCTGGCGGACCGCGTGCACATTTCGCGCGCACATGCCTACAACCGTGTCGACCGGCTGAAGGAATCGGGAATCATCGAACGATTCACGGTGCAGGTGGATCACGCGGCGTCCGGGCTCGGTACGTCTGCGTTCATCGCACTGTCGATCCGCCAGGATTCCTGGCGCAACGTCGCCGAGGGCTTGCGCGCAATGGAATTCGTCGACCATTTCAGTTTGTTGGGCGGGGATTTCGATGTCTTGGTGCTCATCCGAACGCCGGACAACGAGAGCCTGCGGCGAGTGGTGCTCGAGGGCCTGCAATCGCTCGACGGCGTTCGCGCAACCCGCACGTGGTTGATCTTCGACGAGGACCGAGGCGGACTGGACGGGACGCCGACCCTCGCATGACCGTCCGTGCCAGATGGGGACCGATGGTCGATCGCCAGACTCCGAGATCGATTACTAGGCAGTCGCTGTCGTTGTCGAGGCCTCGCGGGCGCGCCGTCCAGCGAGAGTGCGGGCGGCCTCGTCCGGGGTGACGCCGTCGTTGTCGGAGATCTCGAAGACCTGATTCAGGGTGTCGCCTATGGCAACTGCTCGTTCGTGGACAACCGACTCGGACCAACCGAGAACCTCCCGGCCTACGAGGTGGATGGCACCGCCGGCGTTGGCCACGAAGTCGGGAGCGTACAGAATTCCGCGTGCGTGCAGGATGTCCGAGGCGGCCTCGTCGGCGATGACGTTGTTGGCGGCACCGGCTACTACGGAACAGTCGAGTGTTCGCGCCACCTCGGTGGTGATGACGCCGCCCATTGCGCAGGGTGCGAAGACATCACACGGGGTGGACAGAACGTCGTCGAGGGCAACCGCTGTGTGGCCCAACGCAACAGCGTGCGCTACTCGCTCGGCGTCGGTGTCGGCTACCAGAAGCTGCGCACCCGCTTCGGCGGCAAGAGAAGCCAGTGATCCTCCGACTGCGCCCAGGCCCTGGACCAGGACCGTCAAACCGTCGAGTGAGCCCAGCCCACGGTGGGCAACGGTCGCCTTCATCGCCTCGAACACACCAACGGCAGTGGTGAACGCGCTCGAACCCGCGCCGCCGCGTTCGAGTGACCGTCCGAACACGAACTCGGTGGTGTCGTTGAGAGTGTCCATGTCGGCCGAATTGGTGTTGACGTCCGGTCCGGTCCAGTAGTTGCCGGACAACTTGTCGATGTTCTCGGCGTGGATTCGGAGGATGCGTGCCCACGTGCTCGGATCGATCGAATGACGCGGCGCGGGAAGCGCAATCACGGATTTTCCCCCGCCCATAGGAAGGTTGCTCACTGCCATCTTCAACGTCATTGCCCCCGCCAATTTGCCGGCGTCGGTGAGGGCGTCCGCCAGCTGTGAGTACTGTGCGGCTCTGGTGCCTCCGGCCGCCGGTCCGAGTTGGGTCGAATCGAGTCGAATGACGAAATGGGCACCAGTCTCACGGTCGAATCGGGTGACCGTCATTTCCCCGTCCCAGTACAGTGCGCTGTCGATACTCATGATGTGCCCCTTGATGTTCGATGGATGCAGTGGACGCAGACAACTCCGAGCAGTCCCGGTTCGGGCCCGCGGGGACGGAGGGTGCGTCTGCATAGTGTGCCCAGGCTTTGGCGAAAGTGTCTCTGCAGTTTCATAATTGGAGACGAATGAAAGAAGACGGGGACCTCCGGCGGCTAATTGTCCAACGCGTCCATGTCGATCAGGTCGTGTCTTGGAAAAGTGGTTGCAGCGTCGGCTGCCACTCGACCGTCACCCGAGGGCGTCGACCGATCGTCGAGGGAGTGGCTGACCTCGGTCGGGGCGCGCCAGGCCGAGATGCGACCGCAAAGTAGTGCCGGAGTACTCGGTCCTGAAGTGGCCGGTGCGCTGCAGCTCAGGAACTACTGTCTCGGCAAAATCGTGAAGTCCGCTCGGCATGACCGGAGGGCAGATCATGAAGCCGTCGGTGGCGTTCTGCTCTCGCCACTGACGCATGTGGTCGGCGAGCATCTCAGGGGTGCCGATCACGGTGCTGTGTCCGTAGGAGGTGACGACCCGCTGGTAGAGCTCCCGCAATGACAGCTTTTCGCGGCGGGCCATCTCGACGATCAATCGCTGCCGGCTCTGGTAGGAGTTGGTTTCGGGAATGCGATCGGGAAGGCCGCCGTCGAGTGGCATCCCCGAGACGTCGAACCCCAGAAGCTGTGACAGTCGTGCGAGGCCGATTTCGGGCCGGATCAGTGCCTGCAGTTCACGGTAGTTCGCTTGCGCTTCGGCCTCGGTTCCGCCCAGGATCGGGCACAGCCCTGCAACGACTTTCAATGAATCTGCGGCGCGGCCGTTGAGAGCTGCCCGGCGTTTGATGTCACTGTAGAAATTCTGGGCCGATTCCAGATCCTGTTGCGCGGTGAACGTGACTTCGGCGAGTTTTGCGGCCAGCTCGAGACCTGGTTCGGACGCACCCGCCTGAACTGCGACAGGACGGCCCTGCGGTGTGCGCCTGATGTTGAGAGGGCCTGCGACACTGAAGTACTCGCCCTCATGATCGAGGGGATGCATCTTGGACGGGTCGAAATACGTGCCTGCCTCTTTGTCGAGCACGAATGCGTCATCGTCCCAGCTGTCCCACAGGCCGCTGGCCACCGAGAAGAACTCCTCGGCGCGAGCGTAGCGATCTTGGTAGCTGGCGTGCTTGCCACTTCCGAAGTTGCGAGCCTCGGCTTCTACATACGACGTGACCAAATTCCACCCCACTCGACCACCGCTCAAGTTGTCGATGGACGCCAGTTTGCGCGCCAGGTGGTAAGGCTCGTTGTATGTGGTGGTCTGGGTGACCACGATGCCTATCTGCTTGGTGACCACAGCGAGGGCGGACGCGAGCGTGAGAGGTTCGTACCGATAGATGACCGGGTCGAGAGACAGCATGTCCGCTGTTGCTGCCGGGGCGCAGAGCTCGTCGGCCAAGAAGACGAAATCTAACAGCGCCTTCTCTGCGGTATGTGCACTGTCGGCGAAGAAGTCGAATTCTGCGCCTGCATTGGACACTGCGTCGGGGTGCCGCCAGCCGGCGACATGGACACTGGTCGGTGACAGGACCGCGCCCAGAATCATAGTGCGGTCCTGTGAGTCACTGTTGGTCATCGTATTCTCCTGTCATCGGACTTCGGAATGTGGCATTTCTTCGTTAGGCGATTTCGACGTCATGTCGAGATATGCGAGTACTCCCCTTTGAAGAAGATCAGTGGTTTGTCGGCCGGACCGATATCGAATTCGAGAACTCGTGCCACTACGATCCAGTGATCACCCGCATCGTGGATGGCTCCGACTTCGCACTCGATCCATGCCAGTGCACCTCCCACCAGCGGTGCGTTGGAACGTTTACCGTCTCGAGGGGCTGCCTGCCGCAACTTGTCGGGCGATTTCGATGCTATCGCTGCGCACACTGCCTGCTGATCCTCGCTGAGGATGCTCACCGCGAAGTGCCTGGAGCAGTGGATCTTCGGCCACGATGTCGAGGTTTTGGATGGTGAGAACGCCACCAGTGGTGGGTCGATGGAGATGGAGGTGAAAGATCCGATCACCATGCCGACCGGTCCATCCGCGACGGTGTTGGCGGTGACTGCGACGACCCCCGTCGGAAATGTTCCCAGAACGCGCCGAAAGGTGCGGTTGTCGGTGGGGTCCAAGCGTGCGGTCGGAGTTGTCATGTGCGCCTTTCAAGCAATTGCATCGGTCGCCGGCTCGTGGTGCGTAGGCGCGAATTCCGGCCTTCGAAAGTCTGCGGATTGTCGGAAGAATGTGCGCTGCGAAAAATTCGACGGACTGGTACTGCCACTGCTCACAACAGAACGAGGTCGTGGGTGCGCGCAAAAGCCGAGAGAGACGAACCTCGCAAGGTTTCGCCGGAGTCCGCAACCAGATGGCAGGCCCCTGCCGCGAGACAGCGGCTGTCCGCGCGAGCCACCAAATCGAGTGCTTTGGCGAAGTCCGAGTCTTGGTCCGTGCCCTCGCATCGCACGGGCAGGACGTGTCCCGGGCGGGTGACGGAAGCCGGCGTCGATGTCGGATCCGCCAGGGTTCGAAGGGTGAGCGCCCGATCGTGAGCCGAGATTCCGGTCGTCACTCCGGTGGCCGCGTCGACGGCAACGGTGAACTTCAGCGTGCTCTGTTCCGAGGCGAAAACGGGTTGGTCCGGGATTCGCAAATTGTCGAGTCTGTTGTGGCGCAGCAGGGCGAGGATCAACCCGGTCGAATGACGGATCGCGAAGTGAAGCAACGAGATAGTCGAGCGGCTGCCGGCGAAGAAGAGGACTCCGTCTCCGTGCTGGTCGACGAAGATTGCGGGACGGCCCTCCGACAACGGACCGATCACGTCGGACGTCGTTGATCGGCAGTGCGTTTGTGCGGGTGATGTCATGGCTGCCCCTCGGGCTCGCATCGGTCGACCCCTGGTCGGGTGGAGGATCGGGTTTTTAATAACGCTTGTTACTAAAACTCGGTGCCGACAGCGTGACGTAATGCTCATCACTCTGTCAAGCAGCTGGGCGTACTGGCCGTGACGAGCCTGTGGCAGATTGGGACCGCACAGTTGTCGAGGGTCTGGAGCAAGCAATGGGTCGACCGCCGGATCCTGATCGCCGCCGAGTCGTACTCGATCGAGCTATGGCGTACCTGGCCGAACACGGTCTGGCGAACCTGACTCTGAGGCGTCTGGCGTCGGAGATGAACGTCAGCACCAATACCCTGTCTTACCAATTCGGATCGAAAGAAGCACTGGTCGCGGCCGCCCTCGATCGAGCAAGAGACGTGACGTTGACCTTTCTCGATTCGGCCCGTCACGCCGATCCAGACCTGAAACGATGCATGGGCAAGGTGTGGGCCTGGTGGTTGAGCGACCGCCGTCATCTGGTCTCCACACGACTGAACATGGAAGCGATGATGTCGGCGGAAACCGACGTCGAACCCGAACGCAGGCCGGACCTGCTCGGGTTCTGGATCGAATACTTCGCGGACTGGATTGCCGACGAAACCGGCATCGCTCGAATCGATGCCGTGTCCAAGTCGACTTTGCTGAATGCGGTCTTGAGCGGCGCCGTGGTCGATCTGCTGAGTACGGGCGACGAGGCTCGCATCGAACGGGCATTGAAAGACTTTTTGGACGGTTTTTACTAGGTCGGACCGTTCGTGTTTCTTGCACGTAACCGGAGCATCACCCCTGTGTGACTGTTGACACATTCCATCGCGAAGGTTAATCTCTGCTGAGTTCTTGTAACGGAAGATACGAAAACCTCGAACTCGTGCTTATCATCCAATTTCAGTTGTGTCAGTGCATCATTCACGACTGGATACCGGACTCGACGGCTCGAGGGCGACCTGTCGACGGGAGTTTTCGGCGTGCGGGTCGGTACGCCACCGGTGCGTCGAGAAGCACCGCTTCGTTCGGCATTTCGTGAGCTGCTCGCCCGCAGAAGTGCAGCAGTTGGACTGCTCGGCCCCAGCCGACGTTCTCCGATGACCTTTACATGCTCACCAGATGTGTGAAACCGATCCGACGGACCGGTGCCGATGTCGGCACTCGGAATCGTGGCATCGACGGCGTCGTTAGTAGGCCCAGAAAGGACAGCATGACCGCCCAGCCTCACATCACTGTCGAGGACTTGTGGATCGAACTTCCCACGGGGGCGCGGCTCGCAGCCCGCCGGTGGTACCGCCCGGATCTGACAGCACCGGCCCCGACGATCTTCGAGCACCTCCCCTATCGACTGACCGACCTCCGGGCGAACCGGGACAATTCTTGGTACCAGCCGCTCGCCGCCGCCGGCTATGTGGGACTTCGCGTCGACATCAGAGGCACCGGAAACTCGGAGGGTCTTTTCACCGACGAATACTCCGAGGAAGAACTCGATGACGCAGAGGCCCTCGTCGCGTGGATACGAAACCAGCCCTGGTCGGACGGGTCGGTAGGAATGATCGGCATCTCGTACAGCGGCTTCAATGCACTGCAACTCGGCACCAGAAACCCGCACGGACTCAAGGCGGTCATCTCGGCCGGGTTCGCCGACGACCGGTTCGAACAGGACGTCCACCGGATCGGCGGCGCAGTCCACGATCAAGGCCTCGCATGGGCTCAAATGTGCACGGGCGTCGTCACATTGCCACCCGACCCCCGATTCGTCGGCGAAGACGCATGGCTTCAGCGCTGGGAGCAGAGACTCGACGCCTTCGAGCCGCCAATCCTGAAGTGGCTCGGCCATCAGAGAAAAGACGAATACTGGACCCACGGATCGGCTCGCTACGGCTACGACAGCATGACCTGCGCGGTCTACGCGGTCAGCGGATGGAACGACCGCTACCGCGACGGTGTGCTGAGCCTGATGGAGCACTACGACGGTCCCAAGAAGGGTTTGATCGGCCCCTGGGAACATGCCTGGCCGCAGGAAGCCGGCATCGGACCGCGGTTGGAGTTCGTATCCGAGGCCATTCGGTGGTTCGACCACTGGCTTCGCGGCGACGACAACGGAATCATGGACGAGCCCTCCTTTCACGTCTGGGTGGAGGAGTCTGCGGCACCGTCGACGTCCTTCCGCCACCAGGACGGCAAATGGGTGGGGTTGAAGAGCTGGCCCGCTGATGCTGTTGGAGCACTGGATTTCTCGGGCTCGTCGACCGGATTGCACTCCGGCTCCGTCCTTCTGGATACTGATTGCGCAATCAGTAGTGACAGCCTCATCGGTCTGGATGGCGGCGTCTCGGCTCCGTTCAAGTCTGCAGCAACAGACCTTCCAAGGGATCAGCGTGCCGACGACGGACGATCTACCGCGTTCGACTCTCCTGTTCTGACGGAGGCCATCGACATCCTCGGCCAGATCACCGTCGGGCTGACCGTAGCGTCGAACACTTCGGTTGCGACACTGAGTGCTCGCCTGTGCGATGTCTTTCCAGACGGCACCTCGCGTCTGATCAGCGTCGGAATGCTCAATCTGACGATGCGAGACGGGCAGGAACAACCCACCCTACTGCCGCGTGACCGAGACATGAAGGTAGACATCGTCTTTCAAGGCATCGGATACACGGTGCCCGCCGGCCACCGACTGCGGCTGTCGCTGTCCGCAAATTACTGGCCGTGGATGTGGCCCTCTCCCGAGACGTCGCACTTGACGTTGGTGAAGGGAAGTCGTCTGTCGCTGTCGGTGCCTCGACTGCTCATTGGAAGCACCCCTCCGGTGTCGGATTTCTACACCTCGACCCCCGCCCACGAGACAGTCAGCGGAAGTTGGGCAGCAAATGCGGACCCCGACGAGAACTCGACGACAATTCTGCACGATCTCGGCTCCGGCCGGCTGGTGCGGCGAAGCACGTCCAAGATTGCGACGCAACCGTTCATGTCCGACGGTGCCGAACTGACGTTCAGAATGACACAGGAAGACCACATCACCGATGGCGATCCGCTGTCAGTCGCGTCGATCACGACGGTCGAGGAAACTCTGCAACGCCGACTCTGGTCGACGTCGGTCAGTACTCGAACTCAAATTGCCTGTGACAGTGAGAATTTCATCGTCGATATGACATTGATTGCGAAGCGCGATCAGACGGTAGTCCGCGACATGGCCTGGCACGAAGTCATACCGCGGGACCATGGCTGATGTGCAGCGCCCGCTTGAACGATCTTCTCGGTAGTACGCGCCGAAACGCGCGGTTGTGAACACCCACTGATCTTCACGGACTCTCGAATCCTCTAGGAGTTGCACGAAATGTCCATGCCGGCCACAGACCAACAGTCACCACGGCCCACCGGAAGGTGGAGTCAGCGTGCCTCGGTTCACCCACGAGCGCTGTACACAATCGGCGTCTTCGAGGTGTTGGAACGATTCTCGTATTTCGGGATGCTGACCATCTTGGTGTACTACATCTACTTCACTGCGGACAATGGCGGCCTGGGAATGCCGCAGAACGCCGCAACGGCAATTGTCGGCGGTTACGGCGGCATCATCTATCTCTCGACGATCGCAGGTGGCTGGATCGCCGACCGAGTCCTCGGAAACGAGAGAACTCTGGTGGTCGGCGCGATAGTCGTTCTGGCGGGCCACATCAGCCTGGCGTTGCTGCCGGGAATCGCAGGCCTTGTAGTGGGTCTGGCGTTCGTCGCGGTCGGCAGTGGTGCGATCAAGACGTCGACCGGCACCATCATCGGCACCCTCTACGAGGCCAAGGACCCACGCCGTGAAATCGGGTTCACCATCTACTACGTCAGCATCAGCCTCGGCTCGTTGTTCGGTGCCACCACCACGGCGTTCCTGCAAAAGAACTGGGGATTCCACGCCGGATTCGGAGCCGCCGCAGTGGGAATGGCCGTTGGACTCGGCATCTACCTGACCACACGACGGGCACAAACCCTCACCCCCGACGCAATTCTTGCCAGCAATCCGGCGTCGACAGGCACCATCGTGCGGGCTGTCCTCATCGTCACTGCCCTCGTAGCTGCGGCCGTTGCACTCATCGGATCAGGAGCGGTGGACGTCTCGCAATCAGCAGGCGTGGTAGCAGTGCTGGCATCGGCCGTCGGAGTCGGTTACCTGATCTCGATATTGAAGTCGAAGAAGGTGACCACAGCGGACAAGAAGCGGGTCATCGGATACCTTCCGATTTTCGGCGCGTCGACCCTGGTCGTCATGTTCTTTCTACAGCTTTACACCTCGATCTCCGTGCACGCCGACGTCCACACGAACCGTCAGGTCTTCGGGTGGGAGCTCCCGCCCTCGACGGCAATTGCGATCGGCCCCATCTTCACGCTGGCACTGTTCCCCGTGGTGTCATTACTGTGGAAACGGCTGGGATCTCGTCAGCCTTCGGTGGTCGGAAAGTATGCGATCGCGCTGCTCATCATGTGCGTCGGATACAGCTTGCTCGGTGCGTTCTCCATAAACCCGACAGACACCACACCGATACTTGTCGTCCTGGTCGTAGTGCTCTGCTTCTACGCCGCCGATCTTGTCGCGGCACCGTCAGGTGTCTCTACCGTGACTGCGCTCGCGCCGCCCGCCTACAAGTCACAACTGTTGTCCGTCCATTACCTCAGCTTCTCGATAGCAGCCGCCCTCTCCGGTGTTGTCGCGCAGTACTACCCGGCTGATACCGGAGATTCAGTGAGCGGTTTCTTCTGGGCGAACGCGGCCCTCGGACTGGGAGCAGCACTCCTGTTGGTCATTTTGCGACGTCCGATCTGCCGAGCGATGGCCTTGGAAAGCAAATAGACACTTCAGACCTGCGCGCAACGCGTCGAGGATTCAACTCGCGAGAAATTGCAACTCTTCCCATGTCACCACTTCAGAAATCTCGACAAGCTAAATAAGGAGCATCCTAATGACAACAATATTCAGAGCCGGGCACCTTGCCGACGTTCGCCACGGTGAGGTCTTGCCTGATCAAGCGATAGTCACCGAAGGGGACCGCATCATCGATGTGAAGCCATGGGACGAAGTCCAGACATCAAAAACCGATTTCGTCGATCTGAGCGAATATCTTGTCTGCCCGGGCTTGATCGATCTACACACCCATCTCATCGGCAGCCTCGACCATGGCAGCTACATGCCCTACTTGACGAAGTCCGCGGGATGGGCACTGTTCGAGGGGGTCCGCAATGCGAAAACAACACTCGAAGCCGGTTTCACGAGTGTGCGAGACATGGGCACTTTCCGTGCATTCCTTGATTGCGATCTGCGCGACGCAATCAACGGGGGAGTCGTACCCGGACCACGAATTCACGCAGCCGGAGGCTACGTCACGTCGTCTTCCGGCGGCGGAGAAATTACCGATCTTGCCCTCGACATTCCGCTGCCACGGGATTTCCGGATCGGAGTGGCAGACTCCGTCGACGAGGTCCGAAAAGCTGTCCGTACTTTGATCCACGGGGGAGCCGATTTCATCAAGGTCATTGCTACGGGGGCCGGTTTCGCCGCCGGTACCACACCTGGTGCCCCCGAATTCAGTGAGGCGGAGATTCATGCGGCAGTCGAAGAGGCGCGGCACTACGGTAAGTCTGTGGCGGCACACGCCCACGGTACAGAGGGAGCACTTCGTGCTGTGCGGGCCGGTGTGCGAACACTCGATCACGGATCTTACATATCGGGTAGCGAGATTTTCGATGCCATGAAACAAGCCGGCACGATCTATGTGCCCACCACGTACCTCATTCACTGGGTCGATGATCAAGGAGCCTCGTCCGGTTTCCCAGAGGAAGTACGGCGGAAGGTGCACGACGCAGTCGACCTCTCCATGGACGCTCTCCGTGAGGCCGTCGAACGAGGGCTGCCGATTGCGTACGGCACGGATGCCATAATTTTCCCCCATGGAGAAAACGCGGCACAAATGAAGGATTTCTCAGATGTAGGGATGACCGGAATGGAAATACTCCAGTCCGCTACCGTAAATGCTGCCGACGCGCTCGGATCCGGTGATGTCGGCATCGTCGAGCCCGGTCGATTTGCCGACATGGTCGCGATTCGGAATGTAGATACAGTGGACGATTTCCGCATTTTCAACAATGTCGATGTGGTCATCAAGGGTGGCGAAGTGGTCAGGTAGGAGCTGACCTTCGACGAGGACCGAGGCGGTCTGCGGCGTTCGACGCCGCCCACCGAACGCTGACAGTGGGCGGCGTCGAACAGATCACGAGTCAGAAGTTGCCGCGAGCGTCCTGCTCACGCTCGATGGCCTCGAACAGTGCCTTGAAGTTGCCGATGCCGAACCCGAGCGAGCCGTGGCGTTCGATCATCTCGAAGAACACCGTCGGGCGATCGACCAGCGGTTTGGTGAAGATCTGCAGGAGGTAGCCGTCCTCGTCTCGGTCGACGAGAATGCCGCGCTTCTGCAGCTCTTCGATCGGCACTCGGACGTTACCGATACGGGCTCGCAGGGCTGGATCCTCGTAGTACGAATCGGGAGTGGCGAGAAATTCGACGCCAGCGGCGCGGAGTGCGTCGACCGAGGACAGAATGTCGTTGGTGGCGAGCGCCAGATGCTGTGCGCCCGGTCCGCGGTAGAAATCGAGGTACTCGTCGATCTGTGAGCGCTTCTTGGCGATGGCCGGCTCGTTCAGCGGGAACTTCACCCGATGATTGCCGTTGGAGACGACCTTGCTCATCAAGGCCGAATAGTCGGTGGCGATATCGGCCCCGACGAATTCGGCCATGTTCGTGAAGCCCATGACGCGGTGATAGAAGTCGACCCACTCGTCCATCTTGCCCAGCTCTACATTGCCGACCACGTGATCGAGAGCCTGGAAGATGCGCTTGGGAGCGCCTTCCGGTCGCTGCAACGTGGACGTGCGCGGCACATAACCGGGCAGGTAGGCACCGGTATAGCGGGAGCGGTCGACCAAGGTGTGCCGGGTGTCGCCGTAGGTCGCGATGGTCGCAGTGCGCACCGTCCCGTGCTCGTCGGACATGTCGGTCGGCTCTTGCAGTACTCGCGCGCCCTGGGCTCGCGCATGTTCGATGCACCGGTCCACGTCCGGCACCGCGAGTGAGATGTCGACGACGCCGTCGCCGTGGCGCGTGTGGTGTGCCACCAGTTCGCTGTCGGGGTCGACGGCTCCCTTGATGACGAAACGCACTGCGCCGGACTTGAGCACGTAGGCGTGGTGGTCACGTTGGCCGCTGGTCGGGCCCGAGTACGCAACGAGCTCCATGCCGAACGCGGACTGGAAGAAATGCGCGGTCTGGGTCGCATTCCCGACCACCCATACGATCGCGTCCCAGCCACTGACCGGGAAGGGGTCGCGCTTGTCGTCGTACTCGACGAGTCCGACGAGCTGCCGGAGCTGATCGGCGTCGAGGTCGGCCAGTCTTTCGTCGTCGTTGAGAATGTTGTCGAGGCTCATGAAGTCTCCCGTTGGATACGCGTGGGGCGAACTGGTGCGCTCAGCCCAACAGTGCGGTGCGGGGGTGTCAATCGACCACTACTTGGCTAGCTTGGCTGTACAGATAAGACAGGAAATTGCTGGTATTGCTATACGATTCGTATAGAAAATAGGAGGCGCAGAGTGGAATCCAGCTTGGACGAATTGGACCGCGCAATGCTGGCGGCGCTGCACGACAATTCGAGGATCGGCGTGCTGGAGCTGTCGCGAACGCTCGGTGTGGCACGCGCGACGGTGTCGGCCCGGTTGCAGCGCCTCGAAGACATCGGAGTCATTACCGGCTATCAGCCTCGAATCGGTTTGGCTGCAGCAGGTTACGGTGTTCAAGCATTCGTCACGTTGGAAATTGCTCAAGGCGCTCTCGGCGATGTGGTCACGGTTCTGGAGCAGATACCCGGGGTGTTGGAGGCTTTCGCGACAACCGGAGCCGGAGATGTGCTGTGCCGGGTCGCCGCTGCCTCGCACGACGACCTGCAGCGAACTCTCATAGCGCTCAACCAGTCTCGGACCATCGCGCGGTCTACCAGTGTGGTCGTACTCTCGGAGTTGGTCGAGTTCAGAGCGATGCCGTTGCTGAACACCGCCGAGCCCGAGCGAGCGCCGAAGGCGCCTGCCTACCGGCGATCGCGCGACTGAACACGGCGGTAACGAAGGGGAAGGGCCCGACGACATGGTGTGCACGGGCAGCTTCGACAAGCCCCTACAGCTTGGAGGACTCAATGCTCCTACGTATCCGACGCTTGGCTCCGCTGTGCGGTGTAGTTGCCCTCACGGCTGCTGTGGCGGGCTGCTCCACGGACTCGCCCACAGCTGCCCCCGCGACCTCCACCAACACGGTCGCTGTCACCTCATCGGCTCCAGCCAGCGCATCGCCAGCCGAGCCCGGTACCGGTGCAGCCGACCCGACCGCGGATCAGCAGACGACGGAACCCGACGTCGGCACGTTGCCGATCTCCGCCTTCGGAGAGGAGGCGGGATACTCGTTCGGCACGCCGAGCGGTCAAATCCAATGTCGTGCAAGCAGCTCGACGCTGGCCTGCCAAACGCGTGGTCGCCCGCATACGGTGACCACCGATAGCCTGTGCAAGATTCTTCTCGGCCAAGAACAGGGCAGGGTGGATCTGTTCGGGTATCTGGAAGGCGGAACACTTCCCTGTGCGACCGTCTCGCAGGGGGAGGCTTACCAGTCGCCGCACACGCTGCAGTATGGGCAGCGGGTGATTTTCCAGCTTGACCAGGGCATTGCCGTTACCTGTGCATCGGCGATGGATGGGATTACCTGTACCGACACCGACCCCTCCAACGGCGCCGGGTTCTTTCTGTCAGTCGATTTGTTCACTCAACTGTGAGCTCGCCGGCCGGCGCGATGCGACCCCGGACTTCGCCGAAGCCGATACGACACCCGTTCGGCCCCGGGGCACTTGCGGCGATGACAACTTCGTCGCCGTCTTCGAGGAACGTTCTGGACTCCGAGCCGACGGTTACGGGTTCTGCTCCGCCCCACGTCAATTCGATGAAAGCACCGCGCTGATTCTTCTCGGGTCCCGAGATGGTGCCCGACGCGAACAGATCACCGGTTCGGCTTGTTGCACCATTGCTGGTCTCGTGAGCCAGCATCTGGGCTGGCGACCAGTACATCGCGCTGTAGGGCGGGCGGGAGACGATATGGCCGTTCCATGCGACGGTCAGGTCGACATCCAGAGCCCAGGAACGAGATTCACGGAGGTACGCGAGGGGTTCGGGGTTCTGAACCGGCGTCGATACTCTCGCGTGCTCGAGTGCGAGCAGGGTTACAACCCAGGGTGAGATGGATGTCGCGAAACTCTTGCCGAGGTTCGGTCCGAGTGGCACGTACTCCCAGGCCTGGATGTCGCGAGCCGACCAGTCGTTGACGATGACGGCACCGAACACATGCTCGGAGAACTGATCCGGCGAGATGGGGCCATCCGCCGGAACGCCGATGACGAATCCCATCTCGGCTTCGATGTCCAGTCGCCGAGACGGGCCGAAGGTGGGCGAGTGCTCGTCGGGTGCCTTACGTTGACCACGAGGCCGGGTGATGTCGGTGCCGGACACGACCACCGTTCCGGCCCGTCCGTGATACGCGACGGGCAGGTGCTTCCAATTCGGTAGTAGCGGTTCGGCATCGGGCCGGAAGAGTCGGCCGATATTGGACGCGTGATGCTCGGAGGCGTAGAAGTCGACGTAGTCGGCCACCTCGAACGGCAGATGCATCGTGACATCGGAAACGGGCATGATTGCTTCCGCGGGGGTCGTGCCACTGACGAGCATGTTTGTGACGGACGAGCGCACCTCTACCCACCGATTGCGTCCGCGGGCCATGAACGCATTGAGGCTCGGTAAGGAAAAGTCTGGATCGCCGAGAGCTACGGCTAGATCGATTACGTTGTCGCCATAGCGGACTCCGACACGAGCGTCCATACCCGGAGTGCTGAAGACGCCGTAGGGCAGGTTGTCGACTCCGAATTCCGAGTTGGCCGGAATGTCGATGTGCGTCATGAACGCCGCTCCTTCGTCACTGGGGCGGGACGAGGCCCAGGCCGACGAGATCGTCGAGGGGTTCGCGGATGCTGCACGTGCCGAACGAGGCGAAGACGCGTTGACCCTCGATCCCGGCGACGAGACCGGCGAGGACGTCGGCGTCCCGGATCGCCAGGATCTTCTGGAGCTCACCGACGCGAGCGCCGCTGTGCGCGGCCTGCGCGGCGAGGATCACGTTGAGGAAACCGTGGTGCTCGAAACCGGTGTGCGGATCGGTGTTACGGGCCGCCTGATGCGTGTCCGCGGTGGCCTTGAAATGGACCTCGCGCTGTGCCGCCTCGTAGATGGACGCGGCAAGCTCCCGCTCGTCCGGGTACTCGTCGGCCGTGACGCCGCCGGTCCTGAACTTGGCGCGATACCCGAACTCGTCGACTGCGTCGAAGATGTCGTCACGTCGGGAGTCTCGGGGAATTTCGACATAGATGTCGATGTCCTGAGTGATGTTGCGCAAGGCCTCGATGCTGTTGCCCTCGGGTACGGCCACTTCGACGGCAACGACCGTCACGCCGGCGGTACGGTCGGCCGCACGCAGGCCTGCCTCCACGCTGCCCGGGCCCGCAGGTGCAGTCAACGCCACCTCCATCCGTGCACCCAGGACGAGTTCGTGCACCCGATCCATCGGAACGACCAACGGGCCGACGAGGTCTGCGAAAGAACTCGCCCGGTACTCGAGATGTTGTGCTGCAGCAACATCGAGTGGTGTATTGCCGGGAGGGAAGGCAGCGGCGTCGTCGCACAAACGATGGAAGAACTTCGGGATCATCGGTTCGGCCCCCGGCCTGCCCACGTCCACGCATACCCGGCGTCCTCGCACGCGAGCGCTCCTTCGCCGAGTTCGAGCGGGCGGAAGGTATCGACCATGACGGCCAGTTCGTCGAAGAACTCGGCACCGATACTGCGTTCGTATGCACCGGGTTGCGGACCGTGAGCATGACCGCCCGGATGTACCGAGATCGATCCCTGGCCGATTCCGGAACCCTTGCGGGCCTCGTAGTCGCCGCCGACGTAGAACATGATCTCGTCCGAGTCGACGTTGGAGTGGTAGTACGGCACCGGAATTGCCAGCGGGTGGTAGTCGACCTTGCGCGGAACGAAATTACAGATCACGAAATTGGACCCTTCGAATGCCTGGTGTGCCGGCGGCGGTTGATGCACACGGCCGGTGATCGGTTCGTAGTCGGAGATGTTGAACGTGTACGGGTACAGGCAGCCATCCCACCCCACTACGTCGAACGGGTGTTGCGGGTAGACGTAGCGGGTTCCGACGATGCCCGTCGAACCACGGTGTTTGACAAGTACTTCGATGTCTTCGCCGTCGGCGACCAGAGGCTCGGCGGGGCCGTGCAGATCGCGTTCGCAGTAGGGAGCGTTCTCGAGCAACTGGCCGTACTTCGACAGGAACCGCTTCGGTGGCGCGATGTGGCTGTTGGCCTCGACGGCGTACCCGCGAAGTGGACCGTCGGGAATCCAACGGTGCGTCGTGGCGCGCGGAATGAGTACGTAGTCACCCTGCTGTGCCTGCAGTGCTCCGAACACCGTTTCGACGGTGGCAGAGCCGGATTCGACGTAGATCATCTCGTCGCCGATCGAATTGCGATACAGCGGTGAGGGTTTCGACGCGACGACGTAGGACAGTCTGACATCGGCGTTACCGAGGACGAGGCGTCGTCCGGTGACCACGTCGGTGTCGGCCACCACGGATTCCGGGAACAGCTCGTGCAATTTCAGATGTCGGGGCTTCAGCGGGTGATTGGGCGTCGTCGATTGATCGGGGAGGTCCCAGACCGTGGCATCGACGATGGCCGACGGTATGTGGCGGTGGTACAGCAGAGACGAGTCCGAGGAGAAGCCCTCTTCGCCCATCAGCTCCTCGTAGTAGAGGTTGCCGTCGGGAGTTCGGTGCTGGGTGTGCCGCTTCGGCGGAACCGATCCGAGCTGCCGGTAGTAAGCCACGCATCCTCCCGTTCAATGCTGTTCGACTCGTCGATGTACGGGCGAGCATCAGGGGCAACTCTAGTCGCGAGTGATCCGGTCGATACCTGGATCGAAGTCCACACCGCGCGGCTCGGCCCATCCGGGTGTGGGCCATGATGGACCCATGAGCTCGAAGAACCTGTTCGGTGGCCCTCGCACCCTGCTGATCGTGGCAGCAGTGGTCATCGTGATCGCACTCGTCGCTGCCGCCGCGACACTGATCGTGCGCGCCGTGCTCGGACCGCCCGAGGGCGAGAACAAGTTCGAGATCCAGGGCTACTCCGTCGTGCAGGTCGATCCGCAGGTCAGCGACCTCGCGCTCGCCACACGCTAGCCGACTCCGCGGCGACCCGAGGGTCGTGTGTCTGCTGAAAGTTTCGCCCTCCGCGGGCGAATGTGCGTAGCGTCGCGGCGGGTACCTCGAGTTCTGGAACGGGCTCGCCGATCCACGCGCAGTCCCGCACGAAGGTCATGTTCGACGCCACCGCGTCGGCGCTGTGATCTTCCCGCAGTGGGCCGGAGATTCGGCCGAGGAAATACTCGCCGTGCTCGGTTCGCGTCCAGACGAAAGATCCGTCCGCGACCTGCTCGAAACGCTCGACCCGTCGTAGCGAGCGTTCGTCGTTTGCCGACATTCCGCAGAGTCCGTAGGTGAGGGCACGCTCGACGCCGTTCGGCATCGGGGCGCGATAGACGGCGTCCGGCATACAGCCGAGAGTATCGATGCTGGCTGGAATGCTAAATGGGTGCTAAGTTGAAGATTCAACTTAGGTACGTCGAAGGACCAGCCATGACTTCTGTGATGAACCCGCCCGTCGCGGGTGCCGCATTCGATGCGTTTCTCGCCGACGCAGCACCCGCGAGCCGGTCGCAGCAGATGTGGACCCCACACGACGGGCCGATGCCCGCGCTGTACATCAGCCATGGCGCGCCCCCGGTCTTCGACGACGCACTCTGGATGGACCAGCTGTTCACCTGGTCGCAGTCGATGCCCAAGCCGAAGGCGATCCTCATCGTCAGCGCGCACTGGGAAGAGGCTCCGCTGAGCCTGTCTGCCTCGGCGGCCGCGACCCCGCTGGTCTATGACTTCGGTGGTTTCGCTCAGCGGTACTTTTCGATGGAATACCGCACACCCGACGCCGAGGTCTTGGCCGCTCGCGTTGCCGCGGCCATTCCGGCGTCGGAGAACCTGCATCGGCACACCGCGCGCGGACTCGATCACGGTGCCTGGGTGCCGCTGAAGGTCATGTATCCCTACGCCGATGTCCCGGTTCTGCAATTGAGCCTGCCGACGCACGCCCCCGATCGGCTGATGGCGATAGGCGCTGCGCTGAAGGAACTTCGGGCCGAAGGTGTGTTGGTCATCGGTTCCGGCTTCATGACCCACGGACTGCCGTTCCTGTCCCGGGAGAATTTCGCAACCAACACTGTGCCGACGTGGTCCGAGGACTTCGACCTCTGGGCGGCCGACGCGTTGGCGCGTGGTGACGTCGGGACTCTTGCGGACTTCCGTAGTGCCGCACCGGGAATGCCGTACGCGCACCCCACCGTCGAACATTTCACGCCGTTGTTCGTCACCCTCGGTGCCGCCGAGAACCCGGAAGCTCCGGTGACCACGGCCATCACCGGCTTCCAGTTCGGCTTGGCGAAGAGGTCTTTCGCGGTCGCGTGACGAACGGGAACTACCCCGTGCACTTGGGCTCGATTCAGTTCTGAATCTTTTTCGGTTCGGGGATTGTTATCCACGCCACTTCGCTCTACAGTTCTGAGCACCATCTCGGACATCGGTGTCCAAGATTGTCGGATGCGCTGTACGAAATGTCGCCGGGCGCGCCTCCTGTGGACCCCGTTGTCCGGCGCGAAGGAGTACAGCCGTGTCTTCTGCCCGATCTTGGACGCTGCGGGTAGCGATCGGTGTGGCGACCGTAGCCGCCGCCGTTGCCGCTTCGGTCAGCCCCGCTGCCGCTGCACCCGACCCCAGTGGTCCGGCCGGTGTGGAGGTTCAGCCGCCTCTGCCGCCGCTCACGTGGCCGAAGATTCCCGAGTTCGACACCGACTTCTACCTTCCTCCCGCCGACGTGGTGGCAGCGGCCGCGCCGGGCCAGATCATCGCCGCACGGCCCGTCGAGCTGGCTACTCTCAACGTCATTCCCACGCAGGTCGACGCGTGGCAGTTGTCGTTCCGGTCCAACAACGGGCGCGACGAGCCGATCGCCGCCGTGACCACGGTCATCAAGCCGCGGGGTGTGCCTGCGGCACCGCGTCCGTTGATCTCCATCCAGTTGGCCGAGGATTCTCTCGCGGCGTACTGCGCTCCGTCGTACGCGATGCGAGCGGGTGCCATCCCCTGGCCGGTGACCGGCGCGGTGACATCGGGCGCTCAATTCCTCGAAGTGCAGGCAGCGTTGGCGCAAGGATGGGCGGTGTCGGTACCCGATCATCAAGGCCCGAACAACTCGTTCGCAGCCGGGCCGGTAGCAGGCCGGATCACACTCGACGGCATCCGTGCTGCCGAGAACTTCGCACCGATGCAGTTGGCAGGGGCGGCCACCAAGGTGGGGATGAGCGGCTACTCCGGTGGCGCGATCGCCACCGGACACGCAGCAGAACTGGCCGGGAATTACGCCCCCGAGCTCGACATCGTCGGAGTCACCGAGGGCGGCACCCCGGCCGAGCTCGGGGCATTGGTCGACAACGCGAACAACACCCTGGGATCGGGCATCGTCGCCGCCGGCATCATCGGTGCCAGTCGCGAGGATCCCGAATTGGCGGCCTTCATCGACGAACACGTCGACCCGTTCGGTAGGGCGTTGTTCGCGGCCAAGGACAATCTCTGTGTCGGCTACTCGTCGGCGCTGCTGCCGTTCGTCAACCTCAAAGGCTTGCTGCACACCGATGGCGACCCGATCCAGCAACCGGTGGTGAAGAAAGCCCTGTCTGCGATGCAGCTCGGCCGCACCACTCCGAACATGCCGCTCTACGTCTACCATTCCAATCCGGACTGGCTGGTGCCGATCGGACCTGTCAACGCGATGGTCGAGTCGTACTGCAGTCGCCCGGGAGCCGACGTCACCTACACCCGCGATCATTTCAGTGAGCACATCAGCTTGGAACTGATCGCTTTTCCGAGTGCGGTGTTGTGGATGCGCGACCGATTTGCCGGTGTTCCGGTGGAACCGGGCTGCCGGACGAACGATGTCGGCTCGATGGTGCTCGACACACGTGCACACCCGACGTTCGTCGCGGCCGTCGGCGAGATAATCGCCGGATTGTTCGGGAAGCCGATCGGGTCGTGATGGAACCCATCAGCGGGGCTGCGAGCGGTGCGTCGCCTGTAGACTCCCTCGGTGACTGTCGCCGATGATCAGGGCCGCATCTACGCCGGACGATCCTCCGCTGTTCGGAGAGCCGATCGTCGAGCTCGGTTCTTGCACGCGGGTATCGAGGTCATCGGGGGACGCGGATACGCCGCCACCTCGGTGGCGGATATCTGCGCCGCGGCAGGCCTCGCGCGCAGTCAGTTCTACAGTGAGTTCGCCAACCGTGAGGCGCTGCTCGTGGACGTCTACGACCTGATCCAAGACGACGCGTTGGCCGCCGTCGTCGCCGCACTCGACGAGCAGGTCGACCGCGATCGCCGCTCTCTGGTCGTCGCAGCGATGACGGCCCTGGTCGGATCGATCGGAGGTGACCCACGCCGGGCGCGCATCTCCTATCTCGAGATGCTGGGTGTCAGCGATGACGTCGAACAGCATCGCACGCGCCGTCGTGCGCAGTGGGTGGAATTCTTCGAGAACACCCTGCGCTCGGAGGTCGGTTCCGATTTCGTTCCCCCGGGTGGATACCGCTTGGCCGCAACGGCATTCCTCGGTGCGCTCACCGAGATCGTCTCCGACTGGTCCCGCACTGCTCCGCCTCGCCCACCCATCGAGCAGATCGTGGACACGATGGTTGCCGTCCTGGCAGCGTTCGTTCCGGACCTGAACTGAACTGCAGCCGGCCGCGCAATACAGTGGACCGATGACACCTGCCACCGGTCCACTCGCAGGCCTCGTGGTCGCGGACTTCTCTCGCGTACTCGCCGGGCCGTACGCGACGATGATGCTCGGTGACATGGGCGCCGACGTGATCAAGATCGAGCGGCCCGGCAGCGGCGACGACACCCGATTTTGGGGTCCGCCGTACGATTCTGCCGGTACCGCAACATATTTCAACTCCGTCAATCGAAACAAGACGTCGCGGTGCATCGACCTGCAGTCCGAGAGCGGCGTGGCCGAGGCCCGTGAGATCGTCGCGGGCGCAGACATCGTGATCGAGAACTTCCGCGCCGGAACGATGGACCGGCTCGGTCTCGGCTACTCGGCTGTGGCGCAGGACAATCCCGGCCTGATCTACTGCTCGATCACCGGATTCGGAACCGGCGGCGGCGCTGCTCTCCCTGGATACGATCTGGTGGTTCAAGCCGTCGGCGGGCTGATGAGCGTCACCGGACCCGACGCCTCGACACCGACGAAGGTGGGTGTGGCGATGGTCGATATCGTCACCGGTCTGCATGCGCTGAGCGGAATCCTTGCCGCGCTGCATCATCGATCGAACACCGGTGAGGGGCAGCAGGTGCACACCTCGCTGATGGCGTCGGTACTGTCCGCGCTCAGCAATCAGTCGGCGGCATATCTCGGGGCGGGCACGGTGCCGGTTCCCATGGGCAACAAACATCCTTCGTTGGTGCCGTACGAGGTGTTCGAGACCGCCGACCGACCGCTCGCGCTGGCCGTGGGCAACGATCGGCAGTTCCAGGCGTTGGTCGACGTGCTGGGTACTCCGGATGTGGCTGCGGATCAACGCTTCTCGTCGAATTCTGCTCGCGTCGAACATCGAGATCAGCTGGTCGATATCCTGAATTCGGCGTTGCAGACGCGTACCGCGGACGAGTGGTATCGAGAGCTGATGGCGCGGCACGTTCCCGCCGGGCCGGTCAACTCGATCGAGGAGGCATTCGCGTTCGCGGAATCACTCGGGCTCGAACCACGCGTCGCGGTTCCCGGGGCAGCGGCCGAGGGCGTCCGCAATCCCCTGGATTTCTCGGCGACCCCGGTGAACTACCGGCTGCCGCCCCCGCCGCCGCCCGCGCTCGCGTAGTCGACCTGCAACTCGTGCTCCACTCCGGGGCCCGGATCGGGGAATCCCCGGTCTGCGACCCCGGAATGGAGCATCCGTTGCACTTCGCTCCGCTAGTTCAACGCCCACTTCACCGACACGGACACGCTGACGGTCTGCTGTCCCGGTTCGATGGGCACTGCCATGTCGAACGAAGGGGAGTCGCGAAAGCTCGTCGGCTGCTCCTGACCGGTGATCGACTCGGTGATCGACAGAACGTCACCGAGTTCACCGCCTGCGAGCGACGCGTACTGCTCGGCGCGATCGCGGGCGTCGGCGAATGCTCTGGACCGGGCATCGGTGATCAGTTCGGAATCGTCGTCGATCTTGAACGAGACCCCGGAGATTCGGGTCGCGTTGCCACCGGCGGAGGTGGCGTCGCCCAGGACTGCAGACGCCTTCGACAGGTCGCGCACCGTGACCTGCAAGGTGTTGGTGGCCTGGTATCCGGAGATGGCCGAGGTGCCGCCCGGCAGTGCGCCGGAGTACTGCGGATCGATCGACACCTGCTGGGTCTGAATGTCCTCGCGCGCGACGCCGGCGGCAATCACTGCGTCGGTCACCTCGGTTACCGCAGCGTTGGCCTGTTCGATGGCGGTGGTGACGTCCTCGGCGGTGGCCTGAACGCCGATCTGGGTCGTCAACGTGTCCGGTGCGCCCTGGACTTCGCCCACTCCGTTGACGTTCACTCCGGGAGGTCCGTCCGGGGACGTGCTCGCCGGACTGCTGCAGCCCGCGGTCAGGGCCACGGCCAACACCAGGGCCGATGCGCACGATCCGATCGTCCATCGATTTCGGTTCACCGCCGTAGTGTCCACCATTGCAGGTGAATTGGAAAGGCTCAGGGCTTGCGATACTCGGCGTCGAACGTCACGGTCACTTCGTCGGCCACCTTCATGGCTCCGAACATCTGCGAATACGGTGTGATCTTGTAATCCGTTTGACGCACAGTAGTTTCGGAACCGATCTGCCATCGGTCGCCGGAGTCGGTGACGTTCACGTCCACGATGATCTCCTTCGAGACACCGTGTATCTCGACTGTTCCGGCCAACCGAAATCCAGAGGCGACGGGAGTGATCTCCTCCGAACGGAAACGAATAGTCGGGTACCGTTCGGCGTCGAAGGTCTTGAGTGCGTTGGCCTTTGCCACGATCTTCTCCGGTCCGATCAGCGGTGTCAGCCCGCCCTCGCCGAGGGTCACCTCGAGTGAACCGACCTCGGCGATCAGCGACACCGCCGTGGGGGCGTCCCCGGACCACTCGACTGTCGCGGTCCAGGAGGTCACCGCAATCGTGAGTCGATGCCCCATCTTGGATGCCTTACCGGTGACATCCGTCCGAACAGCCAACTGCCCGCCGTTCGATGCGTCGAAAGCCCAGGTCTCGGTAGTCATCTTCGCGACTGTAGACGCGCGGCGGCACGGCAGCTCATCGAAGCCGACAATAGAGGCTTAGTGTGAAGGAATGTTCTCCAATTCTCCTCGAACATTCGTCGCCGATGCCCTTCGCGGCTTCGTGGCTGCCACCGACGACGTCACCTGGCACGCCGATCCCGGATTCCTCACCCGTCGTTATCGCATCTCCGACGGTCAAGTCGCGCTGCTGTCCGGTGGCGGATCGGGTCACGAGCCGATGCACGCCGGATTCATCGGTCGCGGCATGCTCACCGGCGCGTGCCCCGGCCTGGTGTTCACGTCACCGAACGCCCTCCAAGTACACGAGGCATCCAAGGCCGTGGACTCCGGCGGCGGAGTGGTGCACATCGTGAAGAACTACACCGGCGACGTGATGAACTTCAAGATCGCCCGAGAGTTGTTGCAGGAAGACGGTATTGCGGCCGATGTCGTTCTCGTCGACGACGATGTGGCCAGCGAGAGCGAGGACGGCCCGGGTCGTCGTGGCACGGCCGCGACCATAGTCGTCGAAAAGGTCTGCGGCGCAGCGGCAGAACGCGGTGACAGCCTGCAGGCAGTGGTCGCGCTGGGGCGTCGAACAGCGGAAAACGCACGCAGTATGGCGGTCGCATTGAACCCGCCGACGCTACCGGGTGCCGACGGCCCGTCGTTCGAATTGCCCAAGGAGGAAATCGAACTCGGCATCGGCATCCACGGCGAGCGCGGTACCGACCGGGTGCCCCGGCTGCCTGCTCAGGAGGTCGTCGAGAAGCTGACCGAGCCCATCGTGAGCTCGCTCGGATTGAACTCGGGCGAATCGGTGATCGCCATCGTCAACGGTCTCGGCGCAACGCACCCGCTCGAACTGCATCTGCTGTTCGGGGAACTCTCGGAGTACCTCGCGGGCAAGGGTATCGAGATAACCCGCTCACTCGTCGGAAGTTTTGTCACCGCGCTCAACATGGGCGGAGCGTCCATCACTCTGGTGCGCGCCGACGACGAGATGCTCGAACTCTGGGACGCCCCCACCGATGCGCCCGGTTGGCCCAACGCGCAGAGCCAGGGCGCGAAACCGGTGGCCGAGCGCGGCGCATTCGGGCCGACGTTCTCGCCATCAGACACCGGAGAGAAGTCGGCATTCGTCTCGGAGTGGATCGGGTCGTGGGCTCAGCGGGTACTCGACGAGGAGCCCGCTCTGACCGAGTTGGATCGCAAGGCGGGCGACGGCGACTTCGGTACCAACATGGTGGCCGCTCTGGAACAACTCGACCTCGACGCGATCAAGGAAAGCTACTCGGCAGCAACGGTATTCGAAGCCGTGAGCGAGGCCTATCTCGGCCACGCAGGCGGTACGTCCGGCGCACTGTTCGGCATCTGGTTCCGGCAGTTCTACCGAACGATGCTCGACACCGAGCCATCTGCGGCGGCTGTCGCAGAGGCCGCGCGTGCCGGACTGGACAGCATCACCGAACTCGGTGGCGCCCGCGTGGGCGACAAGACAATGATCGACGCCATTGCCCCGGCTGTCGACGCGCTCGAGCAAGACGGCGGCACCCTGCAGGATGCCGCCGACGCCGCGAAGACCGGAGCCGAATCGACCAAGGACATCACCGCCAACCGCGGCCGCGCCAGCTATGTCGGTGAGGCGGCGCGAGGCGTCGTCGACCCCGGTGCGTTGGTCATGGCCTGGTTCTTCGAGGCAGCGAGCTCCTCTAGCTGAGCGAGCTGAGGAACACCGCCGCGATCGCTTCGAGGCCGGCCTGATCGTCGGCGTCGAAGCGATCGGGTATCGGGCTGTCCAGATCGAACACACCGATCAGCGTCTCGCCCTGGTACAGCGGAACGACGACCTCGGAGCGAGTGTTCGCATCGCACGCGATGTGGCCGGGAAAGGCATGAACGTCGGCCACTCGCTGTGTCTCGCGGGTGGTGGCGGCTGCGCCGCAGACCCCTTTGCTCAGCGCGATGCGAACACAGGCAGGCTGCCCCTGGAACGGACCGACCACCAGTTCGGTGCCGTCGAACAGGTAGAAGCCGACCCAATTGACCTCGGGCAGAGCGTGATAGACCAGTGCAGAGAGATTGGCGGCGTTGGCGATGAGGTTCGATTCCTCGAACACCAGGCCGCGGGCCTGCTCGGTGAGCTGCTCGTACTGCTCTGCCTTGGAACCGTTCAGTTCGGTCGCGGTGAAAGACATGCGCCGAGTCTAAGCGCACACCCCAGCACCACCAGGTACGCCGACATCCCGCCGACCTGAACCCGCTGGGCGATGCCGAGACCGTGACCGCCGGGGAGGTTGTCGGCGATCATCAGCCACGCCGTGGCCAGGGCCGTGATGGCCAGCACCGCGACACCGAGCGTCCGAAGCAGGGGATAGGCCCGATAGCGGAATGCGGCGAGCGTGAACGCGATCATGACCGTGAAGATCGCGAATACCGCGATGGTGCTCGTCAGAGCATGAAGATGATGAAGCTGTGGGAACAATCCGCTGGGCTCGATCGGGCAGCTGGGATCGTCGGCGGCCACACACTCGAGGGGCAGTTTCGCGTCGGCGATGGTGGCGATACCGAAGATGCCCGACGCCACCCAGCCGGTGACGACGAGCCGTCGGCGAGGGCTGACGAGGAAACCGAGCACGGCGGCGAGGATCATCAGCGTACCCGTGACCACGTCTGCGGTGGAGAAGAATTCGCGGTACGGCTGATCGCGGGCATCGAGTTCGCTGAGGAAGGATCGGGCCGGGTCGAGCCCGGTATCGAGGAAGAATTCGGCCACCCACGCGGAGTACAGCAACCCGGCGAGGATCAGAAACACCACCGCGACTACTCGGCGGATATCCACACCTTCGGTTTTCGAGCGCACCGACCAAGGCTAACCAGTGAGCTCGTCGGCAGCTGCCACCGCCAGCGCGACGGCGGAGTCGCAGTCGTCCGCCATGACGGACAGCTCGGGAACCGTGCGGGCGTAATGCGCGGCCGAGTCGTCGTTACCGGGCAGGCCGAGAACGGGATTGCCCAACACGATGTCGGCCGAGCACACCGAATCCGAGTCGCGAGTCTCGACGGTGTAACCGCCCTGCCGGATCTTCTCGCGATCTGTCGAACGCAAGTCGCTGTCGTCGTAGGTGAGCGCGACGTCGAGCAGTACAAGGTTGTCCTCGAATGTCGCCGACGACGCCTCGAAGTGGCAGCCGTACGGATCCGCGGCAGGGTTCCACCGGTCGACCGTCCAGGTCTCGGGCAGATGCTCGAGAACGCTGCACGGATCCTTCGTGGCCAACGGCAGGTTGTACCTGGAATCGGCACGTAGTGGTGGATCGCTCACGAGGCCGAGTGCGGTTTCGGTGACGGATTTCGCTGCACTACAGGCGTCTCCGTTAGCGCGATAGACGTCGATCGTGGCGAAACTACGACCGGATTCGGTGAGGACATCGTCCATGGGCCCGGAGGTGGCACCGTCGAACTCGTCGCGAAGCGGGAAGCTGACGCGACACGTCCCTCGGGAGGCGTCGTCGAGGTACACCTGTTCGTCACCGATCGTGACTTGCTCGAAGTTCGGGTCGGCCGGCGTCGGCTGATATCCGTTCAACTTGATCGACACGGAGTCCGTGGCGTCCGATCGCCCAGGGTCGACTTCTGCCGAGCAGCTACTCAGTTCGCCGTCCGGTCGGAGCTGCACCACGGTGCCGAGGGCGGAGAGG
Organism: Rhodococcus sp. 1R11; assembly: GCF_004563845.1. Lineage (NCBI taxonomy): Bacteria > Bacillati > Actinomycetota > Actinomycetes > Mycobacteriales > Nocardiaceae > Rhodococcus > Rhodococcus sp. 1R11. The sequence continues at coordinate 199,784 of NZ_SPNG01000005.1, read as the reverse complement.
TCGTCCTCGGTGAGGAAGCCGCAGGGATCCAGGCTGCGGACGAAGGCCGCCGAGTCGGCCAGATAGCGGTCTGCCTCCGACATCTCGAATCCGTACCGGTTCTGTCCCGCCGGCGACGCACTGCCGGCGGGGAACGCGCTGCCGAGCAACACCACCGCGCATCCACTGGTCGATACCGACATCGCCGCTGCCATCGCCGCAAGCACCCAACTTTTACGCACTGTCCTCATCCCCCGACTCGAATCGACCGATCATCAGGTTGGACGCGCGGGGAGTGCTGTGGGTTTCAGTTGGTCACTATCGGATCTGCAGCAAGATCGTCGACGACGCGTTGGGCGGCGACGACCGGGTCCTCGTGTTCCCAGATCCGCACGACGCGCCAGCCTTCCTCGATCAGGCGGGTGTCGGTGTCGCGATCGCGGGCCACGTTGGCAGCCAGCTTGTCGGCCCACCACTGGGCGTTGTTGCGGGGTTTCGTCGCGTGAATGGGGCAACTGTGCCAGAAGCAGCCGTCGACGTAGACCGCCACTTTGCGTCGGGGAAACACCAGATCTGCTCGACGCCGCATGCCCTTCAGCGGAGCGCGGTCGACGAAGTAGCGCAGTCCTCGTCGGTGCAACTCTCGACGCAGCGCCACTTCCGGCTTGGTGTCGCGGCGGCGTTGCTTGCTGAGCCGTGCACTGGTTTTTGCGTCGGTGACAGGGCGTTTCGCGCTCACACCGACACCCGTTCCGCGTACCCACCCATGCGCTCGAGGTGGGCGTCGAGGTCGTCGAGAAAGCCGTCGGCGAAGCGGAGGTTGCCGGCTCGCGCGCGCTTGAGGAACCCGGCCGTGGCTCGCGCCGACAGCAGGGCGGAGTCGTCCAGAAAGTCGATCAAGTCCTCGGGCGGTTCGTGCACCGGCATGGTCGAGACGGTCACCTTGAAGCTCGCGCGGTCTCGGCCCCACGCGGCCGTCGGCCAGGCCTGACCGGGCAGCAATGCGGTGTCGCCTGCGACGTCGTAAGGCTTCGGGTCGTCGAGTGCACCGGCCACCCACGACGCCATCCGCACACTGACGGCATTACCGACGAGCTTCCAGCGATGCCCGGTACGCACCCCGGCGCGCTCCACCGCGGGCAGCGTCCAGTCCGGATCGAACCCCTGCAGCCGCTCGGCCCCGATGATGCCGGGCGTGACGATCTCCCCGGACGGCAACCGCACGGCCGGCGGACTGGCGATGCCGAGGGACGAACCGCCCTTGAGGGTGGGGACGGCGTTGACGGCCCAGCCCAGTCCGCGGGTGCCCTCGGTCCAGTAGAAGCCGCAGGGCTGAGTACTCGGATCGCCGTCGGGCAACAGCCCGGCATCCTGCGAGAACAGCACCTCACGCGGATCGTCGGTGCGCGAGGCCAGCATCACCACGCGCTGTCGACGCTGCGGCAACCCGAACGCACGGGCGTCGACGACGCGGTAGGCCCACATGTAGCCGAGGTCCTCGAGCGCGTCGGTGATGTGTCGCATCGCTGCACCACGTCCGAGTTGCAACATGAACGGCACGTTCTCCATCAACAGCCACCGCGGGCCGCGGCGACGTGAGACCAGCCGGAACACCTCGTCGACCAGCCCCGAGCGAGCCCCGGTGATGCCTGCCGTCCGTCCGGCCTGGGAGAGGTCCTGGCAGGGGAAGCCGGCGGCCACGAGCTCGGTGCCGGTGGGCAGGCTGCGCAGAGTGGTGACGTCGGTGTGCAGTGGCACGTTCGGCATGCGCGCCGACAGCACCGCGCCGGCACCCGGATCGATCTCGCACAACAGCTGCGTCGTCCACCCTGCCTCGGCCAACCCCAGCTCGAGCCCGCCGATTCCGGCGAACAACCCGACCATCGACCGTGTGCTCACGTATGCCCTTCTCTCGCCCGACGGGTTCACGTTACTCGAGAGCCGGTGCGCTGAGCGTCCACAATTCGTCTTCGGAAGCGGGATGCCGTGCGACGACGCCGATTGTGGACGCTGAGGTCGGTCGAACTTGACCTCGACCGCGCTCGAGGTTTCACACTGGAATGCACGCCGCCGAAAATCGGTTGGAAACTGAGCCTGAGCAATGAAATCATTCGGGCACCGCAATAAGGAGAACAACACGTGTCCACGGGTGTGCTCGACCCCGAAGCCCCAACCGTCGTTGAGTCGAACCCGAATGCTGCGCGTACGCCGACGTCGCTGCAGCGTTTCGCGCCGTTCCTGGCCCCGTACAAGTGGTTCTACATCGGCTCCATCGTGGTCTCGCTCGTCGCGACCATGACCGGCCTGGTCATTCCGCTGGTGATGCAGCGCGTCATCGACGGGCCCATCGCCGACCGCAACTTTTCCGCGGTGTGGTGGCCCGCGGCGCTGATCCTGCTGCTCGGCACCATTGATGCCGCCGGCATCTGGGTGCGTCGATACCTGGTGTCCCGCCCGTCGAGCCAGTTCGAAATCAGTGCTCGGGCAACAGTATTCGACAAGCTACAACGGCTGTCGGTCGCGGCGCACGAGAGTTGGGAATCGGGTCAGCTGCTCTCCCGTGCCATCGCCGATCTCGGGTCGCTACGCCGGTTCATGGCGTTCATCGGCCCGTTCATCATCATCAACGCCGTCACGCTCGTCGTGGGTATCGGCGTATTGCTCGTTCAGGCATGGCAATTGGGTCTGATCATGCTGGTGACATCGGTTCCGTTGGTGATCGCCTGCACCAGGTTCGAGACGCTGTACCGCGTCGTCGCGCGTGACGCTCAGGACCAAGCGGGTGATGTGACGACGACGGTCGAGGAGTCCATCCAGGGCATCCGTGTTCTGAAGGCGTTCGGTCGAAGTGCGCACTTGGGCAAGCAGTTTCTGCGTCAGGCCTACACTCTTCGCGGCACCGAGCTGAAGAAGGTGCGCTATCTCGCGATCATCTGGGCGGTGATCGTTGGACTGCAGCCAGTCACCATCGGCGCGATTCTGGCCGTGGGAACCTACTCGATCGTGCAGGGCACGATGACGGTCGGCACGCTCGTCGCTGCCATCGCCATCGTCACGTTCCTGCTGTGGCCGATCGAATCCTTCGGTTACCTGCTGGCGGAGTTGAACAACGCGCGGACCGCGGCGGATCGGTACTGGGAGATCATCGACACCCCGGAAACCGTGACGGATCCGGACGACCCCGTCGAATTGCCCGATAAGGTCCGTGGCCGAGTGCAGTTCGACCGCGTCGGATTCACCTTTCCCGACGCGTCCTCGCCGCTGCTCACCGATGTCAGCTTCATCGTCGAGCCGGGGGAGACCGTCGCGCTCGTCGGCAACACCGGCAGCGGAAAGACGGCACTGACCAACCTCGTTCCTCGTTTGTTCGATGCCACCGAGGGCACCATTTCGATCGACGGTATCGATGTGGCGTCGATGCGCCTGGCCGATCTGCGCTCGATCGTGTCGGTGGCGTTCGAGGATCCGGTGCTGTTCTCGGCCAGTGCGCGGGAGAACATCGCGCTCGGCTCTCCTGGTGCGTCCGATGCCGAGATCACCGAGGCGCTGGAAATTGCCCACGCAACGGAATTCGTCGACCGGCTGCCGTGGGGCCTGGCCACGCGAATCGGTGAGCAGGGCATGAGCTTGTCCGGCGGGCAGCGGCAGCGACTCGCACTGGCCCGTGCAGTGCTGGGCAAGCCCCGGGTGCTGGTGCTCGACGACCCGCTCTCGGCACTCGACGTGGACACCGAAGCGAAGGTGCAGAAGGAATTACGGCGCGTGCTGGCGCATTCGACGACGTTGCTGGTGGCACACCGGCCGTCGACTGCAGCGTTGGCCGACCGGGTGCTGTATCTGGAGAACGGAAGAATTGTGGAGCAGGGAACGCACGAGGGACTGCTGGCGTCGTCGCCGCGGTACCGCGACGTGATGGGGTCGATCCATGGCTGAGCAGACCGCAACCGCAGATTGGCGGGGAGTGGGCGGCGAGGACTCGGAGGTCGACGCCACCGGAAACCTGGTGTTGGCCGGGCGTTCTCGGCGGTTGCTCGCCTCGCTGGTGCGCCCGTACAAGAAGCAGGCCCTGCTGTCTTTCGTCATCATCCTGATCGACAACATCACCTATGTGGCCGGCCCGCTGTTCGTCGCCTACGCCCTCGACAACGGCGTCGGTGCTGCCGGACAGGGTGATTGGGGTCCGCTGTTGTGGGCCGTGGGCGGATACACCGGCTTCGGCCTGCTCGGAATGTTCACCACCTACGCGTTTCTCACCGTTTCGGGCCGACTCAGTCAGAACATTCTCTACGACCTGCGTGGACGCGTGTTCGACCACGCTCAGAAACTCAGTCTGTCGTTCCACGAGAAATACACGTCGGGGCGATTGATCTCGCGGTTGACCAGTGACGTGGAGTCGTTGCAGACACTGCTCGAAAGTGCGCTCAACGATGCCTTGACGGCCATCCTGTCGATGGTCTCGATTGCCGTCATCCTCGTGTATCTCGATGTTCCGATGGCGATGATCGTGCTCGCCGGCTTCGTACCGCTGGTGCTCGTCACCCGGTGGTCACAGCGACGCCAACGCCAGGGATACCGTCGGACCCGGGTGGCGATCGCCCGCGTGGTGGTCCATTTCGTGGAGTCGATGGGCGGAATCCGTGCCGTACAGGTCTTTCGGCGTGAGGGTCGCAACGACGCGATCCTCGAGACCGAGGACTCGGAGTACCGAGACGCCACCACCGCGGCCCTGCGCGGCATGGCGAGCTACACCGGAATCGTTCGGTGGATCGGCAACGTCACTCTGGCGATCATCCTGGTATTCGGTAGCTGGCGAGTGATCAACGGCCACATGGACGTCGGCATGCTCGCCGCGTACGTGCTGTACCTTCGCCGGTTCTACGGCCCACTCGACGAGCTGGCGATGGTGTTCAATGCCTACCAGTCGGCCGCGGCTGCGCTGGAGAAGATCTCCGGCGTACTCGAGGAAGAGCCGTCGGTGGTTGCCCCGAAGAACCCGTTGTCGATCGGAACGGTGAAGGGAGACATCACGTTCGACGACGTGCACTTCTCCTACGGCACCGAGCGCGTCGTGCTGCCGGAGTTCTCGCTGCAGGTGCCGGCGGGACAGGTGGTTGCCATGGTTGGCGCGACCGGAGCCGGAAAGTCGACGCTTGCAAAGTTGTTGGCGCGCTTCTACGATCCGACCGCCGGGGCCGTGCGACTCGACGGCATCGACATGCGCGACATCTCCGACGAGGACCTGCGCCGCAACGTCGTCATGGTGACACAGGAATCGTTCCTGTTCTCCGGCTCGGTGGCCGACAACATCCGCCTCGGACGACCCGACGCGACGGACGCCGAGGTGCGTGCCGCCGCCGAGGCCGTAGGACTGACCGAGTTCATCGCGTCGCTCCCGGAAGGGATCGATACCGACGTGCGTAAGCGTGGAGGCCGATTGTCCTCGGGCCAAAGGCAATTGGTGGCCTTCGCGAGGGTGTTCCTCGCTGCGCCGTCGGTGATCGTGCTCGACGAGGCGACGTCGAGTCTCGACATCCCGAGCGAGCGGTTGGTGCAGCGGGCACTCGAAACGATCCTGCAGGGCCGGACGGCGTTGATCATCGCGCACCGCTTGTCGACCGTGGCCATCGCTGACCGCGTCCTCGTCATGGCGGACGGGAACATCGTCGAGGACGGAACCCCGGCGGATCTCATCGCGGGAGAGGGCCGCTTCGCGCACCTGCACGAGGCGTGGGAGGACTCGCTCGTCTAGGTCCAGGGAGTGATCGGCGGCTTGACCCACATGATCTTCTCGTCGGCATGCTGGGGCGTCGCCCCGTCGTGGCCCGGGTGTTCGGCCGCCCATGCGGATTTGCGGTCGAGCAACTCGGCCACGATGGTCCACGTCTCCATCGTGCTCGGTGGATGCAGGTCGGCTGCGCGGGCCAGTTTTCGACGGGTGGCATCGGTGAGATCGAGCAGTTCTGCGCCGCTGATGCCGCGCTCCCAGACGTAGCGCGCCAGAGCGGTGGCCTTGTCCTGTCGGCTCTTCGCGGCCTGCTCGGAATGCGCGAAATCGAACTGGCCGCCGCCTGGGTTCCCTGTCGTCACGGCCATCACCTTAGTAATCGTGAGCGAAATCGACAGGGCCCGGCCGCTGTAAGGCGTCGCACACGGTTGGAGTCCGGAAGCCGACGTCGGCGGGGGTCGGCCGAGGTCGAGCGCAGCAACGATGGCGGGGTCGGTGCAAAGAAAAGTTGCGTCCGCTTGTTCTACAGGGGGCCCTGTCGCATACCGTAGGACCCGTGATCACTCAAGCATCGGGTGCAGAGCACGTCTCCGTTCCCGCAACCGCCACCACCGACGCGAAATCCTGGCCCTCGATCCTGACGTGGCGAGCGCACGACGTTCCCCGCATGGAGTCCGTGCGGGTCCAGCTTTCCGGCAACCGCATCAAAGCTGCCGGACGCATCATCGGTGCCGCCTGCAGTGATCATCCCGCGTTCAGTGCGTCGTACGACCTGGTGACCGACGAATACGGCGTCACCAAGAGGCTCTCGGTGCGCACCTCGCTCGCGTCGGGTGACCGGCAGGCCTCGGTGAGCCGCGACGACGAGGGCTACTGGATGGTGGAGAACTCCGCCAATCACCAGCGCTCGACCTACAGCGGTGCCCTCGATGTCGACATGGTGCTCAGCCCGTTCTTCAACACCCTGCCGATCCGACGATTCGGTCTGCACACCCAGGTCCAGGACCTCGAGGTGCCGACGGTCTACGTCAATCTCCTCGATCTGAGCATCCAGGAAGCGACCCTGACCTACAGCAGCGGCGCGCACGGCATCCACGTCATCTCGCCGGTCTCGACATCGTCGGTGACGGTCGACGCCGACGGCTTCGTCGTCGACTACCCGGGACTCGCCGAACGGATCTGACGCACGACGCCGCCGCGTCGCCCCGCGTCCTGCAGTTTCTCTCGCCACCCCGGCTCACCCGGGGTGACGTCCGTGATGTCGAATCGCCGATGCTGCTCGTACTGCAGTCGCGCTGCGTGTCCGGCGTCGACCAGCGTTTCGGTCGAGTTCTCGTCCAACCTTTCGCGCGCTGTGCCGAGCGCCTGCAGCGCCTCGTCGAGCGCGGTTCGTAGCGCGGTCGCGTTGCCCTCGGTCATCGCACGGACGAGATTGGGGGCCGAGGACGCCACCCGGGTGCCGTCGCGAAACGACCCCGCGGCGAGCCCGAGCGCCAACGGCCCTCCCGCGGCCCCGACGATCGCCAACGCCTCGGCCAGCAGATGCGGTAGGTGCGAAATTCGGGCGACGGCACTGTCGTGCTCGACGCTTCCGGCCGGAACGACCACCGAACCGCAGTCCAGGGCCAGCTGGGCCACCCGCATCCACACGTGCGCGTCGACCCCGGGGTCCGTGGACACCACCCAGACCGCATCGGTGAACAGTGCCGGGTCCGTCGCCGACCAGCCCGAGTGGTTGGTACCCGCCATCGGATGGCCGCCGACATAGCGTGCCTGTAGTCCGCGAGCAGCGACGGCCGCGGCAACCTCGGCCTTGACGCTCACCACGTCGGTGATCGGGGCGGTGGGTGCGTGCTCGGCGATGGCCTGCAGAACGGAGTCGACGGCAGGCATCGGAACGGCGATGACGATCAGCGCATCCTCATCTGCAGCCCTGGTCAAAGCGGCTGTCAGATCGGTGGCGACGTCATAGCCATCGGCTACCGCCCCGGAGATCGCGTCGGCCGATCGATTCCAGCCCCACACCCGGCCACCGGCGTCGTGCGCCGCCCGCAGAATCGACCCACCGATCAGTCCCAGACCCAGAACGCACACCGAAGAAGAAGTCACCCGATCAGATTGGCACAGGTAGGTGACCTCCAGGGGAGGTGGACTTCGAATACCGGCACCTACCGGACTACCGTTGCGCACATGGCCGCACAGCGCGCGAACAACAACCGTGCCTCCGCATCGGAGTACGACGACCTCGAAGGATTCGGCGTTGCAGTTGTCCGAGAGGACGGCAAGTGGACCGTGACGCCACTGTCCGACGACGCACTGACCAGCCTGTCGGCAGCAGAAACCGAATTGCGTGAACTGCGCAGCTCGGGAGCGGTGTTCGGACTGCTCGACGTGGACGAGGAATTCTTCGTCATCCTGCGTCCCGCACCCAACGGCACCCGCCTGCTGCTGTCCGACGCGGTCGCCGCCGTCGACTACGAAATCGCCGCCGACGTCCTCGACGCACTCAACATCGAGATCCCCGACGTCGACCCCGACGAACTCGACGACATCGAACCCTACGAGGAAGGCGACCTCGCTCTCCTCGCCGACCTGGGCCTGCCCGAGGCCGTGCTGGGCATCATCGTCGCCGAGACCGACGACTACCCGGACGAACAACTGCAATCCATCGCCGAGCGCCTGGGCTTCGAGGACGAATTCGCCGCAGCGGTGAACAAGCTGCGGCGGTAACCGATGCCGCTGCCCGACGCGGACATGATCCGCGCAGCGCTGTCGGCCGCAGCCGAGGCATCGGACGCCGACGTCCCCGTCGGAGCCGTCGTATACGACGCCTCGGGACGTGAGATCGCGCGGGCCTGTAATGCGCGGGAGGCGTCGGGCGACCCCACTGCGCACGCGGAAGTTCTCGCATTACGTCGAGCAGCCGCCGTCCACGGAGACGGCTGGCGACTCGAAAACTGCACTTTGGCAGTCACTTTGGAACCCTGCACCATGTGCGCCGGGGCCCTGGTAGCGGCCCGCGTCGGAGCTGTCGTGTTCGGAGCCTGGGAACCGAAAACCGGGGCCGTCGGCTCACTGTGGGACGTCGTCCGAGACCGTCGACTCACCCACCGCCCACAGGTGCGCGGCGGAGTGTTGGAAGCCGAATGCGCCGAGGTGCTGACGGAGTTCTTCGCTCGCCAGAGATAACGATCTCGTCACTCACTGGCCCCGAAGTACTTTTGCGGGGACTGTGGAGGGCAGAGCGCAACGCTGCGCTCCGAACTTGCGAAGGAGACATTCATGGGACTCGACGACAAGATCTCGAACAAGACCGAAGACCTCGGCGGCAAGGCAAAAGAAGCCGCAGGTTCGGCAACCGGAAACAAAGACCTCGAAGCAGAGGGCAAGGGCGATCAGACCTCCGCCGCATTCAAAGACGGTGCCGAGAAGGTCAAGGACGCCGCCTCGAACATCAAGGACAAGCTCACCGGCAAGTAGGTTTTGTGCTCTGAGCAGGCGATTTAGCCTCAGGCGCTCATTCCGGTACAGTCTTCTGCGGTGGCGTGTCCGAGCGGCCTAAGGAGCACGCCTCGAAAGCGTGTGAGGGTTCACCCCCTCCGAGGGTTCAAATCCCTCCGCCACCGCCAAAGCTCCCCATCTGTTCACGCAGGTGGGGAGTTTTTTGTGCGCGGGGTCAGGTGGTGGGCTGGGTGTTGCGCGGCAAACGCGCGCGCATTCGTCAGATGCGTTCAGATTCGCCACCGATTCGGGGTCTATTTCGCGCGCACCTGGCAAACGCGCGCGCGTTTGCGGGATCACCAGGGCCCGGGCATCGAACCCCCAGGGCCCGGACGGGATCACCGGGCGGGTGTTACGCGGCAAACGCGCGCGCATTCGTCAGATGCGTTCAGATTCGCCACCGATTCGGGGTCTATTTCGCGCGCACCTAGCAAACGCGCGCGCGTTTGCGGCGGTAGAGGGGCGGCGACCACTCAGCGGCTCAGCATTGCCCCGCACCTGCGGCGTCGAGTCCCCGCAGAATTTCGCCCTGATCGGCCTCGGGCACCGTGGACCAACTCGGCGCGGTGGTCATTTCGCTGCGCAGTCCCTCGACAGATTTCGCGCGATCGGAGATTCCGGTTTGCTCCAGTGCATCGATGGACGGGAGGAATTGGGTGCAGGTCTGTCGGTAGAGATCGTCGCCGGTGACGCCTCCGGTTCCTCCGATCACGGCGGGGTCGGCCGGATCAGCGGCGGTCGGCGCGTCGGGTGCCGGGCTGTCAGCGGGTGCATCGGCCGTCGGCGTGGCAGCTGCAGTGGTCGTCGCCTGCGTCGTCGTAGCCGGAGCTGACGTGGCCTGAACAGACGTGGGCTGAACGGACGTGGTCGACGGGTTCTCGGTCGACGCGTCGTCGCCGCATCCGGCTACGGAGGTGGCCACGATCAGCCCGAGCAATCCGGTCACGATCTTTTGTTTCATCGCCACTGTGTACCACCTACGGCTCAGAGCAGAGTCTGCGCGCGCCCGGTGATGGTGCTCAGCGCGGTGGACCAGGCGATGTGCTTGGGGTCCAAAAACGCTCCGTGTCCGGCTCCGGGCAGCACGACCAGCTCGGGGTCCGTGCTACCTGCGCGGGTCGCGGCGTCGACGTAGACGCGGCTCTGGTTCACCGACACGGTCTGGTCCGCATCTCCGTGCAGCGCGGTCAACGGGACGTCGAGCGGGAGGTATTCGATGGGGGAGGCGATCTTGTACCGACCGGGAACGTCGTTGGGCATGCCGCCGAGGAATGCGGGCACAAATTTGTCGTTGCCGATGTTCGCCGCTCGTTTCATGTCGAACACCCCGGCCATGATGGTGGCACTGCGCGGCCGGATTCTCGGGTCCGCTCCTGGTGCGTCGATCGGCATCAGATGACGCGCTGCGACCCACGCGGCCAGCTGTCCGCCGGCGGAGTGCCCCGCGACGTGCACGCGATCGAGGTCGAGTCGACCGTCGGCGGCGTTCTGTACGACGGTTGCCAGTGCCTCGGTGGCGTCGTCGACGTCGGTCAGGGTGTTGGCCCAGTTGTTCGGACCGCGCCGGTACTCGACGTTCCACACGGCGATGCCCTGGTCTGCAATGGCCTTGGACATCTGCTGGAAGTACGACAGATCGAGGTTCTCCTGCCATCCGCCGCCGTGAATCATCACCACCACGGGCAATGACGTCGCAGTGTTGGCAGGCAGATAGAGGTCTCCGATGTTGTCGGGTTGGTACCCGTACTTCAGCCGGATCGGGTCTCCGGTCGGTCCCGAAACAGGTTGCAGCGCAGCTGAATACGTCTCTGCAGTACTCGGTGAGGATTCGGTGTCCGTGGAACTGCAGCCGACCAGCGTGACAGCGAGGAGGCCGGACAGGAAGTGGCGACGATTCACGTGCCCTGAGCCGTCCAATCGAGCAGCTCGGGCAGCGACCAGGTGTTGATGACGCGATCGGCAGGAACGCCTCGGGCTTCGGCGCGGACGCAGCCGTAGCCCTGCCAGTCGAGCTGGCCCGGTGCGTGCGCGTCGGTATCGATGGAGAAGAGGCAGTCGCGTTCGAGGGCGATGTCGATCAGGCGCTCGGGCGGGTCTTGGCGTTCGGGCCTGGCATTGATCTCCACCGCGGTGCCGAACTGTCGGCATCCCTCGAACACCACCGGTGCGTCGAACGTCGATTCGGGCCGCTTTCCTCTGCCGCCCTCGACCAGACGTCCGGTGCAGTGTCCGAGTACGTCGACGTGCGGATTCGCGATGGCGGTGACCATGCGTTTCGTCATTGCCACAGAATCGGCCCGCAGGTTCGAGTGCACGCTGGCCACCACCACGTCCAGCTCTGCGAGCAATCCCTCGTCTTGATCGAGTGAACCGTCGTCGAGGATGTCCACTTCGATTCCGGTGAGGATGCGGAACGGCGCGAGCTGCTCGTTGAGCTCGGCGATGATGTCGAGTTGGTTTCGCAGACGCTCCGCGCTGAGTCCGTTGGCGACCTTGAGTCGCGGTGAATGATCGGTCAGTGCGCAGTACTCGTGCCCGAGATTCTTGGCGGTGCGCATCATCTCCTCGATGGGGCTACCGCCGTCGGACCAATTGGAGTGAGTGTGCAGGTCGCCTTTGAGTGCGGCCCGTAATGCGTTGTTGCCGATGGGTTCTGCGGCATCGCGTTGTTCGGCCAGGTAGTCCGGAACATCCTGGGTCAGAGCTTGCCGGATGATCAGTGAGGTCTTGGCACCGATTCCGGCCAACGACGACCAGCTGTCCGCCTTTTCGTGCTCGGATCGTTGTGCAGGAGAAAGTGATTCGACGACGTCGGCGGCTCGGCGGTACGCCTTGACGCGATGGGTGTCCGAGCGCGAACGCTCGAGCCAGAAGCCGATCTCACGAAGTGCCTCCACCGGATCCATGCACTCCATTGTGCCTGGCGCTGCCGACACCTGCGCAGGGGGTAATCGGACAAAATTCACAGGGAGTTGCCAGGTTGCTGATACCCATGGGCTTGAAGCTGCAACTATCATCGTCGGTCATGACCAAGAAATGGTGGACAGTCGGCGTTGTCGTCGTAGTGCTCGTGGCACTCGGGCTGTATTTCGGCCCCAAGATCTACGCATCCTTTCAGGAGGATGCCGCTCCGGCGGCCACCGTCGACACCTCCGGTGCCCAGGCCGCCACCACCGACGATCTGAACGGGACCTGGACGGTGACGGCGGGCGATGCGTCGAACAAGACCGCGGCCGGCTACACCGTCGACGAGGTGCTCAACGGATCGGACGTGACCGTCGTCGGATCGACGCCCGAGGTCAGCGGCTCGGCGACCGTGGCGGACAATTCCTTGACCGCCGGTGAGGTTGTGGTGCAGACCAATTCGATCACCACCGATAGTGACCGTCGAGACAATCAGTTCCGCGGCAACATCTTCGACACCGCGACGTATCCGACGGCGACGTTCAAGATCGACCAGCCCGTCGACCTTTCCTCCTTGCCCAAGGATGGAACAACCCAAACCGTCACGGCGGAGGGCACATTGACGCTCAAGGATCAGACTCGTCCGGTGACGGTCGAGATGGAGGTGCTGCAGTCCGGTGACACGCTCATCGCATCGGGCGCAATTCCGACGACGTGGTCGGATTACGGCATCGAGCCGCCGTCGCTCGGATTCGTGACCGTCGAGGGTTCGGGAACGGTCGACTTCCTGATCAATCTGAGTCGGCAGTAGTCCGTTCTCGAGGGGCCGCCGGTGACCATCCCGGCGGTCCGACGACGTATCCGATGCGTTCCTTCCATGACCTCGATGCCGCAACATCCCGTGCGATGTTGCGGTATTCGTGTGTTTGGAGCGTCCAGATGTTGAACGTGTCGACGGGCTTGGTCAGTCCGTAGTTCGGTCGCTGCACCTCGTCGGCGTAGCTGCCGAACAGCCGGTCCCAGACGATGAGAATGCCGCCGTAGTTCTTGTCGAGATACTGCGGATCGCGACCGTGATGGACGCGGTGGTGCGAGGGCGTGTTGAAGACGAACTCGAACGGCCGCGGCAATCTGTCGATCCGCTCGGTGTGTACCCAGAACTGGTAGACGAGGTTGATCGAGAAGCCCACGAAGACCATCCACGGTGGCATCCCCAGCAGCGGCAGAGGAAGCCACATGATGATCTCGCCGCTGTTGTTCCACTTCTGCCGCAGCGCCGCGGCGAAGTTGAAGTACTCGCTGGAGTGGTGAGCCTGATGGGTCGCCCAGATCAGTCGGGTTCGGTGGGCGATGCGGTGGTAGCCGTAGAACAGCAGATCGACGCCCAGGATCAGGATCACCCACGTGTACCAGGCGTCGGCTGGTAGATGCCACGGCGCGATGTAGACGTAGACGGCGGTGTAGCCGATCAGGGCCAGCGCTTTCCATGCCGTCGTGGTTGCGATCGATACCAACCCCATGGTCAGGCTCGATCGTGCGTCCCGGGCCGAATACGCGCCGGGGGTTCCGTCTTCGAGTTTCTTCGCCGCGATCCACTCGATCGCCAGCAGTAGAGCGAACGCGGGGACGGCCAAGGCGACCGGATCCCGCAGCGGTTCGGGTAACGAGTTCCACGCCGATGCGAGTTGATCCCTCATGCGAACGCCCTTCATGCGTGACACTGCTGGTCGAAGTGTAACGCCAGTAGGTTGATCGTAGTCTCGAGTCGTGAAAATTCGTAGCCGCCGTTCGGGGGACATGGAATCCTGCGTGACCGCACTGGCGACGGTGCACGAGGTCGACGGGCGCAGAGCCGTCGAGCGCAGGTACGTACCGGCACCTGGTCGCTAATTTCCTATCGAAATGATAGGAATTGAATCGTGCACATCACGGCGAAAGCGGACTACGCGGTGCGGACTCTCGTCGAGCTCGCCGCGGCCGGCGGTCGAGCGCCCGCCAAGGCCGAGGCGCTGGCCGCCGCCCAAGGCATACCGCACAAGTTTCTCGAGTCGGTGCTCTCCGATCTGCGCCGTGCTGAGCTGGTGCGTAGTAGAAGGGGACCCGACGGCGGATACTGGCTCGCGCGGGAGGCGTCGAACATTTCCGTTGCGGACGTGATGCGGGCCGTCGAGGGGCCGCTCGCGTCGGTGCGCGGGCAACGGCCCGAGGATGCGCAGTACGCCGGCCCCGCCGAGCCGTTGACGCGGGTGTGGCTGGCCGTTCGGGTCAATCTGCGTGCAGTTCTCGAATCGGTATCGCTGGCCGACATCGTCGACGACGACCTCCCGGATTTCGTCGGAGAGCTGATCAGTGAGCCGACCGCATGGTCCCGTCGATGACCTGAGTCACAGTCGGCCACCGATGTGGCGCGGTCGTCAATTTTGCACAGCTCTGCAAACTTGCCGAGCTGTGCAACTTCCGTATGTTGGACAGGGTGACCACCCCGACCGGCCTTCGCGATCAGAAGAAGGCAGCCACCCGCGACGCCCTCGGCATTGCCGCAGTGCGTCTGGGTAAAGAACACGGACTCGATGCCGTGACGGCCGACGCCATCGCACACGAAGCCGGAGTATCGACCCGAACGTTCCACAACTACTTCTCCAACAAGGAAGAAGCGGTACTCCACAACATCGAGGCCTCGGCTCTGGAATGGTTCGAGCTGCTGCGCGCCAGGCCCGAGGCCGAACCCATCTGGGATTCGTTGCAGCACATCGCCGTCAACCTCGTCGCCGACCCCGGCCGCGACCTCGACGACACGTTCGCCGCAGCACGACTCATCGAGGCCAACCCGGCTCTGATGGCTCGCAAGCTCGAAATGCACCACTCCCTCACCCGCAAACTCGGTGAGGCGATCGCAGAGCGCACCGGAACCGATATCGATACCGATCTCTATCCCAACCTGCTGCAAATGGCAGTCGGCGGTGCCGTGACCGCCGCGCTGACCCTGTGGATCAACGACCCCGGCGGAGAGAACACGCCGAAAGCGCTCGTGGAGAACGCATTCCACCAACTCCGCGCCGGAATTCCCGAACCTACGGGTCATTCCGCAGGCTCCACTCGCGAACCGAAATCCCGCCAGCACGTATCCGATAACAACCGAGGAGCCTGACAGTGGCCACCTATCTGTACCGAATCGGCAGATTCGCCTACCGCCGCAAGGGGGTCGTCCTCGGCCTCTGGCTCGTCATTCTGATCCTGGCCGGGGTGGGCGCAGCCACGCTGTCCGCGCCGACGGCCAACTCGTTCAGCATCCCCGGAACACCTGCTCAGGCTGCATTGGACCTACAGAAGGAACGATTCGGCGGTGCCGAGGATCCTCTACAGGCCGTCAGCGCCGAGTACGTCTTCCAAGCACCCGACGGTCAGTCGCTCGACACCCCGCAGTACACCTCGGCCATCGACGCCACGATCGCCGAGATCGAGAAGGTCGATGCGGCCAAGCCGGCGGAAGGTGCTCCGCCGCTTGCCGATCCGGTCGAGGCCAACAAGGCCATCGTGCAGCAGTACACCGATGCAGCCGCGAAGGCAGGCACGCCGGCCGACAAGGTGGCAGCCGACGCGGCAGCCACGTCGCCGTTGAGCCCCGACGGAAACGTCGGCACCGTCACGGTTCCGATCAACGTCGAGCTGGCCGACGTCACCGACGCGATTCGCAGCGATCTCGATGCCGCAGCGCAGCCCGCTCGTGACGCGGGACTGACCGTCATCCTCGGCGGCTCCGTCGCCCAGGAGAACCCGTCGCCCGGCGGAAGTTCGGAGATCGTCGGCCTGGCCGTCGCCGCCATCGTGCTTCTCATCATGTTCGGCTCGGCCGCCGCGGCCAGCCTGCCGCTGATCACCGCGATCGTCGGTATCGGTATCTCGAGCCTGGCCATCACCACGGCCTCAGGGTTCGCGAGCCTGTCCTCGTTCACGCCGATTCTCGCGATCATGATCGGTCTTGCCGTCGCGATCGACTACTCACTGTTCATTCTCGCGCGCTACCGGCACGAGCTCACGCTCACCGACAATCGCGAAGAGGCAGTCGGGCGGGCGGTCGGTACCGCCGGATCGGCCGTCGTATTCGCCGGCGCGACCGTGCTCATCGCTCTCGTCGCCCTGCGTGTCGTCGGCATCCCGTTCTTGTCGCAAATGGGTCTGGCGGCAGGTTTCGCGGTGTTCGTCGCGGTGCTCATCGCCCTGACGTTCCTGCCTGCCATGCTCGGCGTCTACAAGGGCAAGGCATTCGCAGGCAAGCTCAAGTTCGTCAACACGACCGACCCGGAAGACCCGAACGCAACCCCCACCAACGGTCTTCGGTGGGCACGATTCCTGGTCAAGAAGCCGGTCCTCGGCCTCGTCGGCGGCATCGTGCTCCTCGGCGTCATCGCGGGCCCGACCACCGGGCTGTCTCTGGCGCTCCCGTCGATCGCCACCTCGGACCCGTCCACCCCTGCCCGTCAGGCATACGACGTCACCGAGAAGGCATTCGGGCCGGGACGTAACGGGCCGCTGCTCGTCATCGCCGACGCGTCCGACGTCGCCGAGGCCGACCGTACCGCGTCCTTCGGCAAGGTCATCGAGACGATCACCGCGCAATCCGACGTCACGAATGCGCAGATCGTCGCCGTCAACCCGGCAGGTGACACCGCGCAGATACTCGTCACCCCGTCGAGCACTCCCAACAGCGACCAGACCAAGGCGCTCGTGACCAACCTGCGCGATGCCGAGAGCGGGTTGCAGGAAAGCTCGGGCGTGTCCTACGGAGTGACGGGCGAGACCGCGATCGGGATCGACATCTCGGAGCGGCTGCAGAGCGCGCTGATTCCGTACCTGGCCGTGGTCGTCGGACTGGCGTTCGTGTTGCTGATGCTGGTGTTCCGCTCGATTCTGGTGCCGCTGACGGCAACGGTCGGGTTCCTTCTCAGCGTGCTGGCCACCTTCGGTGCGACGGTGTTCATCTTCCAAGAGGGCGGGCTCGGCATCATTTCCAACCCGCAGCCGATCGTCAGCTTCATGCCGATCTTCCTCATCGGTGTGGTGTTCGGCCTCGCGATGGACTACCAGGTGTTCCTCGTCTCGCGCATGCGTGAGGAGTTCGTGCACGGCGCGGCCGCCAAGGACGCCGTCGTCAACGGCTTCAAGTACGGCGCACGCGTGGTCACCTCGGCAGCCGTCATCATGATCTCGGTGTTCGCCGCGTTCATGGCCGAGCCGGACTCCTTCATCAAGTCCATCGGATTCGCACTGGCCGCCGCTGTCTTCTTCGACGCGTTCGTCGTCCGGATGGTGCTCATTCCGTCGGTGATGGCTCTACTGGGCGACAAGGCCTGGTGGTTGCCGAAGTGGCTGGACAAGATCCTGCCCAACGTCGACATCGAAGGGGCCAAGCTGAAGACGGCCCCGGAGAAGCGCGCGTAGTACTCGCGTCGCAGCTGAGAGGCCGAAGATTGCTCGTAATACTCGAAACGGAGAGACTGTTATCCATGTGTACGAGTAATCTTCGGTCATCATGCTGATCCCCCTTCTGCGTAGGTTTCTCGCCCCGTACAAGTTGCCGATTTTCTGCTTGGTGCTGCTGCAGCTGGTCGCCACCCTCGCCGCGTTGTTCCTCCCGAGCCTCAACGCGGACATCATCGACAACGGTGTGACCGTCGGCGACACCGGCTACATCCTGTCGGCCGGCGGCGTCATGCTGTTGGTCTCGGCAGTGCAGATCATCAGCTCTGCGGCAGCGGTGTTCCTCGGTGCACGCACGGCCATGAGTGTCGGACGCGACCTTCGCGGAGCAATCCTCGAACGCGTCGGCACGTTCTCCGCCCGCGAGGTCGGAAAATTCGGTGCCCCGTCACTGATCACCCGCAACACCAACGACGTGCAGCAGGTGCAGTTGGTGATCATCATGGGCTTCACGATCCTGGTGATGGCCCCGATCATGTGCATCGGCGGCATCGTGATGTCGCTGCGCGAGGACCTCGGCCTGTCGTGGATTCTGCTGATCGCCGTGCCCGGCCTCGCCCTCGCGATGGGCCTGATCATCGTCCGAATGGTGCCGGCCTTCCGCTCCATGCAGAAGCGCATCGACGCGGTCAACCGCGTACTACGCGAACAGATCACCGGAATTCGCGTCGTACGGGCCTTCGTTCGTGAACAGTTCGAGGTCGACCGTTTCGGTGCCGCGAACACCTCGTTGACCGAGACGGCGCTCAAGGTCGGCCGGTTGATGGCACTGATGTTCCCGACCGTCATGCTCATCAGCAACGTCACCAGCGTCGCCGTCATCTGGTTCGGCGGCCATGCGATCGACAACGGCACGATGCAGATCGGTTCGCTCACTGCGCTTCTGAGCTACATCATGCTCATCCTGATGTCGGTGATGATGGCGTCGTTCATCGCGATGATGGTCCCGCGCGCATCGGTGTGCGCCGATCGCATCAGCGAGGTTCTGGCCACCGAATCCTCGGTGGTGCTGCCCGAGAATCCCCGGACGTTCGTGTCCTCACCGGGCACGGTCGAGCTCGTCGGGGCCGAATTCTCCTATCCCGGAGCCGAGTTCCCGGTGCTGTGCGGGGTGAATCTGACTGCCGAGGCAGGCAAGGTCACCGCCATCATCGGCGGTACCGGATCGGGTAAGTCGACGCTCGTCAATCTGATTCCACGGCTGATGGACGTCACCGGCGGTCAGGTGCGCGTCGGCGGTGTCGACATTCGCGAACTCGATCTCGACCTGCTGAGATCGGAGATCGGATTCGTGCCGCAGAAGCCGTACCTGTTCTCCGGCACCATCGCCAGCAATCTGCGGTACGGCAAGGCCGACGCCACCGACGCGGAACTGTGGGAAGCGCTCGAGATCGCCCAGGGAGCCGACTTCGTGCGCGCGATGCCCGACGGCCTGGAAACCGCCGTCGCGCAGGGCGGCACCACGGTGTCGGGAGGTCAGCGTCAACGACTGGCCATTGCCCGGGCTCTGGTACGCAAGCCCAAGATCTACCTGTTCGACGACTCGTTCTCCGCTCTCGACCTCACCACCGACGCGAAACTGCGTGCGGCGCTGCGGCCGGTGACACGGGATGCATGCATGATCGTTGTGGCTCAACGGGTGTCGACCATCGTCGACGCCGACCAGATACTCGTGCTCGACGACGGAAAGCCGGTGGGCGTGGGTAACCACGAGCAACTGATGGCCACCTGCCCCACCTATGCCGAGATCGTCGACTCGCAGCGGCAAGTTGCAGGTGCACTGTGACCGACACCGACACCGACACCACCAAGGATTCCGCGGCCAAGCCCTCTTTGGAGAAGAAGAAGGGCAGTCGCGTCGCGAAGGCACTGCCGGCCACGAAAGCCAAGAACTTCAAGGGCTCGTTCAAACGCGTCATCGGTTTGCTCGCTCCGGAACGATTCCTGCTCAGCCTCATGCTCGTGCTGGGAATCGTCAGCGTCGTCCTCAGCGTCGCTGCGCCGACCGTCCTCGGGCATGCCACCAACCTCATCTTCAACGGAGTCGTCGGCGGAGATCTGGAACCGGGGCAGACGAAAGAGCAAGCGGTCGAAGGCCTTCGGGCCGCCGGTAACGACACCGTCGCCGACCTCGTCTCGGGCATGGACGTGACGCCCGGTGCGGGAATCGATTTCGATGCGGTGGGAACAGTCCTGCTGTGGGTGCTGGTTCTGTATCTGGTGTCTGCAGTGCTGGCATGGGCGCAGGGCTACATCCTCAACATCGCGCTGCAGCGTCGAATCCTGTTGCTGCGCGGTAGCGTCGAGGCCAAAGTGCATCGCCTGCCGCTGCAGTATTTCGACAACAATGCCCGAGGCGAGACGCTCAGCCGCGTCACCAACGACATCGACAACGTCTCGACCAGCCTGCAGCAGACACTGAGCCAGCTGATCACCGGCATCCTGACCGTACTCGGCATCCTCGGCGTGATGATCTGGATCTCGCCGCTGCTCGCACTGGTTGCGCTACTGACGATTCCGGCCTCGTTCCTGGTGACCGCACTGATCGCCAAGAGATCGCAGCCGCACTTCGTGGCGCAGTGGCAGCACACCGGCAAGCTCAACGCCCAGATCGAGGAAACCTACACCGGCCACGAGATCGTCAAGGCGTTCGGTCGCCAGGCGGAGGTGGAACGCGAGTTCGGTGACCGCAACGAGAAGCTCTTCCAAGCAGGCTTCAGGGCGCAGTTCATCTCCGGTCTGATCATGCCGATCATCATGTTCCTCGGAAACATCAACTACGTCGTCGTCGCCGTCGTGGGCGGCCTTCGTGTGGCGTCGGGAACACTGAGCCTGGGCGAAGTGCAGGCGTTCATCCAGTATTCGCGGCAGTTCACTCAGCCGCTGTCGCAGGTCGGCGCGATGATCAACCTGATTCAGTCCGGAGTCGCGTCCGCCGAACGCATCTTCGAGGTGCTCGACGCCGAAGAGGAAGACCCCGACGTCGTGCCTGCGTCCAGCCCCACGGAGCGCCGCGGACGCGTCGTGTTCGACGACGTCTCGTTCAGCTACTCGCCGGAGCAGCCGCTCATCCAGAACCTCTCGCTCACCGCCGATCCGGGACATCTGGTGGCGATCGTCGGACCCACCGGTGCCGGCAAGACCACACTGGTCAACCTGATCATGCGGTTCTACGAGATCGATTCCGGCCGAATCACACTCGATGGCGTCGACACCCGCAAGATGACGCGCGACGAGCTGCGTTCACGAACCGGCATGGTGTTGCAGGACACCTGGTTGTTCGGCGGCACCATCCGCGACAACATCGCCTACGGTGACCCGACCGCCAGCGAGGAAGAGATCCTCGAGGCTGCTCGGGTGAGCTACGTCGACAAGTTCGTGCATTCGCTGCCCGACGGATACGACACGATCATCGACGAGGAGGGCAACAACGTCAGCGCCGGTGAGAAGCAGCTCATCACCATCGCCCGTGCCTTCCTGGCCAAGCCGCTGATCCTGATCCTCGACGAGGCCACCAGCTCGGTAGACACTCGCACCGAGCTGCTGGTGCAGAAGGCGACGGCCGCGCTGCGTAACGACCGCACCAGTTTTGTTATCGCGCATCGTCTCTCGACCATCCGTGACGCCGACACCATCGTCGTGATGGAAAACGGCAGCATCGTCGAGCAGGGCAATCACGAGGAATTGCTCGAGGCCAAGGGTGCGTATTACCGGCTCTACAGCAGTTAGGCGGCTGGCGCCGCACGTGAGTGGAAAATCGTAGTGGGCTACGAATTTCCACTCACAAGCGGCGAAGCCGCATACTGACGCGGTGAGTTCTTCCAATTTCGGCTTCGATATCGGCACCCGGCTCGACGGTGAGCTCGGGCGCACCGGCACCATCCACACCCCGCACGGCGATATCGCCACCCCCGCGTTCATTGCGGTGGGGACGAAGGCGACCGTCAAAGCGGTGCTGCCGGAGGCGATGAAGGAACTCGGCGCACAGGCGGTACTCGCCAACGCGTATCACCTGTACCTGCAGCCGGGCTCGGACATCGTCGACGAGGCAGGCGGCCTGGGCAAATTCATGAACTGGGACGGGCCGACGTTCACCGACAGCGGCGGCTTCCAGGTGATGTCCCTCGGTGTCGGGTTCAAGAAGGTCATCTCGATGGACGCCTCCCGGGTGGAGTCCGACGACGTCATCGCCGAGGGCAAGGAACGATTGGCTCACGTCGACGACGACGGAGTCACGTTCAAGTCCCATCTCGACGGCTCGAAGCATCGATTCACTCCCGAGGTGTCGATGCAGATTCAGCATCGGCTCGGCGCCGACATCATGTTCGCGTTCGACGAGCTGACCACCTTGATGAATACCCGCGGCTATCAGGAGAAGTCGGTCGACCGCACCCAGGCATGGGCGAAGCGATGCGTCCTCGAGCACGAACGCCTCACCGTCGAGCGTGCCGACAAGCCTTACCAGGCGCTGTTCGGAGTGGTGCAGGGAGCGCAATACGAGGACCTGCGACGCAAGGCCGCGCACGACCTGGAGACCATCACCGGAGAGACGGGCCATGGGTTCGACGGCTACGGAATCGGCGGCGCACTCGAGAAGCAGAACCTCGGCACCATCACTCGGTGGGTGAACGAGGAACTGCCCGAACACAAGCCGCGGCACATGCTCGGCATCAGCGAGCCCGACGATTTCTTCGTCGCGATCGAGAACGGTGCCGACACCTTCGACTGCGTCAATCCCTCACGGGTGGCGCGCAATGCAGCGATCTACGTGCCGACTGGCCGCTTCAACATCAATACCGCGAAGCATCGACGCGATTTCACCCCGATCGACGAGAACTGCGACTGCTACACCTGCGCGCACTACACCAAGGCGTACATCCATCACCTGTTCAAGGCGAAGGAGATGCTGGCCTCGACGCTGTGCACGATTCACAACGAGCGTTTCACGGTCAAGCTGGTCGACGACATCCGTGCTTCGATCGAGCAGCAGCGATTCACCGAGTTCAAGACGGAGTATCTGGGCCGGTTCTATGCGTCGAAGACTGCCTGAGCTGATCCTCCAGCTCCGAAATGCGCTGCAGTAGTTCGGTTTCCCGCTCGGCAGCTTTGCGTTGGTACACCTCGGACAGGTCTGCGAGGTACGCCGCGTCGTAGCGGGGGATGATGCTGCGGGTGCAGTTCCAGTCGAATGCCTCGACGTCGATGACGACGCTGCGTTCGCAGGTGGCGGCAACTGTCAGGTCACCGATCTTTTGGAGTCGCCCCAATAGTTCGGGATCGTCCGCGGCCTCGATCGTGCGCGCCCGTCCGTAGAGCTTGAGTCGTTGGCGCAGAGGGTAATCGACCAAGAAGATCGCGACGCGGTCGTCGTGATCGAGATTGGCCGCCGTCACGTACTGATGGTTGCCGGCGAAATCGGCGAAACCCAGAGTGTGATCGTCGAGAATCTGGAGAAATCCTTTCGGCCCACTGCGGTACTGAATGTAGGGCCACCCGGACTCGGAGACGGTGGCGATCTGGAACTGATCCAGGGCTCGGATCATCGCCTTCTCGCGATCGTCGAGTGGCATCGGGCCGTCATCGGGTCGCTCGGTCTGTGAGCCGTAGGCGGTGTAACTGCCGTCGACCTGCTGCCGCGCAATCGCGGCAGGGCCGAACATCAGGTGGTGATAGTGGTTGTTCGGCGGCACGCACCGACCATACGACACCCAGGCCCGTACGGCTGTGGAGATCTCGCCAGCGTCCGACCCTGACAGCGGCGTACATTGTTACTACAGATCATGTAGTAGCTGGAACCGCCGTGGGGGGACCACAATGTTCGACGCCTTGCCTCTGACTTCGGCGCAGGCCGATATCTGGATGGCTCAGCAATTCATGCCGGACGCGCCCTTCGCCATCGCTTACTACGTCGATCTGGTCGGTGCAGTGGACCTGGATGCCCTGGTCGACTGCGGTAGCACGGCGCATCGCGAGTTCTCGTCGTCGACGATGCGCATCGTCGAGGTCGACGGCATCACGATGCAGCGGTTCGAGGCGGCGGAGACCGACGCAGTGCAGACCCTCGACTTCCGTGAGCACGACTCTCCGGCAGACGCGGCCCGACAGTGGATGAACGACGATTGTCGAACACCTCTGTCGACGGACGGTCAACTCGTACGGTTGCGTGTCCTCCGCGTCGGGGACGACCGCGTGTTCTGGTACACCAGAGCCCACCACATCGCGCTCGACGGCTATGCGTCGATGAAGGTGCTCGAGCGGGCGGCGGCTCTGTATGCCGCAGTGCAGGACGGCGTGGAGCCGCCGAGGGTCGAGCCGACGACTCCCGCGGCACTTCTCGCCGAGGACGAGCGCTATCACGCATCCACTCGCGCACGGCGGGATCGGGAGTACTGGGAATCCGCTGATCCGGGCTATGCCGCATCTTGGGGTCGGAGTGCTCAGCCTGAGTCGGTGCCGATCGTCGTCGGGGAGGACCGGTCGATTTCTCCGACCGTCCGAGGTCATGCCACGTCGACCGTGGTGATCGCGGCATTCGCTGCCTTCCTCTCGCGCATGAACGATGTAGACGACGTCGATCTGTCCTTGCCCGTGTCTGCACGGCCGACAGCACTGCTGCGCCGAGCCGGCTCGTCGTTGTCGCATGTGGTGCCGTTGCGGCTGCCGGGCGTCGGATCGGCGACAGTGAGCAGCGTGGTGAAATCGGCCGAGGTCGGACTCGCAGCCGTACTACGGTACCAACGCAGCAGGCCCCCGGCGTCGGAGAGCGGACGTGCCCTGCGCGCAGGCCGTTTCGGGCCGACGATCAACGTGATGATGTTCGCGAACACGGTGTCCGTGGGCGACTTCGACGGCGAGATCAACATTCTGGCCACGGGTCCGGTGTCGGACCTTGCCGTCAACATCTATCCCGGTCGAGGCGGAGCTCGTCCGCGCATCGACTTCGAGGCCAACCCTTCCGCGTACACCCCGAGAGACCTCGCTCGCCACCACGAACGGTTCCTGCACTTCCTCGACCGTTTTGCCGAATCCGGCTACGGGGACACGGCGGTGGCTGACCTCGACCTGTTCCTCCCCGACGAGCGAGATGCGACGCCCGCTTCGGCCGGCGCGGCCGTCACCGAGCACGGTTCTCTCGACGAGACGTTTACCGCGGCAATGACTAAGTACAGCAACCGAATTGCGATTCAGGATGCGCATGTGTCGGTCACCTACGCGGAGTTGGCCGCGAGAGTTGCTGCACTCGCATCTGCTCTGACTGCCAGAGGAATCGGCACCGAGGACCGGGTCGCTGTGCGCATCGGCCGATCCGTCGAGGGGGTCGTCGCGTTCTGGGCCATCGCACGAGTGGGTGCGGTGTACGTTCCGGTCGACCCGAATCACCCCCGCGAGCGGGCGCAGTTCGTGGTGCACGACAGCGAGGCAGTGTTGGGCCTATGCATAGGCGGCAGCGAATTGGGCGAGGTCGAGTGGCTGGACCTCGAGAACGTTGTCGCGGAGGGAGGCTCGACCGATCGTTCCGCGTCGACCGCACCACACCGGGCGGCCTACGTCATCTACACCTCCGGATCCACCGGCACGCCCAAGGGTGTCGTCGTCACCCACGATGGAATTCCCGCTCTGGTGCAACAGATCCGACGCAGCTACGACCTCGACGCCAGGTCTCGGGTGTGTCATCTCGCCTCACCCGGATTTGACACCGCCATAGTCGAAATGCTGGCGGCAGCAACAGCAGGCGCGGCAGTGGTGATCGCACCGACAAGTAGTTACGGTGGCGCAGAACTGTCCGATGTGACTGCCCAAAAGGCAATTACACACCTATTCATCACGCCTTCGGCGCTGGCGACGATGGAGCCCGCAGCGCTGGTGGGTGTCGGGACGATCATCATCGGCGGTGAAGCAGCCCCGCAGGATACGGTCGACACTTGGTCGACGGGTCGACGACTGCTCAATGCCTACGGTCCCACGGAGACGACCTGCAGTGTCACGATGACCGAGCCGCTGAACCCGGGCAGCGCGGACGGAATCGGTCGAGCCATGGTGGGTGCGGTGATTCACCTTCTCGATCGCACTCTGCGGCCTGTTCCGTCGGGCGCAGTCGGCGAGATCTACATCGAGACTCCAGGCGTCGCACGCGGATATCTCGGCCGGACCGCGGACACCGCGGCGTGTTTCGTCGCGAATCCGTTCGGCAGCAACGGGAGTCGGATGTTCCGCAGTGGAGATCGGGCGCGTCTGCGCGGAGACGGCACGTTGGAGTTCCTCGGCCGCACCGACGATCAGATCAAGATTCGGGGAAATCGCGTCGAACTGGGTGAGGTCGACGCTGCGCTACGGGCGCATCCGGACGTCGCATCGGCATCGTCTGCGTTGCGTCGCAGCCACACTGGGGATCTGCGTATCGACGGCTATGTCGTGGCCGCGAGCAGCGAACACGCGCTCGACGCCGAGGCCATTCGTCGGGATCTCGCGCAGAGACTGCCTACCCACATGGTGCCGTCGACCCTGTCGATTCTCGACGAGATTCCGTTGACCATCAACCGGAAGGTCGACCGCGGCGCACTCCCTCTCCCGAGCCCGGCCGCGTCGACGTCCGGCGGTCGAACCGAGCCGTCCGGTGCCACCGAGGAGGTGGTGTCGGCCGCGTTCGCGCGCGTGCTCGGCAGGGACGGTGTCGATTGCACCGCGTCGTTCTTCGACCTCGGAGGCGACTCGCTGGCGGCGACCAGAGTCGTCGCGTCGGTGCGGGCCGAGGTCTCGGTGGACATCGGCGTGCAAGACCTCGCCGATGCCCCGTCCGTCGAGGCTCTGGCAGGACGGATCGACGAACGTCGACGTGTCGGTCAGCAGCAGTCGCGGCCCGAACACTGTATGTCGGAAAGGGTTTCGGCAATTCCGCTCGCGCCGCAGCAACGTCACATCGATCGAGGCGCGCAACTACCGCTGTACAACCTGCCGTTCACGGTCACGATTTCCGGGGAGTTCCACGCAGCGGCAGCCGCGCAGGCTTTGACCGACCTGATCGATCGACACAGCACGCTACGTACGCGCTACCCGGATGTCGACGGGGTCCCGGTGCAAGTGGTCGAGCCAGACTCTGCCGGCGTCGCACCGAATCTCGATGTCCACCACTTCGCGGATACCGTGATGACGCAGATCCTCGAGCAACCCTTCGACGTGCGCACCGAGTTTCCGATCCGAGCGCGCCTGTTCGCAGTAGCGCCCGATCGTCACGTGCTTGCGTGCGCCATTCACCACATCGCCGCGGACGGGTGGTCACTGGGGCTGTTGGCGTCGGATTTCGTCGTCGCGTATCACGCCAGGATGACCGGCGCCACGCCGTCATGGCCCGAATTGCCCTTGTACTACGCCGATTACAGTGTCTGGGCCGTCGAAGGCGACGTATCGGCCGATCTGGACTTCTGGCGCGCAGAGCTGGCGGACGTTCCCAGGTCGAGGGACTTGCCACTGGACCGCCCGCGAGCACAGGACTGGGACTTCTCCGGCGCACGCACGTCGCTTCGCTTCGATGCACACGCCACGGAGAGGATGACCGATCTTGCGCAGCGTTGCGGGACAGGACGATTCACGGTGCTGCGCGCAGCGCTGTTGATTCTGCTCGCCGAGACGACCGCGTCCACCGATCTCGTCATCGGAACCCCGGTTGCCGGTCGCGACGACCCGAACCTCGAGCAGGTCGTCGGAACCTTCACCACCACCGTCGCCATCCGGACCGAGATCGCTGCGGCGACAACCGTCGGGGACGTTGTGAAGGCGGCCCGGGCCAGTGAACTGCGGGCTTTCGACCATGCGACGGTGCCGTTCGGAGATGTCGTGACTGCTGTGACTGCGGAGTCGTCGGAGGCGCGGCATCCCATCTTTCAGGTCGCGCTGTCGCTGGATGTCTTTGCGACCCAGACGCTCACCATGGGGGACGTCCGCTTCGAGATCACGCCGCGGCCGATCGACATCGCCAAGTGCGATCTCCACTTTCACGTCACCGAACGGCGGGACGATGAAGGGAAGGCTATCGAGACTACGGTCGATATCGTCTATCCCACAGCATTGTTCGACGAGAACACCGTCACGGAGTTCGGGCGTCGATTCGAGCAGATCCTGACGGCAGGTGTCGCAGAACCGGACTCGGCGTGGCGCAATCCGACCACCTATGTACTACATGATGTGTAGTATCAGCGGTGCGTGAGGTGCACGC
This sequence comes from Rhodococcus sp. 1R11, assembly GCF_004563845.1. Classification (NCBI taxonomy): domain Bacteria; kingdom Bacillati; phylum Actinomycetota; class Actinomycetes; order Mycobacteriales; family Nocardiaceae; genus Rhodococcus; species Rhodococcus sp. 1R11. The sequence goes on along the minus strand of NZ_SPNG01000005.1, from coordinate 171,987 downwards.
GACTTCGAAGCCAGCGGGAGAACGCATGTCCACCTTCAACGGCCTTCCGGCCCATATTCTGCTCGTTCACTTCATCGTGGTGCTGGCACCGTTGACCGCGCTGCTCGCCATCGCGGCCAGTATCTGGACCGGTGTGCGCAGCAGGCTGGTGTGGCTCATCGCAGCCCTGGCGGTGTTCACGTTGGTGCTGACGCCGCTGACCACCGAGGCGGGCGAGTGGCTCGAGAAGCGCGTACCCAAGACCGAGGCGGTCGAACAGCACACCGAGATCGGTGACTGGATGATCTACTTCTCCGTCGGTCTGGTTGTCGTCGCGGCGGCACTGGTGTTCCTGCATCTGCGTGAGCGTCGCGGCAACGCACCGGTTCGGTGGCAGTCGATTGCGGTGGTGGTCTTGGCAGTGGTGATCGGAGCGACCACAATCGTCCAGGTGTACAGAATCGGCGAGTCCGGCGCGCGCGCTGCCTGGGACGACGTATCGGCGACGGCGGACAATGGCTGAGCCCGAGCCGAGCCTGCACGAGCACGAACCGCACGGAGATCTGTCCGGTCGTCTGAACTGGCTGCGGGCCGGGGTGTTGGGTGCGAACGACGGCATCGTCTCCACCGCGGGTCTGGTCGTCGGTGTCGCGGCCGCCACCACAGACCGAGGCTCGCTGCTGACTGCCGGTCTCGCGGGTCTCGTTGCGGGGGCCGTATCCATGGCACTCGGTGAGTACGTCTCGGTGAGCACGCAGCGTGACGCCGAGCGTTCGTTGCTGATCAAAGAGCGCCGGGAGTTGGAAGAGCAACCCGAGCAGGAACTGGCCGAGCTCGCGGCACTGTACGAGGCAAAGGGGCTCTCGGCCGACACCGCGCAGACCGTCGCGCGCGAACTCACCGAGCACGATCCGTTTGCCGCACACGTGGACGTCGAATTGGGAATCGACCCCGATGCGCTGACCAATCCGTGGCAGGCGGCCGGCTCGTCTGCGGTGTCGTTCGTCAGTGGTGCCCTGCTGCCGTTGCTGTCCATTCTGTTGCTGCCGGCGTCGCTGCGTATTCCGGTGACGTTCGTCGTGGTGCTGCTCGCTCTGGCCTTGACCGGCAGCATCAGCGCGCGTCTCGGCGGTGCGCCGGGTCGGCCGGCGATGATACGAATCGTGATCGGTGGTGCGATCGCGATGGCCGTGACCTATGCGATCGGCCAACTCGCGGGCGTCGCGGGTATTTGAGATCAGCGGAAGATCGAGGTGGCTGCTTCTCCGGTTTCGGGTGCCACCACATCTTGTGCGACGTCGAACAGCGCCACCGAGATGACGGTGAAGGCGAGGACGAGGACCAGGCCGGCCGCAAGGATTCCGCGATCGTGACGGTGCCGTGGTGGTTCGCTGAGGGCCTTGACCCGCCGCACGACGTCGCCGCCGGTACTGGCGAGAGTGCGAGTTCCACGGTCGAAATGATTCCGGAGCAGAGAGGTCCTGGCGATGGCAGACAACGTCTCTCGCCGTCCCAGCTTTGCCGCACTCTCGTCTGCCTGACGCTCCGCCGCGTGCCGTACCTTCGCGGTCAACGGTTCGAGAATCGGATCGACGCGGGCCGCGATTTCGCACATCTGGATCCACACGCTGTGACGGTGCCTCAGATGGGCGCGCTCGTGCTCGATCACTGCTCGTAATTCGTTGTCCGACAACGCTTCCGCGAGTCCGGTGGTGATCACGACCGCACCTCCGCCGGAGGGGACGGCAAAAGCGTCGGGAACGTCGGACTCGACGACGACGATGCCGCCCGTCGTTCGCGCCTCGCCGCCGAATTCGGATGCGATGGACGTACTGGCGACGACGCGTCGAACATGGCGGGCCAACTCGACCGACCGCCAGATTACCCACGCGCAGATCACGATTCCGAGTGTCACCCACACGGCCTTACTCGTCGTCAGAAACACCGCGGCGAGCGCAGTCAGGGACGCGAGCACCGAGAACGCCGTGACCACAGACAGAACGGGCAGCAGTACGACGGCGGTCGAGGGGTTGAGACGACGGTCGATGCGGTCGGCTCCGAATCCGAGGAGCAGCGACAGCGCCCACGGCAACACAGCGACGATCAGGAGCAGAGTCATCGATGGTGCTCGGCTGCGTCCGACTTGGCGAGTAACTCTCGCAGCGTCGCCTCGTCCTCAGGGTCGAGTGCGGCGACGAAGCTGGCCAGTACGTCGGCGCGCTCGGCTCGTGTGTCGAGCTCGGTGCGCATTCGCATCGCGGCCCGAAGCACCGGGATCTCGTCGACCGGAGCGTTGAGGGTGTAGACGTACGACCGTCCTCGGCGTTCGCGATCGACGAGGCCTTTGCCGTGCAAGCGCACCAGAGCGGTCATGACAGTGGTGTGGGCGAGATCCGAGCCCAGATGCTCGCGCGCTTGGGCGACCGAGAGTTCCGTGTGCTCGCCGAGCAGATCGAGGATCGACTCCTCCAACTGTCCGGACGCTCTTCGCACTGCGATTCCTCACTCGATTCGGTTACTTCGAGGATAGGCCAGTTCGAGGTCCCGCCACTATCCCGCGGCCTCGAGAATGTCGGTCAACGCGTCGATCAGGGCCACGATTCGGGCCGACGGCGGCCTACCGCGCATCGTGTGAATTTCGGCCCGGCGCTGAGCGAACACCGGATGCACGAGGGGGATGTACGTCAGGCCCGATTTGCGGTCACCACCCAGGTCGCTGACGAGCGCGACGCCGTCGCTCGAGCGAGCGAACTCCAGTATCGGAGCCAGCCGCTCGCATTGCAGACCGACGTGGGGCGAGAGTCCCTCCAGACGGATTCCGGCGTCGAACAATTCGCGTTGACTCGAGCCGGTGGTCGACAGCGCGAGGGGATAGGCGCAGATATCGGCCAGATCGACGGTGGCTCGGTCGCTGAGCGGGTGACCGAGCGCGACGACGGCGCAGATGGGCACGGTGACGGAATGTTCGACCGTCACGTCGGTGCGTCGACCGAGCGAGAAGGTGACCGCGACGTCCGCGCGGGCGTCGACCACCCGTCGGCTGGCCTCGTCCGGCCCCACCACGTCCAAAGTGAACGTGACCGACGGGTGAGTCCGATGGACCGACGCCATGGCCCGTGGGACGACGGACTGCGAGAAACCTTCGGTGCAGGCCACGGTGACGCTGCCGTGTTCGGTGGCGTCGACACTGCGTATTTCGGCGATGAGAGTCGACGATTCCACTTCGTGTCTGCGCGCGTGGGCGAGGAGGCGATGGCCCGCTTCGGTGAGCGTCATTCCCCGGGCATGTCGCGCGAAGAGCGGCACGCCGATGTCACGTTCGAGCTTGGCGATCTGTCTGCTGACCGCCGACGCGGCCAGATGTTGTGTTGCGGCCGCCTCGGTGACCGACCCCGTTCGCGCTACTTCGCAGAAGTACGTCAGCGCAGAGGGCATCAGATGCAACGAAATCACCTCTTCTTTCACAGCACTGTCACGGCGGTGACACGTGATTGTCATCGAGCCTCTGTCGGTCCGAGCGTTGCTTCTGAGGCAACGCAGGGAGCGTCAATCGGCAATGGTGTAGACGGTATCGGGCTCGCTACTGTCAGGCGAACACCAGGCCGACGACGAGGGAGATTCGATGAACCGCGAGCATGTGATCGCGCAGGCCCAGGACTTCTACGATTCGGGTGCGTTCCATCGTGAACTCTCCGAGCTCGTGTCCGTCCCCTCGGAAAGCCAGTCGACGGCCGGTCGAGTTGCGTTGTCGGCATATCTCCAGGATCTCCTGGTGCCGAGGCTCGAGGCACTCGGGTGTGCGGTCGAGACCTATCCCAACCCGGTCGAGGAGGGTGGTCCCTTCCTGATCGCCACCCGTCACGAGGGCCCCGAACTGCCGACCGTGCTCTGTTACGGCCACGCCGACGTGGTTCTGGGCATGGCCGAGGACTGGTCGGACGGATTGTCGCCGTGGACTCTCGTCGAGCGGGACGACCGGCTCTACGGGCGCGGAACGGCCGACAACAAGGGTCAGCATCTGGTGAACCTCGCGGCACTGCGGACGGTTCTCGACGCCCGCGGATCGTTGGGATTCAATCTGACGCTGCTGTTCGAGACCGGCGAGGAGATCGGCTCACCCGGACTCGAACAATTCGTGTCGGATCACCGAGGCGAACTCGCTGCCGATGTGCTGATCGCCTCGGACGGACCACGCCTCGACGCCCAGACGCCCACACTGTTTCTCGGTGCCCGTGGGGGCGTGGACTTCGATCTCGTCGTCGACCTACGTGAGCGCGGCTACCACTCGGGCAACTGGGGCGGACTGCTCCGCAACCCCGCGACCACCCTGGCCGGTGCCATCGGGACCCTCGTCGACGGCCACGGCCGTATCCAGCTCGACAGCCTCGTGCCCGAGCGCATTCCCGAGTCCGTCGTCGATGCGCTCAGAAGTATCGAGGTCGGACGCACCCCGGGTGATCCGGTGGTCGACGCCGGCTGGTCGGCCACCGAATTGTCGCCTGCAGAGCGGGTTTTCGGGTGGAACACTCTCGAAGTGATCGCTATGAACGCCGGCAACATTCTCGAACCGGTCAATGCGATTCCCGGCCAGGCGCGAGCGCGGTTGCAGCTGCGGTACGTCGTCGGGACCGACCTCGACGATCTCGGCGCGCGGCTACGACGACACCTCGACTCACACGGGTACTCGATGGTCGCCGTCGAACTCGGCATCTCGTTCCCTGCGAGCCGAACGGACCCGAACGACCCCTGGGTTCGCACGGTCGCCCAGTCGGTCGAGCGCACCGTCGGGTCCCCGGTCACCGTGCTGCCCAACATCGGTGGGTCCTTGCCCAATCACGTGTTCACCGACACCCTCGGCATTCCGACGGTCTGGATGCCGCACTCCTACCCGGGATGCCGTCAACATGCACCCGACGAACACATGCTCGCATCCGTTGCTCGCCAAGGACTCGCCATGGCCACGGGCCTGTTCTTCGACCTCGGCGCAGGTACAGACGACGACCGCGACGCATCGCTCGAATCCGCCAGCGCCTCGCGCTCCTGAACCCCACCGGAGAAACCGACATGTCCACTGCACACGTTCATCGAACTCCCGATCGTGACGACGCGGGTGACGCCGTTGTGTCCGTCAAGAATCCGGTCCGCGCCATCGCTGCCGCGACCATCGGGAACGCTCTCGAATGGTTCGACATCGCCATCTACGCGTTGTTCGCCATCTACATCGGGCAGAACTTCTTTCCCTCGGCCGACCCCGGCGTGCAACTTGTGCAGACGTTCGCGGTCTTCGGGGTCTCGTATCTGATTCGACCCCTCGGCGGACTGATCCTCGGCTCCTACGCAGACCGGAAAGGGCGAAAGAAGGCCCTGGTGATGAGCATTCGCCTGATGGTGCTCGGAACCGCGTTGATCGCCTTCATGCCCAATTACGACGACATCGGCATCCTCGCCCCCATCGGAATCATCGTGGCGCGCCTGATTCAGGGCTTCGCTGCCGGCGGCGAATTCGGAGCGGCCACATCCTTTCTCGTCGAACAGAACGGCAAGCGCCGCGGATTCTTCGGCAGCTTCCAGTTCGCCAGCCAGGGGTTGGCAACGCTGATGGCGGCCTCGTTCGCCGCCGGATTGACCGCGGTGTTGTCCGAGGCCAGCATGGTCGACTGGGGTTGGCGAGTGCCGTTCGTCTTCGGGCTCATGGTGGGTCCGGTGGGATGGTTCATCCGCCGTCACGTCGACGAATCACCGGCCGTCGTCGCCGCGTCGGACACCCCGAAATCGCCTGTGCGCGATCTGTTCAAGAACCAATGGGGAGGAATCCTCATTGCCGGCGGTGTGCTGGTGGTGTCCACTGCGCTCAACTTCATTCTGCAGTACCTACCGACCTTCGGTATCAAGCAACTGGGACTGAACAATTCGCTGTCGTTCGTCGCACTGATGATCACCGGCGTCATCCTGACGGTGGTGACACCGTTCGTCGGCCAGCTGTCCGACAAGGTGGGCCGCATCAAGATCATGTTGCCGTCGGCGATCGCGATCGGCGTCAGCGTCGTTCCACTGTTCATGTGGCTCATCGCGGTGCCGTCGTTCCTCACGCTCGCTCTCGTCATGACCATTCTGGGTTTGTTGAAAGCGCTCTACTTCGGCGCGCTGCCGTCGGTGATGTCCGACGCGTTCCCGGTCCATTCGCGGGCCACCGGACTGTCGTTCGGATACAACGTCACCACGGCGATCTTCGGTGGATTCACTCCGACCATCGCGGCCGCTCTGGTTGCCGCGACCGGACAGGCGGTGTCCCCGGGCTACTACATCCTGGCGGTGTCCCTGGTCAGTATCGCTGCGTTGATCGGTGCCGTACGGATTCGCGGGATTCGCTAACTTACAGATACCTAGCGGTCGGCAAATTGATGTAATACGCTGATCTCATCAGCCCACCACCTCGAGGACGATCCATGAGCGTCGAAGCGAACACCCGGACGATCGAGAAGAGCGTCGTCACCGATTTCAGTGACCGCATGAGCTACGGCTCGTACCTCGACCTCGATACGCTGCTCAGCGCTCAGAAACCGGTGAGCACCCCCGAGCATCACGACGAACTGCTGTTCATCATTCAGCACCAGACCACCGAGCTGTGGCTCAAGCTGGTGCTGCACGAGACGCTGGCCGCGCGTGCGGCATTGGATGCCGACGACATTGGCACCGCGCTCAAGTGTGTGGCCCGGGTCAAGCACATTCAGAAGACACTGACCGAGCAGTGGTCTGTGCTGGCCACTCTGACGCCGACGGAGTACTCCCAGTTTCGTGACTTTCTCGGGAACTCCTCGGGCTTCCAGTCGTACCAGTACCGGGCCGTGGAGTTCGTGCTCGGCAACAAGAATGCGGGCATGTTGACGGTCTTCGAGTCCGATCCTGCTGCTCACGAACAGCTTTCGACTCTGCTGCACGAGCCGAGCCTGTACGACGCGTTCTGGCGGTCGTTGGCGCGGCAGGGGTACGACGTACCGGCGTCGGCCCTCGAGCGTGACGTCACGACGGCATACACGTTCAACGAGGACCTGATGCCGCTGATCAAGTTCGTCTACGAGAACCACACCGAACATTGGGCGGTGTACGAGGCATTCGAGGAGCTCGTCGACCTGGAGGAGAACTTTCAGCTCTGGCGCTTCCGCCACATGCGCACGGTGCTACGCACCATCGGAATGAAGAGCGGGACAGGAGGGTCGAGCGGGGTCGGGTTCTTGCAGAAAGCGCTCGAACTCACGTTCTTCCCTGAATTACTTTCTGTGAGAACGGAAATCGGACGATGATGGAACGTGCACTCGAACTCGACAACAAGGACCCGCTCCGTAGCTATCGCGACAAGTTCCTCGGTAGTGACGACCCGTCGATCACCGCGTATCTCGACGGCAACTCGCTGGGCCGGCCCACCAAGGCCAGCGTCGAACGGATCAACACCTTCATGACGCAGGCCTGGGGTGGACGCCTCATCCGCGGCTGGGACGAGCAGTGGTTCGACCTCCCCGTCACCATCGGCGACGCCCTGGCCGTCGCCACCCTCGGGGCAGCGCCCGGCCAAACCACCATCGGCGATTCGACGACGGTACTGCTGTACAAGCTGGCACGGGCGGCTATCGCCATGCGGCCCGGCCGCACCGAGATCGTCATCGACCGTGACAACTTCCCGACCGACCGATACCTGCTCGAAGGTATTGCGGCCGAGATGAATATGACTCTGCGATGGATCGAGACGGACCGCCGCGGAGGCATCGAACCGGAACAACTCGCCGAGGTGGTGGGGGAGAACACCGCCCTGGTCGTGATCACCCACGTCGCCTACCGCTCCGGCTTCCTCGTCGACGTCGCCGAGGCGACGCGCATCACCCACGAGGCCGGCGCACTGATGCTGTTGGACGTGTGTCATTCCGTCGGTTCGGTGCCGCTCGAATTCGATTCGTGGGGAGTAGATCTGGCCGTCGGGTGTACGTACAAGTACCTCAACGGAGGTCCGGGTTCGCCGGCCTTCGCGTACGTGCGCAGTGATCTTCTGGCCGACTTCGTGCAGCCGATCTGGGGCTGGATGGGTCGGGCCGATCCGTTCGAGATGGCGCAGGGTTATGTTCCGGCACAGGGTATTCGACGCGTCATCAGTGGCACACCGTCGGTGTTCGGCATGATCGCGATGCAGGACACCATCGAGATGATCGCCGAGGTGGGGATGGACGCAATACGTGCGAAGTCCGTCGCATTGACCGAATACGCCCTCGAACTTGTCCGCGAGATGCTGGTGCCGCTCGGGGCGGAGATCGCCTCACCCGAAGACTCGAATCGACGCGGCGGTCACGTCACCATCGACCATCCCGAGTTCAAGGCGATCACCGCTCGCCTGTGGGAGCAGGGCGTCATCCCGGATTACCGCGCGCCGCAGGGTATTCGACTGGGACTGAGCCCCCTGAGTACCTCGTACCGCGAGGTGTATCTGGGTATCGTGGCGATTCGTGACGAACTTCGCGCCTAGCATCGCCGGGGCCATCCTCGACGACTTCGAGTCTCGTCCGGGTAGTGCGACGTCATTGGTGCGCACGGTGCTCGGAGCCTACGTTCGGCCTCTCGGCGGGTGGTTTGCCATCGCCGATTTCGTCGTCTGGATGGACGCGCTGGGAGTGCCACCGGAAAGCACGCGCATTGCGGTGACGAGATTGAAGAAGAAGGGCGTCGTCGAATCCGCTAACCGTGAGGGGCGCACCGGCTATCGGATCACAGAGCAAGCCGACGCGATGTTCGCTCGGGGGGACGGTCGGATCTTCGGCTTCCGGCGGATGGCCGACGGCGATCCATTTCGGTTGATCTCGTTCACCATTCCCGAGACGCAACGCGCGGCGCGGCACCAGCTGAGGCGTCGGCTCACGTCGATAGGTTGTGGGACCGTCTCACCAGGATTGTGGATCGCGCCCGAATATCTCGCGGCGGAGGCCGGTGCCATCGTCGACGCGTTGGAGTTGTCGCAGTACGTCACGACGTTCATGGCGTCCGAGGTCGCGCCTCCCGGCACGCTGCGTGAGAGTGCCGAGCAGTGGTGGGATCTGGCCGGCATCGCCGATCGGCATCGGGCATTTCTCGACGCCTTCGACGGCGGGAGGCCGGCTCGGAACCCGCGCGACGCGTTTGTCACGTTCGTGCCGTTGCTCGACGAATGGCGAGTCATTCCCTACGTCGACCCGGGTCTTCCGCCGTGCATGACGCCGGAGGACTGGCCGGGCACCCGGGCCGTCGCCACGTTCGAGACGGCCCGGGAGCGCTACTCCGATCTGAGTATGGAATGGGTCGCGTTCTAGCGATCCTGGTACGACGGCTCGCGCTTCTTGATGTACGAGATGACGCGGTACGTGATCGGCATGACGATGACCTCGGCCAGCGTCTTCCACAGGAATCCGACGATGACGTAGTTGATGAAGTCGGTCCACGTGGTGATGCCGATGACTCCGGCGGCGATGGAGCAGAAGATCAGGGTGTCGAAGAATTCGCCGACGATGGTCGAGCCGATCAGTCGCGCCCACAGGTGCTTTTCCTTGGTGCGTTCCTTGATCTTGACCAGGACGACGGAGTTGAGGAGCTGCCCGACGGTGTAGCCGGCGAGACCTGCGAGGACCAGTCGGGGGACGACGCCGACGACGCTTTCGAGGGCGGCCTGGTTCTCGTAGAACGAGGCGGCGGGGAGTTCGATGGCGATCCAGAAGCACACGGAGGTGAGCAGCAGGGAGCCGAAACCGAGATAGATCGCGCGTCGCGTGGCTTTGAAGCCGTAGACCTCGCTGAGCACGTCGCCGAGGATGTAGGCGAGGGGGAACAGAAAGAATGCGCCGTCGGTATTGATCGGCAGGATTTGGAACGGTCCGAGCATGACGTCGGACGAGGCGAAGAAGGCGACACCTTTGCTGGCGGCCACATTCGAGATCAGCAGCGTCGCGACGAACAACGCGACAATGGTGGGGTAGTAGCCCCGGCTGATGTGAGCGAACGTGGCCTGCCCAGACTCGGCGCCGCCGTCGGGGGCGGTGTGTTGGGTAGTAGTCACCTGACAATCCAAGCACCGAGACGACGATGGGCGCGAATCCCCGGGGTAGGGGATTCGCGCCCATCGAGGCGGATTGCAGGTCAGGCGACGTGGCCACGCACCGTGACGCGGTAGGCGTAGGTTCCGGCGATGATCGTGATCGGGATGCTCGCCAGCAGGCCGATGCCGAGGAGGAGGCCGCCGACGATATTGATGCCGACCAGGGCGAGCGCGAGGACGAAGAGGGTCCCGCCGTTCGACGCAATTGCCTGCGCGCTGGCCTTGATAGCCGGGATGGGTTCGTCGCCGCGGTCGATGACGAACTGGAAGGTCCACCACGTGAAGAACGTGATGACGATGCCGGGAATGATCAGCAGGACGAAGCCGATGCTGGTTGCAATGCCGACGAGGATGCCGGCGATGATGACGGCGGCGACGTTGCCGAATTGGAAAAAGGACCCGAACGCGGGCTTGATCCCGTCCACCTCGTGCAGAGCGCCGCGGACGAGCGCCGCCTGGATGAGGAGTGCGACGACACCGACGATGATGCTGAAGACCAGGCTGAGGACGATGCTGTCGGAGCGCAGAACGACGTTCAGGACGCCCTGGATGATCGCGGCGATCAGGACGATGCCGATCCAGACGAGGGCATTCTGCTTGAACTTCTCGAACGCGTAGCCGATAGCTGTTCCCACGGATAGCTGCGTCGGCATCGGCGAGTTACCGAAGGACGGAGGAGGCGGCGGGTAGTTGCCCTGTGGGGGCGGTGGGTAGCCGCCGGGTGGCGGATAGCCGCCTTGCTGGGGGTAATCGCCGGGAGGAGGCGGGTAGTTCCCGGGCGGCGGATAGTTGCCTTGCGCGGGTGGTGGGTAGTTGCCGGGTGGTGGGTAGCCGCCGCCCTGCGGCGGGGGATAACCACCGGGGTTCTGTGGATCCTTGTCGGGGTCGTAACCGCCTGAGGTCATCGTGTCCTTCTCCCTCGGGATGAGTTGTCGCGGTCACTGTACGTCCGATTGATCCCGAGTTGGGCTCTGTCGCGTTGCAACGTGATCTCGATCGGTTCGTAGATCAGAGACTCGCGGGGTCGAACACCCACGGTTCGCGTGGCACCTGCGTCGGCTTCCATATCTCCAGCAGGTCCTCGGCGTTCTTTACGTCCGGTACGCCGAGGGAAGCGGTGATGAGCGACCACGCGTCGGGTCGTTCACGCAGCGTCACCGCGCCGTCCCGTTTGGCCAGACGCTTGCCTTCGACGTTCAGAGCGAGGGGCACGTGGACGTACGTCGCGGGGGTCAGGCCCAGGAGTTGAGCGAGATATCCCTGCCGTGGCGCGGACGTGAGGAGGTCGTCGCCGCGCACAATCTGGTCGACGCCTTGAGCGCCATCGTCGACGACGACGGCGAGGTTGTAGGCGGGCACACCGTCGGATCGACGCAGGACGAAGTCGTCCACCTGCCCTCGGAATAAGCCATGCAGCTGATCGACGATGGTGAATTCTGTTACCTGCGAACGCAATCGAATGGCCGGTGCGCGGTCCTTCGCTGCTTTCTCGTCAGCGGTCAGGTTTCTGCAGGTTCCCGGATATGCGCCGTCGGGTGCATGCGGAGCCGACGCGGCCTGCAGGATTTCCCGACGCGTGCAGAAACATTCGTACGTCAGCCCGGCTGCGGTCAGCGTGCGAATCGTGGCGTCGTAGATATCCCGACGCTCGGATTGCCGCATGATCGGCCCGTCCCAGTCGAGTCCGATGGCGGCAAGGTCGTCGAGTTGGCGTTGCTCCGAGCCGGCCTTGACGCGATCGAGGTCTTCCACGCGCATGACGAACCGCCGTTCGGTGGAGCGGGCGAAGAGCCAGGCCAGCAAGCCTGTGCGCAGATTGCCGAGATGGAGATCACCGGAGGGACTGGGAGCGAAGCGTCCGGCGGGCATGGGAGCAGCTTAGTTTTTAGGCGATAGGAAGATACAGGGGCTCTGTCACCGGCATCGGCCTGCAATGACCGTGCTAGCAGTACCTCCATCAAGCGCAATGTGCTGTCGGACCCACCCCCATATAGTGGAAGTGTGACAACACCCACCCCTAACCCACGCAAAGTATTCGTGATCCATGGGCGTAATGACACAGCGCGGAACCAGGTCTTCGCCTTCCTTCGCGCCTTGGGGCTGTCCCCGATCGAGTGGGACCAGGCGGTTCACGAGACCGGTGAGGGTGCTCCATACATCGGTCAGGTTCTTGATAAGGCATTCGAGATCGCGCAAGCTATCGTTGTGCTAGAAACGCCGGATGACATCGCCTACCTCCGCGGCGACTTGGCAGATGAGGGCGATCCTGAAACGTCCCCCCAGCCACAACCTCGTCCTAACGTGCTTTTCGAGGCAGGCATTGCAATGGGCCGAAACCCAAGTCGAACCATTATCGTCGAGTTTGGCCGTATCAAACAGTTCAGCGACATCCATGGCCGGCACACTGTCCGCCTTGATGGCACCCCCGCGAAGCGGCATGCGCTTCGAAGTCGCCTAGCCACCGCTGGGTGCGAACTAGAAGAAACAGGCTCGGATTGGCTGTCCTCCGAATTGACACCCCCCGGCGCACCAGGAGGCGGTACCCCGCTCGGGAAAAGAATACCTAGGTCCGAACATCCCACGCGCCCGGGGTTTTCCGCAACGCATCATACCCGGGGTGGGAACAAGCTCGACTACGTCGAGATCACCAACAGAGGCCCTGGTGATGCGTTCGACGTCGACGTGGAAGAGGTCAACCCAACGGGACAGGGACTCCTACGGGACAACGAACCACTGCCAGTTCCCAAGCTCCCTCCCGGCAAATCGATTCGTTTGAACTATATGGGGAACATCGCGATGGGTGACAACAAGCGTTACTTCACCCTGCTCATTAACGGTCGCACCGCGGACGGACAAGACTTCGAACAAGAAGAGTTCGTGAGTATGACATGAACGTAGCGATCCCCGCCGACGACGACAACTTTCTGCGCCGAGAGTGCCCAACCTGCGAACAACAGTTTAAGTTGAAATTAGGACCAGCTAACGCAGAAGGCGCAGGCGAGCCGTCCGCAGAGACCTATTTCTGTCCTCTCTGCGGCGTACCAGCAGGGGCTTATCAATGGTGGACCAAAGAACAACTCGACTACGCTCAGGCTCGTGCTATGCCGGACATCCTCGCCCAGCTATCAAATGAGTCCGGCTTGGAGATCACGCAAACAGGCGACGTGCCGGAAGCCATGGTCGAGCCCAACGATATGGACATCGTCCAGTCCCCTTGCCATCCGGAGGAACCGGTCAAGGTCCCCAGCGAGCACCGACAATCAATCCACTGTCTTGTATGCGGGTCGAGCTTTACTGTCTGAACCTTGGTGACAGCGATCGATGTTCGTTCGTCCCGTTCTCACCCGTGGCGGTGCGACACGGGTGGGGAATTTCAATGAACGCCGTCAAGCGAGGTTCAGATACTCGTTGTTTCGGCGAGCCTCGTCCGGCCGCTCGGCATGCTTCGATAGCAGTGGATTGTAGCTAGCCGCCGCCCCGTTGATGCCCACCTCTAGGCTGCGATCATGCAATGGTGGGAGCGGTTCGCTAATCAGGTGTTTTCGCCCGAGTGGGCGGCGGATGTGTTGCAAACCGTTGCGGGGGCTGGCCTAGCTCTAGCTGTAGCAGTGTTAGTTCTGCGGAAGCAGCTCAAGCACGATCGGAACTTAGCGCGTGAGCAGCGGAACGAAGACTTGAAACTTGCTGTGGCTCAACGCCACGCTGAGGCGGCGGGCATGCTGGGTCGTCGGCTCATCTTAGGGGCTACCGCCCTAAGGGACCTCGATGATCTCGGGCTGATTGAATGTGTGCGGAACCGGGATGTCGGTTCATGGATCACGGATCAAGTCATGCCGGGTTTAGAGGATGCACATGCGCTGAATACAGAAGTGAGCTTGGTTTTTGACCCAAGAGAAGCGAAGCCATTCTGGTCGGTCTGGATGAAGCGACTTCATGAGTGGAGCGTTTTTCGGAGTGCCTTGTTACACCTCGATAGTTCGCAATCACTAGGGCCTACGAACACTGAGGCATTCGAACACGCCTTCTGCAGTGCCGTCGACGAACGCATGACCAAAACTACGGCAGTTCTGATGGAGATCGGGAAGAGTTGGGTCCGCTGGGACGGAACCGGTAGTTTTCCATCGGGTACTGACGTCTTGGGGCGCCACAGCTTGACAGACTGGCCCGGCGTTCCGCTAGACGCACATTGGCGTAGAACTCAGCGGGAGGAGTTCTTGGAGTCAATCCGAGCAAGACTATGAACCAACAACTACTCATCGCTCGGATCGAACGCGCCCGGGGATCTACTCGATGACGATGACTATCGCGAACCCTTCTCGCGACTACGGCCGACCGGCGTATGAAGGCTCGTGCATTCTGACCCTGAGTGTCCTTGCAGCCGAGCACAAACCTAGGTACCCGTCCGGGATGTCGTATCGCTTCCCGGAATGGCATTCCAGCAAGCAGCTAATTCGTTAACAACTGACGCATAGAAGCAAGGCGGAGTTATGCCCATCGAAGAAACACGGCACGAGTTCAGTTCGTCGACGCAGTCCCCTGACTTGGCTACAGTGCGCGCTGTACGCGCGCTCAGGGACCGGGACCGGGACCGGGGGCGGGCGGCGAAAAGAACGACCCACACGCTGAAAGCTTGGTCTGCACTCTTTATTGCTGCTGTGTCCATTACATTGATAACCATCCTAGTCGTGCCGTGGGCCATCGACCATCGTTGGTGGGGAGCGCGGGTCGAGTGGGGACCAGCGTCGGGGTACGTTGCTGCATTTCTCACCCTGCTCGCGATCATCGTCGCTCTTCTCGGCAATAAGCGTTCGCAGAAGATGTCGCGAGAGGCGCTATCACAGTCTCGTGCCTCCTACGCGCTGTCGGAGCGAGCACTTGAGGAGTCGCAAGCCAAGGCAGTTTCCGATCGCGTGTACTCACACCGCCGCGAGAACGTCAAAGCAGTTGCGGACATGTGGTTCGCGCTCGACACCTTCGACTCCGCGGTGGACAGCTACCGCACGGCGCGAATAGAAGCGCAGCAGCACTCCGCCAATGGCCCAACTCCTACTCAGACCGCTGCAGAAGGAGGGCTCTCTGCCCTTAGAACCGTGCTGGTGGATGCTTCCGCGAAAGCAGATGCGGCCCTGATGTACGCACGCATCATCACCGATAGCGGGCCAGTGCTGGAGCACGTCGCGAATGCCGACATCGCTTTCAGGGCACTCTCCCACGAGGTTTTCCACACACCGGCGGACTACTCCTACCGCGGTGTTGACACTGCCCGCGACTGGTCCCGCGCTCTCGAAGCGCACCGACAAACGCTATTCGGGCTTCGAAAGACGTCGATCGAGCTGTTGCGCACCCGACTCCCGCTGCACGATCAGGCTGAGCAGGATGCCAAGTCACAGCGCAAAAGGAATGCATCCTCGCGTGGTCTAGCGCGCGCCGTCCGCGAGCACAGCCCGACGGAGTCGATAGAAGCACTTCTCAAGCGGTCGCAGGAATACACCGATGAGGAGCTAGCCTTGGACGGGTTGCCGCGCACGACTTGAGGGCGGCGGCCCGTGGCCTCCTATTGCGCCGTCATCTTGACCACTCCGTGGTCAACTCGCCCAGGTCATGTCGTCATCGATGACGAAGAACCTCGGCACACAACGGCAGCGAGCTACCAGATGCATTCCGTCAACATCTCTTGACGATGAGCCAACTGAAGTTTACGTAGCTTGGGCGATGCGAGCACGAACGACGGATCCCGTAGCACGAGTACTGCGAACCGCCACATCCCCGACCTCAGCCTGCAACAACGAACCTCGCCTCACCCGGAATCTTCAACCCCACTGCATCCCCGACCCGCACCGCAGATCCCGCCCCCAACTCCACCTTCACAACTGTCGACCCCACGGTCACATCGGCAATGCTGCGAAATCCAGTAGGCCGCAGACTCGAAACAACCCCACGAATCCCGTTGTCATTCACAGTAATCAGCTCATGTCGCAACAGCAACACGGCCGGCCCGGCCGGCAGAGAAACCCCCTCGACCTCCAATTCCCCGAGATCGGAGCGATGCACCTTAACCCCATCCCACCGACCCTCGATTTCGTTGACACCACCCATCAACCGCGACACTGCGAGCGTGCTCGGTCGCGTGTAGGCAGTCGCGATATCGGAGTGATGCTCGAGTCGACCGTCGATGAGCACCGCCACAGAATCGGCCAGCACCGCCGCTTCCTGCTGATCGTGGGTGACCAGAAGCAGGGTCTGATCCAACGTCGAGCGCAATTCGCGAACCAGGTCGTGCATCTCTGTGCGCAACACGGGGTCCAGCGCACTGAACGGCTCGTCCAACAACAACACTCGCGGGGATCCGGCGAGCGAACGCGCCAACGCCACCCGTTGCGCTTGCCCACCCGACACCTCGGAGACCGCTCGGCCCCCGATGGCACCGAGATGGACCAGGTCGAGATACTCCCGGGCACGTTCGCGCGACCGCTTACGACTCTCCCCGGCAGCGCGGTACGCGAAGCCGATGTTGTCGAGTACCGACATGTGCGGGAACAACATCGGACGTTGAAACACCATCCCGACGCCGCGGTTCTCGGCCTCAACGCCGTTCACCTCGCGACCATCGATGCGCACCGTGCCGGCGGTGGGTGAATCCAATCCCGCGATGAGCCGCAGTGCAGTGCTCTTGCCCGAACCCGACGGCCCGAGAATCGCCGTGCAGGATCCCGGCGACACGGTGAGATCCAGTGAGTCGAGTGCCGCAACCGACTGACCGGCATGGACTTTCGTGAGTCCGTGAACGGCCAGTTCGACGCTCATCGCGCACTCCTACGACGTAGCCGAGCGAGCATGAGCACCAACAACAACGGCGGCACCACGGCAGCTACCGACAGTGCAGCCACCACCGAATCGTTACCGGTCCCGGCAGCGAAGGAGGCGACGAGGATGGGCACGGTGACCAGTCTGCCTCCACCGATCAACAGCGTGATCACGTAGTCGCTCCACGCCACGAGGAACGCCAGCAGTGCCGCACCCGCCAGCGCCGGAGCCAACAGGGGAATGCGAATCCGTCGCAGCACCATGGCGCTCGACGCACCGAGCGTCCGAGCTTCTTCCTCGTAGCCGATGTCGTACGCGCCGAATGCCACTCGCATCAAATACGTCGTGTACGGGATGGCCGCAACGGTCAGCAACGCGATCACCGCCACCGTGCTCGGAATGCGCGAGCGCAGCACCAGAACATCGAGTCCCAATGCCACGGCGAACGGGGGCAGGGCCAGCGGAGCGAAGAGAACCCCGGCCACGAAAGCGGGGAAACGCACTGAACCGTTCACGAGTGCGCGAGCGGCTAACGCGCCCAATGGCGTTGCGATGACTGCGACGGCGAGAGCGAGCAGGGTAGACCGCGCAAAAGCATCGACGCCCCCGGCATCGAGGGCGCTGCGGACGCCGTCGAATCCCCATCCCTGGGGAACCGATCCGGGAAACGACCAGCGATTGCTGATGGCCCACAAGACAACCGGAATCAGCGGCAACAGGAACCACAGGACCAGAACGGACCTGCCGACAGCGGGAAGAATCCTGTTCACTTCCACCCTGTTCATTTCCACGCTGCCGATCTGCGCAGATAGTGCAGCGCCACCGCGGCTACGGCCACCGTCAGAGCGGTGGCGATCGTCGCGGCAGCAGCTGCCTGCGGACGCGTCTGAAGATCGATCGAGGTGAACAGTCGAATGGCCATCACCGACAACGGCTCCGGATACGGGCGACCCAGAATGCGGGCTACCTCGTACGAGCCGACCGTGTAGGCGAACGCGATGGCCGCGGATGCGATCAGCGAGGGCCGAGCCAAAGGCAGTGTCACCAACCTAAGCCGAGCCCACCGGCCGGCACCCAAGGTCGCGGCCGTCTCGTCGAATGCGGCTACTCGGGTGGCGAGAGTCCCGGCCACAACGACGGCCACGAAAGCCGATTCTTTCCAGGCATATTCGGCGACGACGGCGACCCACCACTTCCCACCGACCAACTCCGGCCAGCCGCCGTCGGTCATGCCGAGAATGCGGGGCAGCATGCCCGAATCCGCCAACAGCAATGCTATCGCGGCTGCCCCGATCAGGTGCGGCACCGTGACCGTCAACCCGGCAGCAACCAACGCGGCGCGTCCACCCGACAAGGCCGTCAGCGCCGCCGCGAGCCCGATCACCGTGGCCAAGGCGGTCGACACGATGGCGATCGACAGTGTCAGCACCACCGAGCGCCACAGGTCGTCGCCCAGCGCGGAGTACGCGTCGACCGATAGTTCGGGGGTTCCGACCAACGGCATCAGACCCAGGCTCTGCAGCACTACGGTTCCGAGACCGCCGCCGACGACGAGAACAACCAAGACGACGGCGGGGAGGACCGCCGCTGTGCCGCGAAAGCTCTTCGTGGACGCGCTCACTGACCGGCGAGCACGCTTCGACGCCAACCCTCGTCGACCGGCGAGACCCAGTCGGCTGACAGTTCTGAATGCGCGTTGGCCGACAGCTCTTCGTAGGACGGCAGAACCGTCGAACTCGGCAACGCCTCGAACCTGGCGCGGGCGTCATCGGGCAATCGGTCGATATCGAGCACGGTGAACTGGCCCCACACATCCGGCGTCGCCTTCGCGAGTTGTTGCTCGGGCGACAACGCGAGATTGGCAACCACCTGCGCCGCGGCCGACTTCCCCGACGTCGACGGAATGGCAAGGAAACTCGCATTCCCGACGGTTCCCTCGTCGAGGGTCAGGACGCGGGTCTCCGGAGGGAAGGTGCCGTCGGCGACGAGTTTCGGGAGGGTCGCCGGGCCGTACGTCATCGTCATGTCCACCTGGCCACCGGCGTAGAGGGCGTCGAGCTCTGAGGAAGACTGCGGATACGTCGTTCCCTCGCGCCACAGTGACGGGGCGAGCTCGTTCAATCGATCGAACAGTGCCGGGGCGAGTCGGTCGTAGGAGTCCTGATCGAACTGAGCGGGGACCTCGTCGACGCCTCCGGATACATTGGTCAACGCTTCACGCACGAACACCGAGCCGGTGAAGTCCGGGGGAGCGGGGTAGGTGAAGCGGCCCGGGTTCGCGCGAGCCCAGTCGAGCACGCCGTCGAATGTCGTCGGCGGATCGGGGATGGCTGCCGCGTTGTAGACCAGGGTGAATTGAGCTTTGTGCCAGGGTGATTCGCAGTTCTCGACCGGAGTGCCGAAGTCGTCGCGCAACAGCGGATCCTCGGGATCGGTCAGTTCCATGTTCGGCAGATTCTGCGTCCACCCACACAGCCACGCCCCGGCCTGCTTACCGGTGCCGAAGTTCGCGCCGTTGACCCACACCAGATCCACTTCGCCGTCGGTGACCCCGGCCTGTCGCTCGGAGAGGATGCGGTTGACTGCGTCGGTCGTCGATTCGACCGGCACGCGGCGCAGCGTGACACCTTCCTCGGCCGCCGCCGGCGTGAGCACGTCGTCGACATAGGCGTTGCCCTGCTCGTCGCCGCCGTACATCCACAGCGAGACCGTCTGTCCTTGCGCCTGCTCCTGGATCTCGCTCCAGGACAAGTCTTCGGCGCGCGGAGCCTCCGATGATGGTGCCGCGCATGCGGTGAGCAGTAGCCCTGCGCTCGCCGCAATCGTCACTGCGCACCGTACTGAACGAATCACCGTGGGTCCTCCAGATCAACCGACGCAGCCGTCGTCGACGCTGCCCTCACCACCGTAATCGGTCGAATGAGACAACCGCTGAACACGCGGGCACACCGGTCGTGTGCACAATGGATCCTGACCGCCGGACGAGAGGCACCACCGTGACGCAGGACCGCCCGACGCGTAGTCGCCGCGGCACCACCCTCAAATTGCTCGCGGCTGCCGTGGTCGTCATCGCTCTGGTGATCGTGCTCGGCACCGTCGACCTACCCGACCCGTCGTTCATCCGTGATCGAGTGTCGTCGGCCGGGCCCTGGGGCATCGCGCTGTTCGTCGTGCTCTATGCCGTCCTGTCGGCCACTCCGTTTCCCGCCAGCACGTTGACCATCGCGTCGGGACTGCTGTTCGGATTGGCAGTGGGCGCAACCGTCGTGGTGTTCGCCGCCACGATGGGGGCGTATCTCGGGTACTGGGGAGCGCGGGCGCTGGGCCGCGGCCAGGTGGCCCGCACCGAATGGGACAGGCTCCGCCGGCTCGACGCCATGCTCGGACGACGGGGACTGCTGTCGGTACTGCTCGTGCGACTGGTGCCGCTGCCGTTCTCCCTGGTCAACTACGCGGCCGGAGTCAGTGCCGTGGGGCAACGTGACTACGTGGTGGGCACCATGATCGGTATCGTGCCCGCGACCGTCGCGTACACCGCGCTCGGTGCCTACGGGACCTCGCCGCTCTCATGGCCGTTCGCCATTGCATTGCTCGCGGTCCTGGCGATCGCGGCCGGCTCGGCGCTGTTGGCGCGGCGTCTGGGACTCACCGGAGCTGCCGAATGATCGACAGCTTTCTGCGCCGACACCTCGAGGGCCCACTCGATCACTGTGCCCGCGCACTCGATCGCCCCGCGATCACACCCGACCGGATGACCGCTGCCGGACTCGTTCTGGGCCTCGGTAGTGCACTGGCCGCCGGCCTGCAGTTCTGGCTGCTCGCGTTGGTGTTGTGGATCGTCTCCCGCATCGCCGACGGCCTGGACGGGCCTCTCGCGCGTAGGCGTTCCACTACGGGCGGTGCCGGCGGATTCTTCGACATCACCGCCGATTTCGTGGTCTACGGAACGACGGTGGTGGGCGTTGCGGTGGGTGCCTCGGCCGGATACGACGCCCCGTGGTGGCCGTTCCTGCTGGTGCTGTTGGCGTACTACATCAACGGGACCGCGTTTCTTGCGTTCTCCTCCATTGCCGAGCGCACCGGTCGCACCATCGACGACGGCCGCTCGCTGTCGTTCCTCGGGGGCCTGGCCGAGGGTGCCGAAACGATTGCGGTGCACAGTCTCTGGCTGCTGCTACCCGGCATCTCGTGGCAGATCGCCGTGGTCTGGGCGGCGGTGGTCGCGGTGAGCTCCACCCAACGGATTATCGCCGGGTATCGCGCTCTTTCCTGACAATCCATGTGCCGCGCACCTTCGCCAGTGCGGCCGTTGCTCGGGAAATCACCGGAGAACCCAACTGTGCCTTCACGTCTGCGATCGCGGCGTTCCACGGACCGTCGTTGTACGTCGGATACGGGTGCGTGGCCCCGGCGAGATCGCGGGTACGCAGACCCTGCTCGACGGCGATGATCAGCTCCCCGATCGTTTCGCCCGCGCGCGGTCCCACCACGCAGGCTCCGACGATGCGTCGCTTGGCGTCGAGCACCAGCGTCGTCGATCCGTTCGTCGCTCTCTCGGTGACGGCACGATCGACGTGATGGTGATCGAGTGTCTGCAGCCGCAAACCACGCTGCCTTGCGGTTCGCACATCGATTCCGGCCGAGGCGATCTCGGGATCGGTGAACGTCACCCGCGGCGTCCCCGTCGTACTCACTGTTCGGTTCAGGCCGAGTGCAGCATTGCTCGCGGCCAGACTGCCGTGCACACCGGCAGTGTGCGTGAACTGTGGATGACCGGTGAGATCTCCCGCCGCCCAGATGCGGGGATTGGTGGTCCGCAGATGCTCGTCGATCTGCACGAATCCGTTGCCGTCCAATTCCACACCGGCCGAGTCCAAGCCGAGAGACGCGGTCCGCGGAGTCCGTCCGGTCGCGACGAGTACCCGATCGAAGTCGATCTCGACGCCCGTGTCGGTGGTGGCCGAGCCGTCGTCGATGCGTACGACGGCGGTGGAGGTCAGCATGCGTACGCCCTCGTCGGTCAGGGCCTGCGTCAGTATCGACGAGGCCTCAGGGTGCTCGCGGGGAAGGATCGTCGCTGACCGTCCGACAAGGGTGACGTCGGATCCGAGACGCGAGAATGCTTGCGCCATCTCGCAACCCACCGATCCGGCTCCGACGATGAGCAGCCGCTCGGGCAGGGTCGCCAGATGCCATAGAGTGTCGCTGGTCAGGTAGTCCACGTGCTCGAGGCCGTCAATGTCCGGCACCGTGGGATGCGCGCCGGTGGTCACGATGGCCTGCCCGAACTGCAGTCTTCGCGTACCGACCATCACCGTGTTCGGACCGGTGAACACGGCGTCACCGCTGATGACGTCGACCCCGGCCGCAGTGAGTGCCTCCGGTGAATCGATCGGCGCGATCTCGGCGATCGACCCGTGCACGTGCTGCATCACGCGTGCAAAATCCACGCGCGGTGGCTCGGTGTCGATGCCGAACCGGGACGCGGATCGAACCGTCTCAGCCACCGAGGCCGCCGCGAGCAGGGCCTTCGACGGCACACACCCGGTCCAAAGGCAGTCACCGCCGGTGCGGTCACGTTCGACCAACACGACGCGAACGCCGAAGCCGGCCGCGGTCTTTGCTGCCACGATGCCGGCGGTACCGCCGCCCACCACGACCACGTCGGCGCGGCTGTCGGGCACACTCGAAGACGAACGACGGATTCCCATACCTCCCACTATGCCCGCGCCTTGGAGAGACCCGAGATGAGACGACCGACCAAGTACACCTTCTCGGCGCGCCTGTACGACGTGATCTCCTTCGAATGGCCGGTGTATCGCGCGGGACGGGACGCGGCGTTCGAGTTACTGAATCTGCCTGCGGGAAGCCATGTTCTGGACCTCGGCTGCGGGACGGGGCTGAACTTCGCCGGGTTGCAGCGGATGATCGGCCCGACCGGCTGGATCACCGGAATCGACGCCAGCCCGCAGATGCTCGAACAGGCCCGACTTCGAGCTGCCCGCGCGGGGTGGATGAATGTCACATTGATCCCCGCCGACGCCACCGCCCTGACGTCCGCCGATCTGGGGGAGCAGGCCCCGTTCGATGCGGCACTGAGTACCTACGCCCTATCGCTGATGACGCCGTGGCAGGCGGCGCTCGAATCGATGATCTCGGCTACGCGGGTGGGCGGCGTCGTGGCCGTCGTCGACATGCAGCGGCCCGTCGGACGAGCCGCTGCGTGGACGCCGCTCGCGAAGCTTGCGTGTCGGCTGGGAGGGGCGGACATCGAGGCTCATCCGTGGACGGCGATGACGCCACTGCTGCGGGATCTTTCGGTCCGCGCTGTCCGCGGAGGCCATATCCAGATTCGCGTCGGGACTGTCAACTCTGGCTCGGCAGAGCCGAGTTCATGAACGGTGGCGTCGAACGGCTCGTCGTCGTGCGAGGTCTGCCTCGTCGAACGGCGATCGAGTCAATTAGTGCGGCCATACCACCAGCGTCCGCGCATCGGGTGCATCGTCACCCGGATATCCGATCGAGCCACTCGGCCAACAACTGCCGCTCCGAATTACTCAGTACGTCGATGTCGGAAATCGATGCTCGCAAGGCAATCGCTGCACCGTGCGCAGAGCTTTCGGGATACCGAGGTGTGTCGACGACGATGTGGCGCATGACGGCATCGAACAGCTCGTCGGCGAGTCCGACGTCTCGGCGATCGTGCTGTGTGCCGAGGATGGTCAGGACAGCACCCGTACCCGCGGCATGAATGAGCTCCACCGCGCGCTGCTCGGTGACCCGAAGTCGGCCGGCGCGGGCTATCCGGCGAATCCGTGCCGCGAGAACGGCTTCTCCTTCCCGGACCGCGGGAGAATCGGGCACTCGAGCAGGGTCGCTGAGCAGAGCGAACAAGGTTGGGTTGGCGATCCCGAACTCGATCTGTGCGCGCCATCCGGTTCTCAGATCCTCCACGGGGTCACCGTTCTCGGCGAGCTCATTGTCTGCGATCTCGGACTTGGTGGACACATAGGTGGCCATGACATATTCGGCCACGGCGTCGAGCAGACCATTCTTATCCCCGAACAATCGGTAGATGGCCGGTGCCTGAACCCCGGCCGACTCGGCGACGCCGCGAGTGGTCACCGCCCCCGGGCCGTTTTCCTGCAGAAGCCGAGCTGCGGCATCGACGATTCGTCGACGTGTGCTGTCTCTGGTGCTCGTCGACGAATCCTTCACGTATCGACGATAACGCACTGTTGCTATCGTTGTGTTTCCGGTGTTAGCATTTTTCTAATTCCATTGATAACAGGAGGTCGTCATGATCGTCATCACCGGAGCTACCGGGGCGTTGAACGGTGCCACCGTCGACCATCTACTCGAACTCGTTCACCCCTCGGAGATCGCCGTCGCGGTTCGCGATGTGGCTCGGGCGCAGCGCTTTGCGGATCGTGGCGTGCAGGTGCGTCGAGGCGATTATGACGATTCGGACTCGCTGACGACGGCGTTCGACGGGGCAGACCAGGTGTTGCTCGTCTCGTCCAGCGATCCCGGGGCCGACGCGACAGCGTTGCATCGCAACGCGATCGACGCGGCGGTCGCCGCCGGTGCCGGACGCATTCTCTATACGAGTCACCAGGGTGCGGGGCTCGACAGTCCGTTCAAGCCTGCGCGCGATCATGCTGCGACCGAGCAGATGTTGGCCGACAGTGGTGTGGCGTGGACGTCGTTACGCAACGGCTTCTACGCACACAGCCTCGATTTCGTCATGGGCGATTGGCGCGAGACCGGCGTTGTATCCATACCCGTGGACGGCCCTGTTTCGTGGACCGACAGAGCGGATTCGGCGGAAGCTGCCGCCGCGATACTCACGTCGGATGGCGCATACGAGGGCCCCACGGTGTTGACGGCCCGCGATGCCCCGACAATGACCGAGGTAGCGGCCATCGCGTCGAAAGTCGTGGGTCGAGAGATCGAGGTATCGATCGTGGGTGAGGAGCAGTGGGTCGCCGATCGCGTGGCTGCAGGTGCGAACGAGTTCATGGCTCGCTTCACCCTTGGCATCTTTCTCGCCGCCCACGACGGCCGATTCGCCGGTACCGACCCGCTGTTGGGCGAACTGCTCGGTCGCGAACCACGAACTACGCGTGACTTTCTCGTGTCGAGTGAATGCGCGACGTGATATAGCCGTGCCCGCCGCCGTTGCCTTCAGTTTATCGCTGAGTTGGGGGCTTGCGGCAAGACCCCATCGGCGGTGCACACTCTTCCGGCTACCGACACGGAGGAATTTCTATGGCAGACATGGCCGACACACCGGAGCGATTTCGCGTGCACGAGTCCGGTGCCTACTTTCATGGCACGAAGGCCGATCTGAAGGCCGGCGATTACTTGTCTCCCGGCTATCGCTCGAATTACCGTCCCGAGCACATCTCGAACTACATCTACATGACCAAGGTGCTGGACGGTGCTGTGCTAGCGGCCGAGATGGCCGTCGGCGAGGGGCGTCCTCGGGTCTACATCGTGCAGCCGACCGGCGGCGTCGAGGACGATCCGAATGTGACGGACAAGAAGTTCCCCGGCAATCCGACTCATTCTTACCGCAGCGCGGAACCGGTACGCATCGTCGAAGAGACGTCCGAGTGGGTCGGGCATTCGCCCGAATATCTGAGCCGGTTTCGTGAAGGTCTGGAGAAGTTGCGACAGACGGGAACTGCGGTTCTCTACGACTAGCCGGTGAGTTTTCGCGCAGACCCAGGTCCACACAGCATGACGACACACACGGTTTCCGTTCCCGGTGCAACCCTGACGTACGACGTGATCGGCGAACTCGAGACCGGGGTCACTCCCTTGGTGCTCATCGGCTCACCGATGGATGCGAGCGGGTTCGGGACGTTGGCATCGCACTTCCGCGACCGAGTGGTCGTCACGTACGACCCGAGAAATGTGGGACGCAGTCGACGAGACGACACGACCGCCGCGGTCACCTTCGGCGAACATGCCGACGACCTGCATGCAGTGCTCACCGCCGTCGGCCACGGGCCTGTCGATGTGTTCGCCTCGAGCGGGGGTGCGGTCAATACGCTGGTGCTCGTCAGCAAGTACCCATCCGATGTTCGGACCTTGGTGGCCCACGAACCACCCGCCGGAGGCACCCTGCCGGACGGCGAGAACATCGCGACCGTGTGCGCAAACATGGTGGCCGCATACGACGCTCACGGCCGCGGCCAGGCCATGGCCCAGTTCATGGCGTTGCTCATGCACGCAGGACCCATCGACAACACGTTCTTCGATCGCCCGGCACCGGACCCGGCGCAGTTCGGCCTCTCGGCCGAGGACGACGGAACCCGCGACGACGCCCTGATGTCCAACATGCGCGGCGGCGGAGTCGATTTCGAACCCGACGTCGACGCGGTGCGTGCTGCTCCCACCACGGTCGTGATCGGAGTCGGCGAGGAATCCGGCGGTCCCGAGGACGGTCATATCGCCGCTCGCGCAGCGTATTCCACTGCGGCGCTCCTCGGATCGGAGCCGATCGTCTTTCCCGGCGGCCACTCGGGCTTCCTCGGCGGCGAATTCGGTCAGACGGGAAAGCCGACCGAATTTGCCGAGACACTACGGAAAGTATTGAACTGAAAGAGCTTCCGTCCTACAGAACCAGGAGCAATCATGGGCCTCATCACGTTGGAACTGTTCGCCACCCTCGACCTCGTCGCGCAATCACCCGGAAGCCCGGAGGAAGACCCCGAGAACTTCCCCTACGGTGGCTGGCAAGCTCCTCTGCTCGACCAGGGTTCGGGGGCACAGGTCGCCGCCGCATACGAAGGCACGGATGCACTCCTGCTCGGGCGGCGTACCTACGACATCTTCGCCGCGTACTGGCCGCACCAACACGATTCGTTCGCAACGTTGTTCAACACCATCCCGAAATACGTGGCCTCGCGCGGCACACCCTATCTGCGGTGGGACGGTTCGACTCAACTCGGACCGGACTTCGCCGGGGCGGTGCGTGAGATCCGAGATCGACACGACAACATCAAGGTGGTCGGAAGCCTCGGTCTGGTGCAGACCCTGTTGCGCGAGAAGCTCTTCGATCGACTCGATCTGTGGGTGCACCCCATCCTTCTCGGAGTCGGAAAGAAGGTCTTCGCCGACGGCACCGTGCCCAGCAACCTGACTTTGCTCGAGCCACCGGCCGTCGGCGGGAAGGGCACCGTCTACCTGCGGTACGGCCTCGGCGCCGGAACCCCGGACGTCGGCAACATGGACGACGTACTGGGCGACTAGCTCGGAGGGCAATTCACTTCTTCTGGCGTCGGCTCCCTCCGTGCCAATCCTGTTGTACGCCAACCTCGTCCTCCGTCACCCCGAGTGCCTTCAACTGGGGGAGCTCACGCATGCTGCGCTTCATCTCGGCAAATCCAGGGAATCGCGCGAGACCGATCACGTTGTCCCACAGCGCTACTGCCTCCTCGTCGCTGGGGAGCCGGCTAATCACGGGACCGAAGAACGCGACACCGTCCGGCGGCTCGAAGGCGATGATGGGAGTTCCGACGTCCTTTCCGGTCAGCGACAGTGCATGATCGGTTTCGGCTCGGATCTCGTCGTCGATCGTCGAATCATTCAGTGCCGCAGTGTGATGGGTGGGCAGTCCGACTTCCTCGAGGATCGGCCGCAGGAATGCCGCGGTGCCGCGATGTCCGTGGCTCGCAGCGTCGTCGGGCACCGCCGCGGTGTCGGAGATGTGCGTTCCGAGGGCCTGATACAGCGGCCCGACAGCGTCCGACCCATGCTCACGACGAACAGAGGCAGCGGCCCGTAGCAGTCGTAGACCCGCGGTGTGGCCGGCTTCGTACTCGGGTGGGAAATGGGCGTCGTAGTCGATATGGGAGTTGAGCAGGCGCAGTGAGATGAACCGCCAGTCGACGGTGTAGTCACGTTGGGCCTGAACCTTGCGAACCCATTTGCTGGTCATCCACGCGAACGGGCATACCGGATCGAAATAGAAATCGATATCGGACATCAGGGGACTCTCCTAGTGGGGCGTAGTTTCCGTGCGTTCATTTCTCACCCAGCAGAGCCGAGCGTTGTTCGGTGACCACCGCGCGAATCGCGTCGATCACCGCGGACACTTCTGGTCGTCTGAGAGTTTCGGTGCGGGTGACGAGCCAGTAGGTCAGGGTCACCGCGATGGCGTCGGGCAGGATTCGTTGCAGGTCGGGGTGTCGGTCGGCCATGAAACACGGCAACAATCCGATGCCCGCCGAGGCTCGTGTGGCCTCGACATGGACGAATACGTTGGTCGACGTCACCGATTCGCGCATCGTCGGAGTGAAGTTGGGGGCCAGATCCAGATCGTCGACGTGCAGCATCGAGTCGATGAAATAGATGAACGGATGGGCGGCGAGATCGGCCGGCACCTGCGGCGTGCCGTGCTCGCTGACGTAGGTCTGCGACGCGTACAGACCCAACACGTAATCGCCGAGCCGGATGGCCTCCGCGCGATGCACCTGCGGTTGTCCGACGACGATCTCGATGTCCAATCCGGACCGTTGCCTAGACGCACGTCTGGTGGTGGCGACGATCTCCACCGACACCAGCGGGTGGGTGCGTTGCACGCGAGCAGCCGCAGGAGCTGCGATGTAAGCACTGAAACCGTCCGTGGCCGAGATGCGTACGACGCCTTTCAGCGCACCTGCGTCGCTCGAGACCAGCGTCTGCAGCGCATTTTCGACGGCCTCGGCAGCGGCGAGTGCGCCGTGCCCCAGTTGGGTCAGTTCCCAACCTCCGCCGGCGCGGGTGAGCACCCGTCCGCCGAGGGTGTCCTCGAGTGCGGCGATGCGTCGGGAGATGGTCGTGTGGTTGATGCCGAGGTCGTCGGCAGCGGAGCTGTAGCGACCGGTCCGACTGACGGCGAGCAGGACCAGCAGGTCGTCGGCACTGGGAACCTTCCCGTCACCGCGTGTCATGTGTGCAGTTTTGCAGATCGAACCTGCGTCCATGCCTCTTGCGTAGAAAAACATCTGCACCAATACTCAGACCAACCCCGCTACATGTGTGGTCTGTCACAAACACGAGCACGCAGTGCCGAGCAACACAGGAGAAGCTATGAGCGTCGACCGACCGCTGGCAGAAAGGTCCGAGCCGGACCCCGATGCCACCCCCACCGGCCTGAAGAAGGTCGTCGGAGCATCGATGGCCGGCACCATCGTCGAGTGGTACGAGTTCTTTCTCTACGGAACCGCCGCCACACTGGTGTTCAGCAAGATCTTCTTCGCGGCCGGAACCAGTGAGCTCGACGCCATCCTCGCGGCCTTCGTCACCTACGCCGTCGGCTTCGTCGCACGACCCCTGGGCGGCATCGTCTTCGGACACTACGGCGACAAGTACGGCAGAAAGAAGCTGCTGCAGTTCAGCCTCGTCCTCGTCGGCGGAGCCACGTTCCTCATGGGCTGCCTACCGACATTCGAGGCCATCGGCTACTGGGCCCCGGCGCTGTTGGTCACCCTGCGATTCATTCAGGGCTTCGCCGTCGGCGGCGAATGGGGCGGCGCGGTTCTCCTTGTCGCAGAACACAGCCCGAACAAGAGCCGCGGATTCTGGGCCAGCTGGCCGCAGGCAGGTGTGCCCGCCGGTAACCTCCTCGCCACCGTCGCACTGCTCGTCCTGACGACAACTCTGTCCGACGAAGCATTCCTCAGCTGGGGCTGGCGCGTCGCGTTCTGGCTCTCTGCCGTCATCGTTTTCGTCGGCTACTACATCCGTACCAAGGTCTCCGACGCCCCGATCTTCCTCGAGGCACACAAGCAGGCCGAGGTCATCAAGGCCGCGTCGTACGGCGTCTTCGAGGTCGTGAAGCGTTACCCGCGTGGCGTATTCACCGCGATGGGCCTGCGCTTCGGTGAGAACGTCATGTACTACCTCGTCGTCACGTTCTCCATCACGTACCTCAAGGTGGAGGTCGGCACCGACACCTCCACGATCCTGTGGTGGATGCTCATCGCCCACGCGGTCCACTTCTGCACAATCCCGTTGGTGGGCAAGCTCGCCGACCGCATCGGTCGCCGTCCGGTCTACTTCGCCGGTGCCCTCACCGCGGCAACATGGGGCTTCTTCGCCTTCCCGATGATGAACAGCGGCCACAACGTCGTCATCCTGCTGGCCATCATCATCGGCCTGATGTTCCACGCCTTCATGTACGCCACGCAGCCGGCCATCATGGCCGAGATGTTCCCGACGCGGATGCGGTATTCCGGTGTGTCCCTGGGTTATCAGGTCACCTCGATCGTCGCCGGCTCGCTGGCCCCGATCATCGCGGTGAAGCTGCTCGACATCTACGGCTCGTCCGTCCCGATCGCGGTGTACCTGGCCGTGGCCTGCACGATCACCGTGGTCGCCGTCATCGTAGCCAGGGAGACAAAGGGATTGGCGCTCGAAAGCATCGACATCGCCGACGCCAAGAACCTGGCCACCGAGGCCGAACTGGCCAAGGCCGGCCTGCTCGATCAGACTGTGAAGCGGTGACCGACCTGACCGGACGCTCCGCCCTCGTCACCGGGGGAGCGTCCGGCATCGGGGCCGCGTGCGCGCGTGAGCTCGCCGGCCGCGGTGCCCGCGTCACCATCGCCGATGTGAACGACGTTGCCGCAAAGGAATTGGCAGCCGAGCTCGAAGGCGAGGTGTGGTCGGTCGATCTGCTCGACACCGCAGCACTGGACGACCTTCGGTTGGACGTCGACATCCTGGTCAACAATGCCGGCATCCAAACCGTCGCACCGATCGTCGACTTCGACCCCGGCGCGTTCCGTCGAATACAGACTCTGATGGTCGAGGCCCCGTTTCTGTTGATTCGTGCGGCGCTGCCTGGGATGTATGCCCGCCGGTTCGGCCGGGTCATCAATCTGTCGTCGGTGCACGGACTGCGGGCCTCGGAATTCAAGGTCGCTTACGTCACCGCCAAACACGCACTCGAAGGACTGTCGAAAGTGACGGCCCTCGAAGGTGCCGCGCATGGCGTGACGAGCAACTGCGTCAACCCGGGATACGTCCGCACACCGCTGGTCGAAAAACAGATCGCCGATCAGGCCAAGGCGCACGACATCCCCGAAGACGAAGTACTCGAGAAAGTACTGCTGACCGAGGCGGCCATCAAGAGACTCGTCGAACCCGCCGAAGTCGCCTCACTGGTGGGGTGGTTGAGCTCCGAACATGCGGGCATGGTGACCGGGGCGTCGTACACCATGGATGGTGGTTGGTCGGCTCGTTAGGTTCGGTGCCGCCCGTCTGCTGCGCCCCCACTTTGGGATCAATGTGGGTTTCAGTCGCTCAGATTGCAACAAAGTCGCATTCATCCGGATCGGGTCGCCGCACCCCACCGAATGAATGCGGCTTTGTTGCACTCAGACGGACTCGAACGCCCATTGATCCGGAGACGGGTGGGCGCGAACCGGAGCGGGCGATTGGGCCGGCGGGCGAATGGCAACATCAATGAGCAGCAAGAAGCCCCCGTGACAGGTCACGGGGGCTTCTCTGGCGGAGGATAGGGGATTTGAACCCCTGAGGGCGTTAACCCAACCCGCGTTCCAGGCGAGCGCCATAGGCCACTAGGCGAATCCTCCGTGGGGGAGCTTACCCGGTTACCCCCATCATCTCCCAAATCGGGAGGCGCGAAGGGTGGTGATGCGTTGCTCGACGGGAGGCGGCTACACTTCCTAACGGATCCCGCGCGGCGCGCATCCTGTGAACTCCCCCAGGGCCGGAAGGCAGCAAGGGTCAATGGGCTCTGCCGGGTGCGCGGGGTCCCCTTTATTTCAGTGACGTAGACACTGTCCAGGGAACCCAGTCACCGAGAGGCCGCTCCGCATGCCAGCGCAAACCCAGTTGGGTCTGATGAACCATGAGGAGCTCGCCTCCGAGCACGAGCGGCAGAGCGCGAAGTACACGCAGCTCAAGGCCGAGAATCTGAAGCTGGATCTCACCCGCGGCAAGCCGTCGCCCGAGCAGCTCGATCTCGCTGCCGATCTGTTGACCCTCCCCGGCGCGGACTACAAGGACGGCAACGGCACCGATTGCCGCAACTACGGTGGCCTTGCGGGTCTGCCGGAACTGCGTGCCATTTTCGGCGAGTTGCTCGGCATCCCGGTGAAGAACTTGTTGGCCGGCAACAATGCGAGCCTCGAAATAATGCAGGACCTCGTGGTCTGGGCTCTGCTGCACGGTCTGTCGGATTCGCCGCGTCCCTGGTCGGCGGAGCCGAACGTTCGCTTCCTGTGCCCGGCCCCCGGCTACGACCGTCACTTCGCGATCACCGAGAGCTTCGGCATCGAGATGATTCCGGTGCCGATGGGTCCCGACGGACCGGACGTGCACGAGATCGCCAACTTGGTGGCGTCGGATCCGCAGATCAAGGGCATGTGGGTGGTGCCGAACTACGCAAACCCCACCGGAGCCGTCTACTCGGAGGAAGTCGTTCGCGCGCTGGCCACCATGCCCACTGCTGCGCCTGATTTCCGCCTGTTCTGGGACAACGCCTACGCGGTGCATCCGTTGACCGACGAGTTCGCGCCGTCCTACGACGTCATCGGCATGGCGGCCGAGGCAGGCTTCCCCAACCGTGCGTTCGTGTTCGCGTCGACGTCGAAGGTCACCTTCGCCGGTGCGGGCGTCAGCTTCTTCGGCAGTTCCGAGGAGAACCTCGCCTGGTATCAGAAGCACCTCGGTAAGAAGAGCATCGGCCCGGACAAGCTCAATCAGCTGCGGCACCTGCGGTTCTTCGGTGACGCAGAGGGGGTGCGGGCTCATATGGCCAAGCATCGCGAGATTCTGAAGCCCAAGTTCGCGCTGGTGCAGCAGATCCTCGAGGATCGGCTCGGCGCGTCGAAGATCGCGTCGTGGACCGAGCCGAAGGGCGGCTACTTCATCAGTCTCGACGTGCTCGAAGGCACGGCTGCGCGGTCGATCGCGCTGGCCAAGGACGCCGGAATCGCTCTGACGGCCGCCGGCTCGGCCTTCCCGTACGGAAAAGATCCGGAAGACAAGAACATTCGCCTCGCCCCGAGCTTCCCGTCGCTCGGTGAGCTGGAGAAGTCGATGGACGGCGTCGCGACCTGCGTTCTGCTGGCCGCGACGGAGAAGCTGCTCGAAGGCTAGTGGTGTGGTTATGTGCCTCAGGGGGCGCATAACCACACCACTGCGCGTAGCGCACTAATGCCCGACGACGACCGCACCCTCGGGAGCGGAGGGCAACGGCCCCTTCTTCAGGAGCGTGGCCGAGAGCACCGCGCCCAGTAGGAAGATGCCCGACGCCCACCAGAAGGTGGTCGTGTAGCTCGCGATTTCGGCGTTGGCCTGCAGCAGAGCCGCATCGGTTGCCGTCGCCATGTTGGAGCTGACATAGCTGGTCGCGGCGTTGGCTGCCACGGTGCTCAGCAGTGCGGTACCGATCGAGCCGCCCACCTGCTGCATCGTGTTCACCGTTGCTGACGCGACGCCGGAGTCGTCCGGAGCGACGCCCGAGATTGCGCCCTGCATGGCCGGTGCCATGGTGGCACCGAGTCCGAGACCCATGATGATCAGGCCGGGCAGGATGTGCGTGACGTAGCTACTGTCCAGATCGATCTGGGTGAGCAGTCCCATTCCGATCGACGCGACGACCAGGCCGGTCGTCATGAGGATCCGCGGTCCGAACCGGGGGAGGATCAGTGCCGTCGACAGTGTCGCGGTGAGGATCAGCGACGCGATCATCGGCATGAACGCGAACCCGGTGGTGATCGGGGTGTACTTCAGCGTGCTCTGCAGGTAGTAGGTCAGGAACAGGAACACCGCGAACATGCCTGCGCCGGTGACGAACACCGCGAGGAAGGATCCGGCCCGGGTGCGGTCCAGAACGATACGCAGCGGCAGCAGAGGGTGTTCGACGCGATTCTGGATGGTCACGAAGACGGCAAGAAGAACGACACCTGCCGCAAGGAAGCCGAGGGTGACGGGGTTGCTCCAGCCGTCGGACTCGGCGTGGGCGAAGCCGTAAACGATCGAGAACAGCGCAGCGGAGACGGCGATCGTTCCGGGGATGTCGAGCTTGGGTCGGACGTCGACCTTGTGCTTGGCCAGGAACAGGAAGGCCCCGACGAAGGCGAGCGCAGCGAAGATCAGGTTGACGTACAGGCTCCAGCGCCAGTTGGCCCACTCGGTGAGCATGCCGCCGAGTAGTAGACCCAGTGCGCCGCCGCCGCCGGCGATGGCACCGAAGATGCCGAATGCCTTGGCGCGTTCCTTGGTGTCGGTGAACGTGGTGGCCAGCAGCGACAGAGCCGCGGGTGCCAGCAGTGCACCGAAGACGCCCTGACCGGCGCGGGCCGCGACGAGCATGCCGAAGTTGACGGCCGCGCCGCCCACTGCCGACATCAGCGCGAAGCCGACGAGGCCGATGAGGAAGGTATTACGTCGACCGAAGAGGTCGCTCAGGCGTCCACCGAGGAGCAACAGGCTGCCGAACGCGAGTGCGTAGGCGGTGACGACCCAGGAGCGGTCGGCGTTGTCGAAGCCCAGATCGAGCTGGGCGGCGGGAAGTGCGATGTTCACGATGGTCGCGTCGAGCACGACCATGAGCTGGGCCAGTCCGAGAGTGGCGAGAATCAACCAGCGATTCCGGTGCGCACGCTCGTCCGCCGGCGTCGTGGTCGACGTTGCGCCGTCCACGTTCTCCGATGAAAGGGTGGTCATGGTGTCCTCGGTTCGACTATGCGGAGGTGTATCCTCCGGTTGTAGGGCAAAGGTAGCAGCTAAGTGGAGGAATGTCCTCCGCTTATCGGGTGAAACGGACATCGAATGAGTGTGAGAGCGGACACAGCGGCATCGAAGCCCCTACGGGCAGATGCCGAACGCAACCGACGCCGCATCGTGGACGCGGCTCGCGAGCTGTTCGCTTCCCGCGGTATCGACATCACGCTCGACGACGTCGCCGCGCACGCCAAGGTGGGTGTCGGCACCGTCTACCGGCGCTTCTCCTGTAAAGAAGAATTGATCGACGGCGTCTTCGAACAGCGTCTCGAGGGCATGCTCGCCAGCGCCGAACGCGCCCTCGACACCGACGACCCGTGGGACGGGTTGGTGAGTTTCCTCTCCGACGTGTGCGAGCAGATGGCCTCCGACCGCGGCCTCGGCGACGTGGTGCTCGGATCGGACGAAGGCTGCCGTGGAATCGCGGAGGTGCGTCAACGGATCGATCCGTTCTTCGCGAAAATCGTCGCTCGCGCTCTCGAATCCGGTCAGCTGCGTCCCGATGTGGCCGTCACCGACTTCTATCCGGTGCTGGGGATGATCGGCTCGACCGTCGAATTCTCCAGTCATGTCGATCCTGCGAACTGGCGTCGATACTTCACGGTGCTGCTCGACGGCCTCCGCGGTGATTCGGTACCCCGATCGAAGCTTCCGGGCCGTCCCTTCACCGACGACGAAGTGGATACTGCCAAAGCGGCAATGCACGGTCGCCGCCGCTGACTGGTGAATTCTCCAACTTCACTCTGTACGTTGTGTGCGCCGTCACGTAAGGTGCGTCACGGTAAGTGCTACGCGGGGTAGCGCACACCTGGCAGCAGGTGTTCAGACGTTGGGGGTTCGATTTGCGTTCGACGCGTGTCTTCGGTTCGGCCGTAGCAGTGATGGCAGTGTTCATGGGGGTGACTGCGCCGGCCGTGTCGGCGGCACCGTCGACGGGTTCGACCGTCGAATCGGACTTCTACATACCGCCGAGCCCGCTACCCGCGGGCGCGGCGGGCGACGTGATTCGTTCCGAGCCTTCGCATCTCGCGCTGTCGGTGCCCGGAATCGGCGGTACCCTGCCGGGTGAAGCGACCCGAATCATGTACCGCAGCAACGATTCCAACGACGACGCCAATGCCGTCACGGGTACCTACATCGACCCGTCCGCGCCGTGGACCGGTCCGGGGCCGCGCCCGCTCGTCGTGTTGGCACCGGGAACACAGGGGCAGGGCGATCAGTGCGCACCGTCCAAGATGCTCAACAACGTCATCACCTACACCCCGCCACTCGGATTCATGGTCGAGTACGAGGTACTGGCCGCGTATTCGCTTCTCTCCCAGGGCTATGGCGTCGTGATCACCGATTACGAGGGTCTCGGCACGCCGGGCGCGCACACCTACGTCAACCGCGCGTCCGAGGCTCACGCCGTGCTCGACGCGGCCCGCGCAGCTCAGCAGCTGCCGGGCACCAAGATCTCGGGCGACGGCCCGGTTGCGGCCTACGGCTACTCGCAGGGCGGCGGAGCTGCCGCAGCGGCGGCCGAGATCGCCGGTGAATACGCTCCGGAACTCGACCTGGTCGGAACCTACGCGGGAGCACCGCCGGCGGACCTGAAGGCGACCCTCGAACAGGTCGACGGCACCATCCTCACCGGCGTGATCGGCTACACCCTCAACGGCCTGCTCAATTCCGACCCCGGTCTGCAGCCGATCGTCGACGAGAACATCAACGACGCAGGCAAGGCCATGCTGAATCTGGTCGCGAATCAGTGTGTCGGAGAGACGATTCTGAACGTCGGGCTGCACCGAACCAACGAGTACACCAAGACCGGCGAGCCGCTGTCGGTAGTGCTGGACAGGTTGCCCGTCGCCCAGGAAATCCTGGCCAAGAACAAGATCGGTGAGCGTACGCCGAATGCCCCGGTACTGATTCAGTCCGGAACCTCCGACGACATCGTGCCCCACGGTCAGGCCGTCGAACTGGCAGGCGACTGGTGCGGCAAGGGTTCAACAGTGCAGCTCAGTTCCGCGCAGGTCCCGGCTATCGTGCCGGGTTCCGGTGCCGGGCATCTGATTCCGGACATCCTCGGTCTCGGCGAAGCTCAGAGCTGGATCAAGGATCGCTTCTACGGAGTGCCCGCCCCGTCGAACTGCTGATCGGCAACCGATGATCCAACGGCCCGCGTTCACCGAGCGCGGGCCGTTCGGCGTTTCCCGCATGTGGACCATCGACCGTCGCGGCAGGCATGACCGACGTCACACCCTCGAGTTCTCCAACGAGCCCACAGCGGTGTGAGGGTGTAGAAGGATGCGCAGCAGGGTACTGCCCTGCAATGCCCTGAGGTCGGGCTGTCGAGCGGTTGGGGTGAGTGAACATGCGGGACAGTTACACGGAGGCGCTCGACACGTTGGCGTCGGAGCTGTCCGAAATGTCGAGAATCGCGGAGCGAGCCATGGCTGATGCCACGCGCGCCCTGCTGACCGCCGACATCGTGCTCGCCGAGCAGACGATCGAATACCGCGAA
This sequence comes from Rhodococcus sp. 1R11, assembly GCF_004563845.1. Classification (NCBI taxonomy): domain Bacteria; kingdom Bacillati; phylum Actinomycetota; class Actinomycetes; order Mycobacteriales; family Nocardiaceae; genus Rhodococcus; species Rhodococcus sp. 1R11. The sequence continues at coordinate 134,839 of NZ_SPNG01000005.1, read as the reverse complement.
GAGATCGACACTCTTGCCGTCGAATGGGAACACGAGGCCTTCGCGTTCCTCGCTCGACAGTCACCGGTTGCCCACGATCTGCGCCGTGTCGTATCCGGGATCAACATCGTGGCCGACCTCCAGCGCATGGGTGGACTTGCGGTGCACATCGCCGAGCTGGCCCGCCGCCGTCACCCCGCACACGTGCTGCCGCCCGAGGTCGAGGGCGTGTTCACCGAGATGGGTCGGGTTGCCATCGCTCAAGCCGAGGCAACCCAACGAGTGCTCGAGACGCGGGACGCCGAACTCGCCGCGAGTCTGCGAACGCAGGACGAGGAGATGGACGCACTGCACCGCAGCCTGTTCATGTTGACCTCGGCGCCCGACTGGCCGCACGGTGTACCGGCCGCCGTCGACATCACATTGCTCGGCCGCTTCTACGAGCGGTATTCCGACCACACCGTCGAGGTCGCGAAACGGGTCATCTTCCTGGTGACCGGAGCTCGCCCCACCGACGAGTCTTAGTCTGCGAGAACCGCTCGGAGATGGCAGGATCGGCACGATGAAACGTGACGTCTCCGCGTACCTCGATGTCGATGTGACCGAGGCCAGCACCCTCGAGTTCCAGATCGCGATCGCGCCGCATCCAGGAACCGAAGTGTGGGAAGCACTCTCGTTCACACTCGACGGCCAGCCCGTCGAGGCGCAAGAGATCAGCGGCGCGCACGGCACCCGCATCCACAAGCTGCACGCCGACGTCGGCAAGCTCGAAGCGTCGTACTCCGCGACGATCTACGGCAACACCGACCCGGCACCGGTGTCCGATTACGACCTGTCGCTGTATCTGCGGCCGAGTCGCTACGCCGAGGCAGACAAGTTCTTCGGTTTCGCAGCAACGGAATTCGGCTCGTACCCGCCGTCGGAGAAGCTGCTCGCCGAGGTGTCGTCCTGGGTCGGAGCCCGGCTGAGCTACGTTCCCGGCAGCAGCGACCCCATCGACGGCGCCGTCGACACCCTCCTCGCCGGTGCCGGAGTATGCCGCGACTACACCCACCTCGTCGTCGCACTGCTCCGCGCAGTCAACGTGCCCGCTCGACTCGTGGCCGTGTACGCGCCGGGCTGCGATCCGATGGACTTCCACGCCGTCGCCGAAGCCTTCGTCGAAGGACAATGGCGAGTGGTCGACGCCACCTGCCTCGCGCCGCGATCGACCCTGGTGCGCATCGCAACCGGACGCGACGCAGCCGACACCGCTTTCCTCGACAATCACGGCGGATCGATCATCCTCAACAGCGCCGTCGTCGGAGCCGTCGTGGACGGGCCGCTGCCCTTCGACGACATCACGCAATTGGTGTCCATCACCTGACCCGGTCGCTTCTGCCGGACATGGCAGGATCGGGGCCATGTCTCGCACTTTGAACCTCGTCGGCGATCCGGAGGCCGATGCACTGCTCGCCGAGGATCCGTTCGCGCTGCTGATCGGCATGCTTCTCGATCAGCAGGTACCGATGGAATCCGCCTTCGCCGGACCGAAGAAGCTCGTCGACCGCCTCGGTGATCTGAAGGTCGACACCGTCGCCGACGCCGACCCGGACGACTTCGCCGCAGTGTGTGCGCAGACCCCGGCCGTGCATCGTTTCCCCGGCTCGATGGCCAAGCGCATCCAGGGACTCGCCGCATTTCTGGTCGAGAACTACGACGGCAAGCCGCAGGAAATCTGGACGCGCGACGATCCCAACGGAGCCGAAGTGCTGAAGCGTCTCAAAGCGCTCCCGGGATACGGAGATCAGAAGGCGCGCATCTTCCTCGCGCTGCTCGGCAAGCAGATGGGCGTGACGCCCGACGGGTGGCGAAAGGCCGCCGGAGCGTACGGCGACGAGGGTGCACGTCGATCCATCGCCGATGTCGTCGACGAGAAGTCCCTGCTCGAGGTACGCGAATTCAAGAAGGCAGCGAAAGCGGCAGCCAAGAACAAATAAGTCTGTCGGTGCCCATCGGTACGTTGTGGCAGAACTTGCACCGGGGGGACGAGATGACCGAGAAGATCGGGACGTACGAGGGGTGGCTGGCCTCGCTCGACGAGGACGCACTGACGGATCTGCTGCGACATCGACCGGACGTGGCGACCGACCCGCCACCCCGCTCGTTCGGGTTGCTCGCGCAACTCCTCGGTTCGCCCTGGCGGGTGGCGGCACTTCCTCGAAAACTCGACAGGGGTGCGCTCGACCTGCTCGAGTTGTTCGCGCTCATGGAGGATCTCAGCCGCGCCGAGATCGGCCACTGGACGGGCGAGGGAATCTCGAACGAGACGGCGCATATCGATACGGCCCTGAACACGCTGATGGCCTACGGCCTGATCTGGCCGCACACGGCAGAGGGCTCGGACGCGGTCGAGTACCGCCCCGTCGATCTGTCCGGCGTGTTCTCGCACCCATTCGGGCTTGCCCGTAGGCAGCGAAAGTTGTTCTTGCACTCCGCCGTCGAGCAGGACCGACTTGCTTTACTGACCCGCCTCGGAGTCGGCTCCTCGCTCGATCGAGCCGAACGCGCCGACGCCGTCGCGGCCGCGATGACCCCCGAACGGATCCGAGCCTTGTTCGACGACGGCCCGCCCGAGATGCGAGAAATGTTGTCTCGCTTCGTCGATGGGCAACCGGCGTCGTTGATCTTCGACGTGCCGCCGACCGCGGGTGCGGCCGCCTTCGAGCGCGGACTGCTGTATCGATTGGACGGGCATCGCGTCGAGATGCCGTTGGAAGTGAGCATCGCGCTGCGAGGAGACGGGTGGCGATTGCCCATCGATCTCAGGCCGCCGGAATTCGCCACTCGTGTTCTGTCGCAGAATGACTCGCGGCGAGCGCGCTCCATCGCCTTGCTCCAGTTCTGCGAGCATACGCAGGCACTGTTGACGGCAATCGACACCGATGGCCTGGCAATGATGAAGACCGGTGGCCTCAGCGCCAAAGAGCTGCGCTCGCTGACCACTCGGCTGGGATTCGCCGACGAGCACCACACCGCGCTGATGCTGATGCTGGCGCGCGAAGCCGGGTTGCTCGCCGACCGGGGAAAGACCGGCGTCGCATTGACCTCGACCTACGAAACATGGTCGACGAGTTCGCGATCCGAGCAGGCGGCAGCATTGCTGGCCGCGTGGTGGTGCTCGCCCTTCACGCCTACCCACCGGGTGCCGCGATCCTCCCAGAAGACCGCGCCGGTACTCAAGAAGATGCTCGACGATCCCGCAGCCGCAGACGTGCGCTCGACTGCCTTGACCGCTCTTCTGCGCCTCGACGAATCCGACAGCCCGGCGCCGGTGCTGTCCGATCCCGACGAATTCGCCCGCTACCTCGAGTGGCATATCCCGGTCGTCTCGACGAGCGCAGGGCCCGGCCACGTGCGCGCACTCTGGGCCGAGGCCACCCGCCTCGGAGTTCTGGTCGACGGCGCACCGACCGATCTGTGCACCACCCTGACGGACTTCCGGGTGGGCCGAGACGGCGATCCGCGCCAGATCGCCTCCGCGCTGGCAACGCAGCTACAGGACCTGGCCGACTGGGTGCCGTTCTCGGTGCGCCTGCTGCCCGATTCGACCGCAGTGGTCACCGGGCCGCCGAGCACCGAGGTGGCGTCGATACTCGGTGCGGCCGCGCAACCCGAGTCGCGGGAAGTGGCGTCGGTCTGGCGATTCACCCCGGCGACGATCCGCAGCTTCTTCGACACCGGTGGCACCGGGGATGAGTTGATCGACGCCCTCGCCGAGATGGCCGACACCGACGTTCCCCAAGCCCTGGCCTACACGATCCGAGACTGTTGGCGCACCTACGGCGCACTGGCCGTGCGCAAGATCCCGTGCGCCATCGTCTCCGAGGACGTCGTACTCCTGACGAACATCGAGACGGACGAGGCACTGGCGGTGCTGAAGTTCCAGCGGCTTGCGCCAACAGTCCTGATCAGTTCGGCCACACCCATCGACACTCTCGCGGTGCTTCGCAGGCACGGATACTCGCCGGTGCGACATTCCGACACCGGCCGGCTCGAGCTCGACAGCGCGACCAGGGTTCGCGTCAACACCACTCGCACCCCGCACCCGAGCGCACCCGCAGCACCACGTCGACGCGGTTCACGCGAGCTGGCACGGCTGCTGCAGACAGGTGACCCCGGCTCCGTCGACGACGCACGGGTGCGATCCGCACTCAGCCGGCACAGCAGACTGCTGCCACGGGAGCTCGATGCGCTGACCGACGCCGCAGCACGCGGCGCACCCGTCTCGATCGACTATCAGAACTCCAAAGGCGCAATCGTGCGGCACTCGATCTCGGACGCGCTGCAGGACGGCAACTGGCTACTCGCGCTGTCGACGTCCACCGGCACCCGGGAAAGCTTCGCGATCATGAACATCAGAGCGGTGTCCGCCGGTCCACATTGATGCGCGATGCAACCGTGCCGTGGGTTCCTCGCGCACACCGACGCGCGATGCGACTGAACCATTGGTTCCATCGCGCACACCGACGCGCGATGCAACTGTGTCGTCGGTCGCCGGTACCCTTTCGGGCGTGGCCCTCTACCGGAAGTACCGTCCCGCGACGTTCGCTGAAGTCGTCGGTCAGGAGCACGTCACCGAACCGATCAGCGTGGCGCTCGATTCCAACAGAATCAACCACGCCTATCTCTTCTCAGGCCCCCGTGGCTGCGGAAAGACGTCCTCGGCACGCATCCTCGCCCGATCGCTGAACTGCGCCGAAGGGCCGACCTCCACGCCCTGCGGTGTGTGCAACTCCTGCGTCGCACTGGCACCGGGCGGGCCCGGCAACTTCGACGTCGTCGAGATGGACGCAGCCAGCCATGGCGGCGTCGACGATGCCCGCGATCTACGAGACAAAGCCGTGTACGCCCCGGCCGAGTCGCGCTACGTCATCTTCATCATCGACGAGGCGCACATGGTCACCCCAGCCGGCTTCAACGCGCTGCTCAAAGTCGTCGAGGAACCGCCGGAGCACCTGGTCTTCATCTTCGCGACCACCGAGCCCGAGAAGGTGCTCCCCACCATCCGCTCGCGAACCCACCACTACCCGTTCCGTCTGCTTGCGCCGTCGACGATGCGGGGCCTGCTCGAGAAGATCTGCGGTCAGGAACAGGTCCCGGTCGAGGACGCGGTCTATCCACTCGTCATCCGGGCGGGTGGTGGTTCGCCGCGTGACTCGCTGTCGGTCATGGACCAGTTGCTGGCCGGAGCCGGACCGGAAGGCGTCACCTACCCGCGAGCTCTGTCGCTGCTCGGCGTCACCGACGTCGCGCTGATCGACGAGGCCGTCGACGCCCTGGCCGCGGGAGACGGCGGCGCACTGTTCGGCACCGTCGACAAGGTGATGGACGCCGGCCACGATCCACGTCGCTTCGCCATCGACCTCCTCGATCGCATGCGAGACCTGATCCTGATGAAGGCCGTACCCGACGCCGGTGAACGTGGCCTGGTCGACGTGCCGGGCGACGTCCTCGAACGACTCCGCGACGAGGCGGACCTGCTCGGCTCGGCGACGCTGACTCGCTACGCGGAGATCGTGCACTCGGGCCTCGGCGAAATGCGCGGGGCCACCGCGCCGCGCCTGCTGCTCGAAGTGATGTGCGCACGGATGCTCCTGCCGTCGGCCTCCGACGCTGAATCGGCTGTGTTGCAGAGGCTCGAGCGCGTCGAACGTCGCCTGGACGTCACCCTTCCTGCCGGCGAACAGGCCGCAGTGGCACAGGCAGCCGCAGACCCGACACGGCCGCAGCTGCCCGCGACCGACGAGCCTGCACCCTCCGGCCCGCCCGCGGTGAACAAATTCCAGCGACCGTCCCAGCGGCAGCCGGCCGCCGAGTCCGCACCCGCGGCGCCACCAGCACCAGCCCCCGCTCCGGCACCGGCTCCGGTGCCTGCGCCTGTCGCGGCACCCGAACCTATGGCGGCCCCGGAACCGTCTCCGGTGCCCGAGCCTGCAGCCCCCGAGCCCGCTCCCACACCCGAGCCTGCTCCCACACCCGAGCCTGCTCCCACACCCGAGCCCGCTCCAACGCGCGAACCGGCTCCAACGCGCGAACCGGCTCCAACGCGCGAACCGGCTCCAGTGCCCGAGCCTGCTCCAGTGCCCGAGCCTGCTCCGACACCTGAGCCTGCTCCGACACCTGAGCCTGCTCCGACACCCGAGCCTGCTCCGACACCCGAGCCTGAATCGGTCGCGAATCCAGTTGCAGCGCAACAGCGTTCGGAACCATCGCTTTCGCACGAGGATTTTCCGCCGGAGCCCGAGGACGAGTACGGCCCGGAGCCCGAGCCGGTGTACGAATCCGAACCCGAGCCGGTCGCGGCACCCGCGGCGGCCTCCAACGAGCCGGATGCGGCGGCCGTCCGCGCGGTGTGGTCCGAGGTGCGAACCAAGGTACGAGAGCGAAGCAGGACCGTCGAGGTGATGTTGTCCGGTGCGTCGGTACGCACCGTCGAGAACGGCACCATCACTCTCGGGCACGATTCGGCGCCGCTCGCGAAGCGTCTCGAAGAACCCCGCAACGCCGACGTCATTCGGGATGCGTTGCGTGACGTGTTCGGCGTCGAATGGTCGGTGGTCTGTCTGGTGGGTGCTGCGGCACCACCGGAACCGTCATCAGCAAAAAAAGATGAACCGGCAGCGAAACCCGCGTCGCTGCCGAAGTTCTCGAGGCCGAGCCAGGCAGGGGCTCCCCGTCCGACGTCGGACGGTTTCGGTTCAGCGGGCGATGGATCGGACGCAGACATTCCGATGCCCGAGGCCCCGGACTATCCCGACGATCCCGAGCCGGTAGGCCCGCCTCCTCCGGAGACGCCGGAGGACGAGGAAGAATTGCTCAAGGCCGCGGCCGAGCCTGCGGACCCGTCGGTTCGTCGGGACCCGGAAACGGTCGCCATGGAGCTGCTGGTGAGCGAACTCGGAGCGGTACCGCTCAAGGAGATCTGAGACTCAAGCGAGCGTGAGGTCGTCGGTGTCGACGAATACCAGTCGGCCGCTGTCGAGTGCGACGGCCCAACGCTTGGCGACTGCCCAGTCCCGCGAGGTGCTGTCGGTCGGTTGGACTCCGAAGTCGTCGACGATCGCGCCTGTTTCGTAGGCGTCGGATCCCGAGCTGTCGGATCCGGAGCTGTCTTCGTTGCGAATACGTACCTTGACGCGAGCGCCCACGGTCGGTTCGTTGTCGGTTTCCATGGTCGGTCTTCTTTCGCCTTCGGTCGATCTGATGCATCGTAATTTCCCGAGACGGGGTCGTTCAAACCTGAACCGCTTCGCGGGGTCATGCGAAACGCTCGTTTCGGTCCTTACGTCGGATCAGCCCGCCAACTTACTGTGGCATGAGCTGAGGTCTGTCATGGCCTCGCACCGACGCGGTCGGCCGGCACGGCGACCGCGACAAGATCGAGTATGTGGAAGGAACTGCGCGCTGTGACTACAGAGGCATTCATTTACGAGGCCATCAGGACTCCCCGAGGTAAAGGAAAGAACGGCTCCCTGCATTCGGTGAAGCCGATTTCCTTGGTGACCGGGCTGATCGACGAGCTTCGTCGACGTTTCCCCGACATGGACGAGAACCGAATCTCCGACCTCATCCTGGGTGTGGTCTCGCCCGTCGGAGATCAGGGTGCCGACATCGCCCGCACGGCCGTGCTCGCAGCCAAGATGCCCGACACCGTCGGCGGCTTCCAGCTCAACCGCTTCTGCGCGTCGGGCCTCGAAGCCGTCAACCTGGCCGCGCAGAAGGTGCGCTCGGGCTGGGACGAACTGGTCGTCGCCGGCGGCGTCGAGTCGATGTCTCGCGTGCCGATGGGCAGTGACGGCGGCGCATGGGCCATGGACCCGGCCACCAACTACGACACCTACTTCGCCCCGCAGGGCATCGGTGCCGACCTGATCGCCACCATCGAAGGCTTCACCCGCGAAGACGTCGACGCATATGCAGTCCAGTCCCAGGAGCGCGCCGCTGCGGCGTGGTCCGGTGGCTACTTCGCCAAGTCCGTCGTTCCGGTCACCGACCAGAACGGTCTGCTCATCCTCGATCAGGACGAGCACATGCGTCCGGGCAGCACCGTCGAGTCGCTCGGCAAGCTGAACCCGGCATTCACCGGTATCGCGGCCATGGGCGGATTCGACGACGTGGCGCTGCAGAAGTACCACTGGATCGAGAAGATCGATCACGTCCACACCGGCGGAAACAGCTCCGGCATCGTCGACGGCGCAGCCCTCGTCCTCGTCGGCAGCGAGCAGGCGGGCAAGGACCTGAACATGGTCCCGCGCGCCCGCATCGTCGCGACGGCCACCAGTGGCGCCGACACGACCATCATGCTGACCGGACCGACCCCGGCGTCGAAGAAGGTTCTCGCCACCGCGGGACTGACCGTCGACGACATCGATCTGTTCGAGCTCAACGAGGCATTCGCTTCCGTGGTGCTGCGTTTCCAGAAGGATCTGAAGATCCCGAACGAGAAGCTCAACGTCAACGGCGGCGCAATCGCCATGGGCCACCCGCTCGGTGCCACCGGAGCCATGATCACCGGCACCGTGCTCGACGAGCTCGAGCGCCGCGGCGGCCGGTACGCCTTGATCACCCTGTGCATCGGCGGCGGCATGGGCGTTGCCACCATCATCGAGCGAGTCTGAGGTAGAACGATGTCTGACAACATGATTCAGTGGGACCAGGACGCCGACGGCATCGTCGTTCTGACGATGGACGACCCCAACCAGGGCGCCAACACGATGAACCAGCTGTACAAGGACTCGATGGGCGCGACGGTCGATCGCCTCGAGGCCGAGAAGGACAGCATCACCGGAGTCGTGCTGACCTCCGCCAAGAAGACGTTCTTCGCCGGCGGCGATCTGCACACCCTCATCGCTGCCAAGCCCGAGGACGCCCAGCGGGTGTTCGACGAGGTCCAGGAAGTCAAGGGACAGCTGCGTCGGCTCGAGAAGCTCGGCAAGCCGGTCGTGTCTGCCATCAACGGTGCGGCACTCGGCGGCGGACTCGAGATCGCGCTTGCGACGCATCACCGCATCGCGGCCGATGTTCCCGGCGTGCAGATCGGTCTGCCCGAGGTCTCGCTCGGCCTGCTGCCCGGCGGCGGCGGCGTTGCCCGCATCACGCGACTGCTCGGCATCCAGACCGGCTTCATGACCGTCCTGGCGCAGGGCACCCGATTCCGTCCGGCCAAGGCTCTCGAAATCGGTCTGGTTCACGAATTGGTCGGCAGCATCGACGAATTGGTGCCCACCGCCAAGGCATGGATCAAGGCCAACCCCGAGGGTGGCGTCGCACCGTGGGACGTCAAGGGTTACAAGATCCCCGGCGGCACGCCGTCGAACCCGAAGCTCGCGCAGATCCTCCCGGCATTCCCGTCCAACCTGCGCAAGCAGATCAAGGGCGCACCGATGCCGGCTCCGCGCGCGATTCTCGCTGCGGCAGTGGAGGGTGCGCAGGTCGACTTCGACAATGCGTGCACCATCGAGTCGCGGTACTTCACCGAGTTGGTCACCGGCCTGGTGTCCAAGAACATGATTCAGGCGTTCTTCTTCGACCTGCAGGCGATCAACGCCGGCAAGTCTCGGCCCGACGGCATCGAGAAGACCACCTTCACCAAGGTCGCAGTTCTCGGCGCAGGCATGATGGGCGCGGGCATCGCGTACGTGTGTGCCAAGGCCGGAATCGACGTGGTGCTCAAGGACGTTGCCATCGAGTCGGCACAGAAGGGCAAGGCGTACTCCGAGGCCATCGAGGCCAAGGCACTCTCGCGTGGCAAGACCACCCAGGAGAAGTCGGACGCTCTGCTCGCGCGTATCCACCCGACCGCCGATGCCAAGGACGTCGAAGGTGCCGACCTCGTCATCGAGGCCGTCTTCGAGTCGGAAGAGTTGAAGCAGAAGGTCTTCCAGGAGATCGAGGACCTCGTCGATCCGACGGCACTGCTCGGTTCCAACACCTCGACGCTGCCCATCACGAGCCTCGCTCAGGGCATCAAGCGTCAGGAAGACTTCATCGGAATCCACTTCTTCTCACCCGTCGACAAGATGCCACTGGTGGAGATCATCCGCGGCGAGAAGACGTCGGATGCGGCCTTGGCCAAGGCATTCGACCTCGTGCAGCTCATCAAGAAGACGCCGATCGTCGTCAACGACAGTCGTGGATTCTTCACCTCTCGCGTGATCGGTACGTTCATCAACGAGGCCATCGCGATGCTGGGCGAGGGCGTCGAGCCGTCGACCATCGAGCAGGCCGGTCTGCAGGCCGGTTACCCGGCTGCGCCACTGCAGCTTTCGGACGAGCTCACGCTCAATCTGATGCAGAAGATCCGCAAGGAAACCTACGACGCCATCAAGGCTGCCGGTGGAACCCCTCCCGAGGATCCGGCCGGCGAGGTCATCGACAAGATGGTCGACGAGTTCGAGCGTCCGTCGAAGGCCAAGGGCGCGGGCTTCTACGAGTACGAAGACGGCAAGCGCGCCGGCCTGTGGCCCGGACTGCGTGATGCGTTCAAGTCGGGTTCGGCGGACATCCCGTTCGAGGACCTCAAGGAGCGCATGCTGTTCATCGAGGCCATCGAGACGCAGAAGTGCTTCGACGAGGGTGTCCTGAACACCACCGCCGACGCCAACATCGGCTCGATCTTCGGCATCGGTTTCCCGGCCTGGACGGGTGGCGTGCACCAGTACGTCGTCGGCTACCCGGGTGGTCAGGCCGGATTCGTCGCTCGCGCGGACGAATTGGCCAAGAAGTACGGCGAGCGTTTCCAGGTTCCGGCCTCGCTGCGCTAGTGCCAAGGCAGTGGTGTGGTTATGTGCCGCCCATGGCACATAACCGCACCACTGCGCGGAGCGCACTCAACCGCGATGCGCGATCAACCTCTCGGCGCCGTCTGTGAATTGTTGCTTCATCAATTCGCAGGCGGCGTCGATGTCGTTTCGAACCAGGGCCGCGATCAGATCCTCGTGATTGCGCACGGCTGCACGGCCCCAGTCACGGTCGGTGGCGTAAAGACGGGTCGGGGTGTAGCGGGTGGCGTTGTTGAGGAACCACGCCAACTTGGATGACTCGGCCAGACGGTTCAGCACCCGATGGAACTCGAACTCGATGTTCTCGACGTCCTCGGCCTTGCCGTTCTCGACGGCGACCGACAGTACGTCGGTGAGCTCGGTGAGTCGACCCAGTTCGACCTCGGTAATCTTCGGTGCCGCCCGGCGCACGAGTTCGACCGCGATCTCACCCTGCAGCCAGAAGATGTCGACGATGTCGCTCGGCGTCAGCGCAGACACCACATAGCCGCGGTGGGGGACGAGTTCGACGATGCCCTCACCACGCAAGGTCAGTAGCGCCTCACGCACAGGGGTGACGCTGACGCCCAACTGGGCTGCCGTCTCGTCGAGACGGATGAAGTCTCCCGGACTCACCTCTCCGGACATCACCAGGTGGCGGACGTGGCTGGCGACTTCCTCGGACAACTGTGGCCGTCGCCTCAGAGCCGTCCGCTTGTCTGCCATGTCGAAAAGCCAATCACACCGCGGGCTTGGTGCGGAGCACAACCTTTGCGACGGGTTCGACGACGCGGGCAGCAATCGGCCCCAGGATGGCCATCAGCAGCACGTACGCGGTCGCCAGGGCCGCCAGTTCGCCTTCGACAGCCCCCGCGGCGACGGCCAGTCCGGCGATGACGATGGAGAACTCTCCGCGCGCCACCAGAGCCGCACCGGCGCGTAATCGTCCCGGTCTGCCGATTCCCTGCCGACCTGCTGCCCACCAGCCCGTGGCGATCTTGGTCGCGGCAGTGGTGACGGCGAGAACGACGGCCCAGCCCAACACGGGCGGGATGGTCGACGGGTCGGTACCCAGGCCGAACACGACGAAGAACATCGCAGCGAACAGGTCGCGTAGGGGTTCCAGGACGCGGGTCGCGTTGTCGGCCGTCGAGCCGGAGATCGCGATTCCCAGCAGGAACGCGCCGACGGCCGCCGAGACCTGCAGTTCCGACGCGATGCCGGCCACCAGCAGGGCGGATCCCAGCACCTTGAGGAGCACGATTTCGCGGTCGGGACTGTCGACGATCGCCGAGACGAATCTGCCGTATTTCAGCGCGACGACCAACACGAAGGTGATGACGAACAGTGAGATGCCGAGGGCTTCGAGTCCGCCGAGGAAGCTGACTCCGCTCAGGACGGCGGTGAGGATCGGGAGGTAGATAGCCATCGCAAGGTCCTCGAACACCAGGATCGACAACACGACGGGGGTTTCACGGTTTCCCAGTCGGCCCAGGTCGGTGAGAACTTTGGCGATGATGCCCGACGACGAGATGTACGTGACGCCGCCCATCACGAGCGCCCCGACTCCGCCCCAGCCGAGCAGCAGCGCGACGACGGCACCGGGCGCGAAGTTGAGGACGATGTCGACCAGACCGGCCATCCACGATCGACGCAGGCCGGTGACGAGCTCGGTTGCGGTGTATTCGAGTCCGAGCAGCAGCAACAGCAAGATGACGCCGATTTCGCTGGCGATCTCGCTGAACTCGTCGATGCCGCCGAGGTTGACGAATCCGCCGTTGCCGAAGGCCAGTCCGCCGAGCAGGTAGAACGGGATGGGGGAGACGCCGATCCGGCCGGCGAGACGAGCGAGAAGTCCGAGAACGAAGAACACGGCACCCAGCTCGGTGAGGGCGAGCGCGCTCTCGGCCACGGGTCAGACCCGACTGATCTCAGGCATTGCCGAGCAACTTGGCTGCTGCGTCCAGTCCGTCCGCGGTACCGACGGCGACCAGAAGGTCACCTGCGGCGAGCGTGAAGTCGGGAGTGGGTGACGGTTGTACCTGGCCGGCGCGCATGACAGCGACGACGGATACTCCGGTCTTGGTGCGCATGGCGGTGTCGCCGAGTGTGCGGCTGACGAACCGTGAATTGGCGCGAATGGGGAGTTGACGAGTGTTGATTCCGGGGAGATCGCGATGCTCTTCCCCGAGCTGAGCAATGAGTTGCGGCGACCCGAGCAGATTGCCCAGGGCCGCCGCTTCCTCATTGCTCAGGGTGATGGACGCCTGCGTCGCATCGGGGTCGTCCTTGCGCGAAACGATCAGTTCGTTCGCGCCGTCCTTGCGGGTGATGACGCCGATGCGGCGCCCGGAAGCGAGGGCAAAATCTTTCCGCACCCCGATTCCGGGCAGCAGGGTCACTTCGACGTTCATGGTCGAAATGCTAGCCCTGCAGGCAACGCGTTATCGCAGGATCAGGAGTGGAGCCTGCAGGAACGACCCGTGAAAATGTGAATCAGGATGCGACGGCAGCGAGCAGCGCTTCGCGCTGGTTTGCGCCGAGGCCGCCGATGCGGCGCGTATCTGCGATGGACAGCTGCTCGAGCAGCTGTGCGGCGCGCACGGATCCAACGCCCGGCAGGGCCTTGATCAGCGCGGACACCTTGGTCTTCTTGACGATCTCGTCGTTCTCCGCCTTGGCGAGGACGTCAGCGACGCTCAGTTCGCCGGACTTGACGGATGCGAGCAACTTCGACCGCGCAGTGCGTGCCTCGGCCGCCTTGGCCAGCGCCGCGGTGCGCTGTTCCGGTGTCAATACTGGTAAAGCCATGGCCTGTTCTCCTCGATTGTGGTGACCCGTCGCTCGTTGACAGGTCTCGACCCTCTTGCATCGTGCCTGGTGGCTCTTCCAATCTAACCGAACAACACGGGTGTCATTCACGGTCGAACCACCGAACCTCCCTCGCCAGGCTACGTCCTATCCGATTCGGGGTGTGCCCCGACCAGCACTTCGGCCTTCCGGAGCCGGTGTGTGCTGGGTGTTCGACGCCTCGAGCCGGCTCGGTCGGGAGCGGTCGCGTGCGTTTTTCGATGGGCGACGTCGAGTGCCGTGCCGTGGGTTACGGGCAGCGTACCCATATCCGAACGGTCGGTCGGATTGTTATTCTGGCGGCATGATGCGCACCCGAGGACTGCTGGCCGGACTGGCCGCGTCGATGCTCCTGCTCGTCGGCGCGGGTACCGCGGCCGCTGCCCCGATCAACGTTCCGTGGTCACCCGACGACGCGCTCGATTCCGAGGTCAGCTTCGAGTCCGGTGGCATCACCTTCTACGGCAGCCTTCGCATGCCGGTCGGCGACACCCGCGGCGTGGCATTGGTGCTGCCGGGAAGCGGGCCGACCGACCGCAACGGGAACTCGGGTAATCTGCAGCTGAACACGACCGCATACGTCGCCGACGAGCTGTCCCGACGCGGTATTGCGAGCCTGCGTTTCGACAAGCTCGGGAGCGGCCGTACCGGCCTGGCCGGGGTGGATTCGAACAACCCGCCCGGCTTCGATGCGCAGGTCGACAATGCTGCGGACGCACTGGCTTTCCTGCAGCAGCGCACCGGTGTCGGGGCGGATCGCACGACGGTGATCGGGCACAGCGAGGGCGCACTGACGGCACTGCGTCTGGCCGAAGCCGACAGCGCGGCGTTCACCCATGTCGGCCTGCTCGAGCCGTTGTCCATCCGCTACCTCGACCTGCTGACCGCGCAGGTCGATCGCAACATCGGCGAGGCCGTGGCGGTCGGCCAGTTCACCGAGGAGCAGGCCGCGTCGTCGCGAGATCGCTTCGCCCAGGCCGTCGCCGATATTCGCGCGGGACGACCGCTGTCCGCGGAGCCCGACCCGATCGTCGACGGTCTGGGACTGCGGCAGAGCGCCACCTTCCTGCGTGAAGCGGATGCCACTGACCCGGCGAATCTGGCTGCCGCGCTACCGGACTCGTACTCCTCGTTCCTGACCTGCTCGGACAAGGATCTCAACGTCTCCTGCGGCCAGGTCGAGAACGTGCGAGTGGCCCTGGGCCACACCGATCTCCACTTCGCGCACTTCGCCAACAGCTCGCACATGCTGGGTGAGCTCGGCCCGCTGCCCGCGGATCCGAACACCGCCCTGGCACCGCTGCCGCTCTCGGGGGAGTTTCGCGATGCGTTCGGCCGGTGGGTGGACGGGCTCTGACCCGTCGAGTTCGCAGTTACGTCGTAGGTACCGGACAACCGCGAATCGGTGATGCGGCCTGGGTGCCCAGATCTTTCGGGCTGTACCCGACGGGATAGCCGGGGTAGGTCTTGTTGCCCGCGTCGGCTGTCGTGCGTGAGTATTTTCTCGTGGGGAGGAACCGCTCCACGCGGGCCTTGGTCCGCAGCGCCCGCACCGCGGCCCGTTCCAGCGTGGGTGAGCCGGCGGGGAAGCCGAATGCGTTCGCCATCCGATCGTCGAGCAACGCGAACACGCCCTGCCGGACAGCCGGGGTGAGCGCGGCGGGAAACCACGAGCAGTAGAGATCGAGGGTGTAGGTGCCGATGCGACGGTTGTCCTCGCTGAAGCGGAACGTTCGTTCTTCGTAATCGAGCTTGAACTGTGCGAACTCGGTGTACGACTCTGGAATGTCCTTGATGCCCATGCGTTTACCCACTTCGCTGTAGAAGTGGAAGGTCGCGAGCCGCTCGTGGGGATGCAGGCGACGCCACCCGTAGGTGTCGATCCACTCGATGGGCTCGTAGATGAACGTCGTGAGCACGTACAGCATGTCGTCGTTGGAGATGTCGTACTGCGCGTGCATCCGATTAACCGTCCGCAGCGATTCGCGACCTCGTTCGGAGTCGTAACCGTGCTCGAGCATCTCCGACATCAGCAGCGAGGTGTCGTCGTACCGCTTCTGCGGTCGCTTCTCGAACTCGCCGGTCCGGGCCAGCAGAGCGGAAATCGTCGGCACGCAATAGGTTCGGAACAAGGCGAATTCGAGGGCCCGCTGATAATCCCAGGGGAACTCGTACCCCGCGGTGATCCGGTGAATGGTGTGACAGTCGCGGACCGGGTCGAGTTCCTCGACGCGGCGTAACCACCCGTATCGACCCCGACCCGGCGCGATGTCCATGGTCAGCCTCGTCCGTGGCGGAGTTTGAGCGCCAGCACCGAGAGCTTCATGTTCCGGGCTTTGCGCTTCATCGTCAGCAGATCGATCGGTGCCGCGAAGCCCTGCACGGTCAGTGATTTGACGGTGCTGAATTCGCGAAGGCCGTCGTCGCCGTGGATGCGCCCGAAGCCCGAGTCGCCTGTTCCGCCGAACGGTAGGGCCGGGACGCCGGCGAAGCCCAGCACCGAATTGACCGTCACGACACCACAATCGAGTTTCTCGGCCGCGCGTCGTCCGACCGCCGTGTCCTTGGTGAACACCGATGCACCCAGGCCGTAGGAGGACGCGTTGGCACGGGCTATGGCCTCGTCCAGATCGCGGACCTTGTTGACGACGACGGTGGGCCCGAACGTCTCCTCGGTGATCGCGGTCGAATCCTCGGGAACGTCGGTGAGGACGACGGGGTCGATGTACGGCCCGTGCAACGAGTCGAGCCCGCCCACCAATGCCGTGCCGCCCTTGGCCAACGCATCCTCGATCTGGCCGCGGACGATGTCGCTCTGCTTGGACAGCGTCATCGGGCCGTAGGACGAGGTCTTCGATCCGCCGGGCTTCAATGCCTTGACCGCAGTGGTGAATTCGGCGACGAATCGGTCGTACACCGGGGCGGCGACGTAGATGCGTTCGACTCCGGCGCAGGTCTGCCCGGCATTGCCCATCGCGCCGAACGTCGCGAATTCCACGGCTGCAGAGATATCGGCGTCGGCGTCGACGAGCATGGCGTCCTTACCGCCGCACTCGGCGATCAGCGGCGTCAACGACTTCGCGCACGTGGCCATGACTTTCTTGGCCGTCGCGGTCGATCCGGTGAACGCGATCTTGTCGACGCCGGCTTCGACCAGGGCGGTGCCGGTGGAACCGTCGCCGGTGATCGTCTGGAACACCGGGTGGGGAGCGGCGAGCGACTGCCACTTCTCGGCCAACCAGACCCCGACACCTGGGGTGAGTTCGCTGGGTTTGAAGACGACGGTGTTGCCCGCGGCGAGGGCGTACGCGATCGACCCCATCGGGGTGTAGAGCGGGTAGTTCCACGGTCCGATGACGCCGACGACGCCGAACGGGCGGTAGCTGACGTAGGCCTTCTGGTTGATGGCGAGCAGACCCGATCCGACCCTGCGCTGTTTGAGGGTCTTGCCGGCGTGGCGCGCCGCCCAATCGATGTGTTCGACGCCCAACATGACTTCGAGCAGGGAGTCCTCGTCCGGCTTGCCGGTTTCGGCGGCGATGACGGCAGCGAGGCTCGCGGCGTCGCGGGCGATCGCGGTCTTGAATTCGAGGAGCCACCGCTTGCGGCCCTCGAAGCCCTGCGCGTCCCACCACCGGGCGGCCGAGCGGGCGCGGGTCACGGCGATCTCGACCTCGGCGGCGTCGGCGATCGGGTACGTTGCGAGAGCGAGACCCGTTCTGGGATCGAGGCTTTCGAAGGTGCTCTCGTTCGTTCGTTCGATCTGGTCCGTCACGGGCTCTATCCTCCAGCAGATCGCATCACATATATTTGATGTGATTCAATGTTGTCCAGGACACACTATGCGTCCGTCACCGTTGCAACAACCCCCGCCGCCGCGCTGTGCAGGAGATGTGGAATGAGCCTCGATCTCACACGCACGGCACCCTCGACACCGCCGATTCCGCGACGTCCGCAGTTGTCCGAGGACGTCGCCGTGAGCATTCGTAGGAGGATCGTCGCCGGTGCGCTGAAGCCGGGGTCGTTCGTCCGCATCGACGAGACCGCAGCCGAGCTGGGAGTCAGTGCCACCCCGGTGCGCGAGGCGCTGGTGTCGTTGCGCGGCGAAGGGCTGCTCGAATCCGTCCCGCATCGGGGCTACCGCGTCGTCGAACTGACGCAGCAGGACATCGACGACATCTTCTGGTTGCAGGGCACGATCGCCGCGGCCCTGGCCGAGCGGGCATCCCGGCGGGTGACGGGGGAACATCTCCAGCAGTTGGCCACCCTCAACGACGACCTACGCGATGCCGTGACACGCGCCGACGCCGATGCCGTCGAGCGGTGCGAGTTCGAGTTCCATCGCGCCATAAACAAAATTGCGGGCGGCACCACGTTGGCGTGGTTTCTGCTCGGTGCCGTCAAATACACCCCTACGCATCTGCATGCCTCCGACACCGACTGGGGGCAACGGGCGGTGCGCGCTCACGAAGAATTGATCGAGGCGATGCGTCGAGGCGATCACCGGGTCGCCGGTGAACTGATGCGACATCAGTTCACCGGCGCGGCGACCCTGGTTCGATCGTTCAGCTGAGTTCGTTCAGCTCAGGTGATGCGGCTGGGGGTGCGACTTGTGCCCCTCGTCCGAGCCCTCGTTGTCCTGGCTCCCGCTCGACGTACCCTGCGCACCGGTGCCGGCCGGAACCATCGAGATGATCACCGACTTCGAGGTGGGGCAGTTGCTCTGCAGCGCAGTCGAATCCAGGGGAATCAGCGGATTCGTTTCGGGGTAGTACGCCGCGGCCGATCCACGGGGAGTGTCGTACTCCACGATGCGGAACGACGGTGCGCAGCGGTCCACGTCGTCGTCGTCCCATTTGGTGACGAGATCGACCATGTCGCCGTCCCGGAAACCGAGAGCCGAGACGTCCTCGCGGTGCACGAAGATCACCCGCCTGCCGTTCTCGATGCCGCGGTATCGATCGCTCAGACCGTAGATAGTCGTATTGAACTGATCGTGGCTGCGCAACGTCTGCAGAATCAGATGGCCCGGCGGAACCTGCAGCACATCGATCGGCGAGACGGCGAATTCACCCTTCCCGCTTTTGGTTTCGAACGTCCTGCTGTCGCGAGGGGGATGCGGGAGGACGAAGCCGCCGGGGCGTCGAACATTGACCTCGTACCCTTCGCAACCTGCGACGACGCGCGAGATGTGCGTGCGGATGTTGCGGTAGTCGTCGCGGAAACCCTTCCAGTCGAGACCGTACCGGTCGCCGAGCGTGGCCTCGGCGATACCGCTGACGATCGCGACCTCCGAGCGCAGGTACGGGCTCGCGGGCTTCAGCGGTCCTCGGGACGAGTGCACCGAGCACGTGGAGTCCTCCACCGAAATCCATTGCTCACCACTGGCTTGCACGTCCTTCTCGGTGCGTCCGAGGGTCGGCAGGATGAGAGCCGTCTCGCCGCAGACGAGATGCGAACGATTGATCTTCGTGGAGATCTGCACGGTCATGCGCATCTTGCGCAGCGCCTCGAACGTGACGTCGCTGTCCGGCGTCGCCTGAACGAAGTTACCGCCGAGGCCGAGGAAGAAATGGGCCTTGCCGTCGCGCATGGCGCGGATGGAATCGACGGTGTCCAAGCCGTGCTCACGGGGCGGCTCGAACTCGAACTCCGCCGCCATGGCGTCGAGGAAGGCCACCGGAGGGCGCTCCCAGATGCCCATCGTTCGGTCGCCCTGGACGTTGGAATGGCCTCGAACCGGAAGCAATCCGGCACCGGCCTTACCGATGTTTCCTTGCGCGAACGCGAGATTGGTGACTTCCTTGATGGTGGCGACGGCATTGCGATGCTGCGTCAGACCCATCGCCCAGCAGAAGACGGTGGCCTTCGAGTCGCGCAGCATCTCGGCGGCCTCGGTGATCTGCTGCATGGACAGGCCGGTGACCTCGGTGACGAGATCGAAGTCGACCTCGGCAACGTGTGCCTTCCACTCGTCGAATCCGACGGTGTACTCGCCGAGGAATTCGTGATCGAGGGCGTCCCACTTCACCAACAGCGCCCCGAGGGCCTGGAACAGAGCGAGGTCGCCGTTGAGCTTGATCGGCAGGTGCAGATCCGACAGATCGGTACCGGGACCGACCATGCCGCGCGGGGTCTGGGGGTTCTTGAAGTTGAGCAGTCCCGCTTCGCGAAGGGGATTGATGGACAGGATCTTTGCGCCGTTCTGCTTCGCCATTTCCAGGGCGGAGAGCATGCGCGGGTGATTGGTACCGGGATTCTGGCCGGCCAGAATGATCAGTTCGGCGTTGTGTACGTCGTCGAGCGTGACACTGGCCTTGCCGATGCCGATGGACTCCTGCAGAGCGATGGACGTCGACTCGTGACACATGTTGGAGCAGTCGGGCATGTTGTTCGTGCCGAACGAGCGAGCGAACAACTGGTAGATGAACGCGGACTCGTTGGACGCACGACCCGAGGTGTAGAAGATGGCCTCGTCCGGGCTGGCGAGGCTCTTCAGCTCGTCCCCGATCAGACGGAAGGCGTCGTCCCATTCGATGGGCTCGTAGTGGCTGCCGCCGGGGAGCTTGATCATCGGATGCGTGATGCGGCCCTGCTGACCCAGCCAGTGTTCGGTGTGAGCATCGAGCTCGGCAATGCTGTGCTGCGCGAAGAACTCCGGAGTGGCCCGCATCGTCGTAGCCTCTTCGGCGACGGCCTTGGCACCGTTCTCGCAGAACTCGGCGGCGTGCCGGTGACCAGGGTCGGGATCGGGCCACGCGCAGCTCATGCAGTCGAAGCCCTCGGCCTGATTGAGCCGCAACAGAGTCTGCGCGGTCCGCTTGGGTCCCATGTGTCCCAGCGCGCGCTTCATCGACACCGCAACGGCAGTGGCCCCTGCCGCATGGGTCTTCGGCTTCTCGATATCGAGCTCGGCCTCGTCGACGTCGCTGTCGGTGCGTCTCATGCGGGTCCCTTCGTTTCGTTACCCCCGACACCCGACAGTAGCCCGAAGGCTCAGCCGGCCAGGAGCTCGGTCACCAAATTCACGTACTGCTGTTTCGCTGAATCCTGGCTCGTACCTTCGAGCTTCGCCCAAGCATCGAACTTCGCCCGATTCACCATGTCCAGCCGTCCTGGACGCTTACCCGTCGCATCCCCGATCGAACCTTGCTTGAAAAGCGAGTACAGGCGCAACAGGTCGTCGTTGCTCGGCTTGGACGTGAGCTTCTTGACGTCAACCTGCGCATCGGCGAACGACTGGTCGAGATCGGACATGAACGAGCTCCTTCGGCTGTAGGTGCCGTCATCCTTGCACGGCAGCCTGCTCGAGGATGCGAATACAGTGCGCGACGAGAGCGTCACGGGTGGCGTCGAGCGTGCCGTCCAAGAATCCGATGAACAGCGACGTCAATGCGCCGACGGTTCCGACGGCGACGAGCTGCCGGTCGGCGGACTCGGGCAGCCGTGAACGAACCAGTTCGACGAACC
Organism: Rhodococcus sp. 1R11; assembly: GCF_004563845.1. Classification (NCBI taxonomy): domain Bacteria; kingdom Bacillati; phylum Actinomycetota; class Actinomycetes; order Mycobacteriales; family Nocardiaceae; genus Rhodococcus; species Rhodococcus sp. 1R11. Next base: position 113,738 of record NZ_SPNG01000005.1, on the reverse strand, counting down.
CGGGCAGGAGGTCGAGTCCGCGTCGGCTCAGCGCAGGCTCGGCCAACGGTGCGATCAGCAGCACTCGCCCCATCCGCGGCTCGTCGACGACGAGTTCGACGAACGCTCGGACGGGCGCTGCGACGGCGTCCTGCGGCGACGCTCCGGCGACGGCGGTCTCCAGGGCCTTCTGCGTCCGGGCACCTACCCAGGCGTAGACCGCGCGGACGAACGTGTCGCGATCGGTGAAGCTCTCGTAGAAGTAGCGCTCGGTGAGTCCGGCTGCGCGGCACACGGCGCGGACGTTCACCGCGGGTCCTTCCTGAGCGCCGAGGAGTTCGATCCCGGCGTCGAGCAGCGCGTCGTACCGCTTGGATCTGCGCTCTTCCAACTGTTGACCACGCATGTTGTCGAGGCTACTTTGACAACATGCGTAGTCAGTTCGATCGACCCGTCCCGCTCGGTCCCGACTCGCTCACGTGGAAGTACTTCGGTGACTGGCGCGGGATGCTGCAGGGCGTGTGGGCGGGGTCGATGCAGAACATGCACCCGGGACTCGGAGCGGGCGTCGAACAGCATTCGACGTTCTTCGACGAGCGATGGCAGCGCCTCTACCGCTCCCTGTATCCGATCGGGGGAGTGGTGTTCGACGGCGACCGCGCCGAGGAGACAGCCCACCAGGTGCGGGGCTACCACAACGACATCAAGGGAATCGACTCGAAAGGGCGCACGTATCACGCCCTCGATCCCGACACCTTCTACTGGGCACACGCGACGTTCTTCATGGGCACGGTTCTCACGGCGGACAACTTCATGGGCGGACTCACCGAGGATCAGAAGCAGACACTGTTCGACGAGCACGTGCAGTGGTACCGGCTCTACGGGATGAGCATGCGATCGGTGCCCGAGACCTGGAGCGAATTCCAGAAGTACTGGGATCACATGTGCCGAAACGTGTTGGAGGACAACATGGCCGCACGCGGAGTACTGGATCTGTCCGCGCTCGGACCACCTCCGTACGCGTCCTGGCTACCGGAACGACTGTGGGCAGTACTGCGCCGCCCGGTCGCATCGTTGTTCGTCTGGATCACCGTCGGGCTCTACGACCCGCCCGTCCGCGAGCTACTGGGATACACCTGGTCGGAGCGCGATGCACGACGGTTCGCACTGTTCGGCAGGGCAGTGAACCTGGCGTTCGGGCTGGTGCCGCGTCGTCGCCGACTCCATCCGCGCGCCCGGGCCGGCTGGGATCGCGTCGCGGGCCGCAGGCCGGCATCGGCTCCTCTGGCGCACACGCCCGCCCGCAATCTGCCGCCGGTACAGCGTCGCTCGCACCCGTCGCACTACAGCCCGAAAGTGTAGGTTTCCGGTCTCCGGGTACAACGCGGGTATGTACAACGTCAGAACTGGCAGCGGGTCGCCGCTGGTCCTCGTCCACGGGCTCGGGTCCTCGCACCGCAACTGGGATCCGATCGTCCCGGCACTTGCGGAACACCGCGAGGTCATTGCCCTCGATCTGCCCGGGTTCGGACGGACGCCGCCGTTGGCCGACGTGTCCATCGCGTCGTTGACCGATGCCCTGCGCGCGTACCTCGACAGCGAGGGATTATCCGACGCCGATCTCGCCGGCAGCTCCATGGGCGCTCGGATGGTCGTCGAACTGGCCCGCCGGGGTCACCGTGGGTCGATGGTGGCCCTCGATCCGGGCGGCTTCTGGAACGACCGTCAGGTCAAGGTTTTCGGGGCGACCATCACGGCATCGCTGGCGCTGATGAAGCGGGCGCAACCGCTGGTGCCCTTCCTGGCCGGAAATCCGATCACGAGAACCGCTGCGCTGGCGCAGTTCTCGGCCGCGCCGTGGAAACTGCCGAGCGGACTGGTCGAACGGGAGCTGAAGGGCTTCTCTGCCAAGACTTCACCCTCACTCGATGCGGCGCGGAAGGCGCTGATTCACGGGCCCAAGCAGCAGGGTGCCCCGAAAGGTTCCCTGCAGGGGTCGCTACTCATCGGCTGGGGCCGTCAGGACAAAGTGACGACGCCCAGCCAGGCCGAGGTGGCGATGCAGCGTTTCCCCGACGCCACCCTGCACTGGTTCGACAAATGCGGACACTTCCCGCACTGGGACCAGCCGGCCGAAACCGCCCGAGTCGTCCTGCGGGCGACCGGTCGCTAGCTCCCATGTGAGTGGAACCTCGTAGCCTGCTACGAAGTTCCACTCACAAGGCTCAGCCGTTCCACCACGGACGCAGCGGAACTCCCGACTGGCCCTTCGGTCCCAGCTTGACCGCCAGAACCTGGTGCAGCTGAACGACATTGCGCTCGAATCCCAGACGGGACCCGGCCATGTACAGGCCCCAGACACGGGCTGTGCCCTCGCCGGCCTCGGCGACGCACGCATCCCAGTTGTCCACCAGGTTCTGGCACCACCCGGCGAGGGTCAGCGCGTAGTGCTCGCGCAGATTCTCCTCGTGCCGGACCTCGAGGCCGACGTCCTGGATCTCGGTGATGATGCGACCCGATCCGGTCAGCTCCCCGTCGGGAAAGACGTACCGGTCGATGAAGCTGCCTGCCTTGGCGTGGGCGCGGTTGTCGGGCCGGGTGATCGAGTGGTTGAGCAGTCGGCCACCGTCACGCAGCTTGGACTGGATGAACGTGAAGTACGCCGGGTAGTTGCCGACACCGATGTGCTCGGTCAGCCCGATCGACGAGATCGCGTCGAAGCCTGTCTCGGGCACGTCGCGGTAATCGGAGAAGCGGACCTCGGCGAGTTCGGAAAGCCCCTCGTCTTCGATGGCCTTCTGCGCCCACGCGGCCTGCTCCTGCGAGAGAGTCACTCCGATGACCTGGACGCCACGTCGCGCTGCATAGCGCACCATCGAACCCCAACCGCACCCGATGTCGAGCAGGCGGTCACCGGGCTGCAGACCCAGTTTGTCGAACACCAGCCGATACTTGTTCTCCTGCGCGGCTTCCAGAGACTGCTCGGCATTCTCGTATGCCGCACAGGTGTACGTCATCGACGGGCCGAGGACCATCTCGTAGAACCGGTTGGACACGTCGTAGTGGTGGTGGATCGCTTCGGCATCGCGCGTCTTGGAATGCCGCAGACCCTCGGCGATGCGACGCCAACGCGGAATCGCCTCCTGGGGCGGAGGAGCGATGGGACGCAGCACGTCCCAGCCGAGCGACCGAGCGATCGAGGTCAGGGTCATGGCCGACGGGCGGCGGAAGTGGAGCTCGTCGCCCATCAGAGCGAGCAGTTCGTAAGGATCACCGGGATGAACACCGGTGGCCTCGAGATCGCCGGAGACATAGGCGCGGGCCATGCCGAGATCACCGGGAGCTGTTGCGAGATACGTGGTTCCGCGTGGGCTCTTGAGGTTGAGACCGATCTTGGCATCCTCGGGGCCGGCCACGCTGCCGTCGTACGCGGTGAAACGCAGAGGAATGTTGCCGTCGGAGATCAGCTCGAGGATCTCGGAGATCTTGAGTTTCTGTGGCCCGTTCACCGTGCGATTGCCGGAGTCCTTGAACGTCGTCATTTGCGCTGCACCGCCTTCGAGTACAAATCCAGCAATCGGGATTCGGGATCGTATTTCTTCTTCAGTTCGCGATATCTCTCGCCGCCGTAGAGAACGGCGAATTCATCCTCGGTGTAGTAAGCATCCGAGTACAGCGATTTATGCCCTTCGAACTCGGTGACCTTCTTCTCGATGGCACGGTTCGCGGCACCTTCTGCTCGACCGGGCACGATAGGTACCGAGGACCAGAAGCCGATGTTGACGTAGGTGCGCTTGGGCTCGAGCGGGTACAGCGGCCACGGCCGGGAGGGATCGGCTCCGGGAGCGGCAGGTTCGCGAAGGCGCAAGGGGCACAACCACAACGGCTCGATCGGAATCTCGTCGAGAAACCAGCGTACGAAGCCGGCGGTGTGTTCGATCGGAACCTCGACGTCCTGTACGACGCGTTCGCGCGGCGGATTTCCCTTGCGCTTCTCGAGTCGGTCGGCGATGTCGTACTTGCGATCGAGGCCGATCAACTTCCAGTAGAAGCTGCTGCGTCGGTACTTGCGCGGCCAGAAGCGTCGGATCCGGGGGTTCTGGGTTCCGAACGCACGCGAGCACCAGAACCAGTCGGTATCCCAGCGCCACAGGTAATCGTGGATGGTGAGCCGATCGGTCTTCGGAGTATCCGACGAATGCTGGATCGAGCGGTAGAAGATGTCGGCACCGGTGTAGTCGCTGACGGGGCCGGGCTCATCGGTCTGGACCCCGAGAGTGAGGTAGCTTTCGTCGGCGCTGAACACGACGCCGTCCAGGTACTGAACTTCGATGCCGTCGTACTCACGCCGAGCCACGATGGTATCCATCGTCGCCTGAAGCGTGTCCAGATCGTGAAAACGCAAGTGACGCAAAGCGACGAAGGGGAGCACCGGTTCGAGCTCGATCTTCAGCCGCGTCGAATAACCGAGCGTGCCGTACGAGTTGGGAAAGCCCCAGTACAGGTCCGAGTGCTCGCCCTCGGGGGTTGCCGTGAGGATCTCACCGCTACCGGTGAGAACGTCGATCTCGAGCACCGACTCGTGCGGGAGGCCGCTGCGGAACGACGTCGACTCGATGCCGAGTCCGGTGACCGCGCCGCCGAGAGTGATCGTCTTGAGCTGCGGAACGACGAGAGGTGCGAGGCCGTAGGGCAGCGTCGCGTCGACCAAGTCCTCGTACGTGCACATCCCCGCCACGTCGGCGGTGCGAGCCGCGGCATCGACGGTGACGACCTTGCTCAATCCGGAGACGTCGAGTCCCGGCGTCTTCGAGGTCGTCCTGGCCCGAAACAGGTTGGACGTCTTCTTAGCCAGACGCACCGTCGCGTCGGTCGGTATTGCGCGATAGCTGCGAAGCAACTTCTCGACACCCGACCGATGCGCTGCGTAACCGCTCTCCCTCGGTTCTGGCCGTCGTCCGAGAAGAGCATTCACTGAAGCCACGTGTAGACGCTATATCTCGTACTGCTCGGTATCCACCGTGGCCGCCGACGGTCGGGTGAAACTTCACGCAACTGTTGCCGAATCCGCCGGCCGAAACGGAACTTATCGGACAAATGGTTGCATCATGCATGTGTTTTTCGACGACAACGATTCGAGTGTGAACCACCTCACACACCCTCGGCGGCAGTGCCGACATCCGATGCGGTGCGAGGCAGGATGGAGAGCGCAACCCCAATCGACTCGAAGGAGAACGTTCTCGTGGCTCAGGTCAGCGCATCCAGTTCCGCCACCATCGCCACCGCACCCGATCAGGTGTTCGCCGCGCTCGCCGACTACGAAACCGTGCGGCCCCGCATCCTTCCCGAGCAGTATCGGGACTACCGGGTGGTGCAGGGCGGACAAGGCGACGGCACCGTGGCCGAATGGACCCTGCAGGCCACCGAGAAGCGAGTGCGCAACGTGAGCGCAGCCGTCACGGTCTCCGGCTCGACCATCACCGAACGCGACGCCAACTCCTCCATGGTCACCACCTGGACCGTCGCCCCCGAAGGCAACGGCACCGTCGTCACCACGACGACCGAGTGGACGGGCGCGGGAGGAATCGGCGGATTCTTCGAGAAGACCTTCGCGCCCCTCGGATTGAAGAAGATCCAGGCCGCGACCCTCGACAACCTGCGCCGCGAGTTGATCTAGACCCGCTCGAAATCCGGGGCCTCGATCAACGCCAACGTGCCGACCACGACGGTGCGCATCGACCACAGGAACATCCCGTCGGGTCCACGGTCGATCGTGTCGTAGGCCCCCGGCAGGGTGTCGAGGTCGGTGCGTGCGGCGATAGCGTCGTCGTACTCACGGTCGCGGCGATCGGCGTTGTACACCATCTGCGCCAACGCCAGCGCATGCTCGCTGACGGTGATGACGGCCCACGTCGCCTGCTTGGGGGTCAGTTCGTAGCGCACTCGATATCGGGTCTGCACGGTGTCGGCCATGCGCAGCGCGTCGACAGAACTGGGAGTCAGGCCGATCAGATACTCGGCGATGCCCGGGTTCTCGAGTACGAGCACCCGCAGTGCGGAAGAGAGTCCCAGCAACGCGTCGTGCATCGATTCGTCGTCTCCGGGAAGCGGCGGCGACCATCGTCGCAGGATCTCCTCGGCGACCAGGGCCCTGAGCACGGTCGGGCCGTCGATGTTGTTGTAGATCGCGACGATCGACACGCCCAGCGCGTCGGCGACCGACTTCACCGTCACCTTGGGCAGCGTCAGGGAGATACCCGCCTCGGCCATGCTTTCGGGAGTCACTCGACGCTTGCGAGGGATCGGGCTCGCCGGCGCGTTCATGCCCTCAGGCTACGTGGGCTCAGAACTGACGGAACGTCAGACGAGTGTCGAACCCGATCGTGCGGCCGAACGTCGTCCGACGCCGTGCGACTACGCTGAAGGTCGCTTCGACCCACGCGAGAGGACGGCACAGTGCAACCCGGTGAACAGCCCGACATGGCCTCGATTCTGCAGCAGGCTCAGCAGATGCAGCAGCAACTGATGGCGGCACAGGCGGAGATCGCGGAAACCGAGGTCACCGGACAGGCCGGCGGCGGACTCGTCGTGGCGACCGTCAAGGGAACGGGTGAAGTGGTCGGACTGACCATCGACCCCAAGATCGTCGACCCCGACGACGTCGAGACACTGCAGGACCTGGTGATCGGTGCCATCGCCGACGCGTCGAAGGCAGCGCAGAACGTAGCGAGCGAGAAGCTCGGCCCCCTCGCCGGTGGTCTCGGCGGCGGCTCCCTCGGGCTACCCGGCTTCTAGGCGAGACGAGTGTACGAAGGTCCCGTACAGGATCTGATCGACGAACTGGGAAAGTTCCCCGGAGTCGGTCCGAAGAGCGCTCAGCGCATAGCGTTTCACCTCCTGGCCGTCGAGCCACCCGAGGTCGATCGCCTCATGCGCGCGCTGCAGCGCATCCGCGACGGCGTGCAGTTCTGCATCGTCTGCGGGACCGTATCGGACAAGGAACTGTGCCGAATCTGCGCCGACTCCCGACGAGACAGGTCCATGATCTGCGTCGTCGAAGAGCCCAAAGACGTTCAGGCCGTAGAACGTACGCGCGAATTCAAAGGCCGGTACCACGTACTCGGCGGAGCACTCGACCCACTCAACGGAGTGGGCCCCGACCAGCTGCGCATCCGAGAGTTGTTGACACGAGTCGGAACTCAGGACGACGGCGTCGACGTCACCGAGGTCATCATCGCCACCGACCCCAACACCGAGGGCGAAGCGACTGCCACCTACCTCGTCCGCATGATGCGCGATTTCCCCGGTCTCGCCATCACCCGTCTCGCCTCCGGCCTGCCGATGGGCGGAGACCTCGAATTCGCCGACGAACTCACGCTCGGCCGTGCTCTGACCGGTAGGCGTCGTATGTAGAGCGGCTTCGCCGCACGTGCGTGGAACTTCGTAGCAGGGGTCGAGTTTCCACTCACGACCTCGTCTATCCACAGCCTGTGGATAGATTCTGACGCGGTCACCGTAAACCGGCCATCCTGAGGTACATGAGGACGAGACCAGCGGGTGCCTGGCAGCGACTACTGGACGATCAGCACGGAATCATCACCACGAATCAGATGCACGAGAACGGGGTCAACAAGGACTCCATCGACCACTGTGTGGAAACCGGGCAGTGGCTCAGGGTGTTTCGTGGAGTCCTATCGGTTACCAACGGGCCGCTGACTCGTGAGATGCAGCTGTCGGCGGCATTGTTGTTCGCGGGCCGGGGAGCGTTGCTCAGCCACACCACCGCCGCTGAGGAGTGGGGGTGGCGGCGGGTCAGTTCTGGGCCGGTTCATCTCACCGTTCCCTACGGCTGCTCGGCAATCAGCAGGCCGCCGACAATGCGACACGCCAAGCAGAACTTCACGTCGGAGAGCAATGAACAAATTCATCCCGGCGTGATCGTGCACCGTTCCCGAGCCATGAGCCACATCGGCGTCGAGACGAATCCGGCGCGAACGAGCGCTGCCGACACGGTGCTGGATCTGACAGTCGCGGAACCGTCGTCGAGGCAGGCGGTGATCACGCTGGTTTCAGCGATGTCATCGGGCGGCGTGAACGTCGCGGCAATGACGCGCAAGATCGAGGTCCGACGGCCGATGCGCTACCTGAAGGCGATTCTGCACACGTTGGCTCTCATGCGCGACGGGGTCCATTCTGCGCTGGAGCACCGCTACGTGCTCGATGTCGAACAGGCGCACGGACTTCCGGCCGGGAAGCGACAGGCACCGGTCTTCGTCGACGGCCGTCAGCTCTTCGAGGACATTCGTTACGAAATATGCGACCTCATCGTCAGGCTGGACGGCCAGGCTTTCCACTCCGCCAAGCAGCGGCGTTTTCGCGATCGACGACGCGACAATGCCGCGGAGCTACGAAACCTGCCGCGGCTGATGTACGGCTGGCACGAAGTGACCGAAGACCCGTGCGGTGTGTACCGCGAAGTCCGCGAGGTGCTGGTCAGAGAGGGATGGAACGACTCGTCGTACCCCTGTGAACGGTGCAGGTCGTGAGTGGAAAATCGTAGTGGGCTACGAAGTTTCACTCACGTGCGGCGGAGCCGCTCCTTGCGAAGTTGCGTCACTTCGGGGAGGTCGAGGGGAGCGAGAGTGGTGCCCAGCGCCCGTTCGAGTAGGTAGTCCGCCAACTCCGGGTTTCGGGCGAGTACCGGCCCGTGCATGTACGTGCCCAACACCGAACCCTGCACGACGCCTTCGCGTCCGTCGCCGACGCCGTTGCCGACCCCGTGGGTGACCTTGGCGAGTGGTGCGGCATCAGGCCCGAGTGTCGTTCCGCCGCGGTGGTTCTCGAATCCGCTGAGCTTCTGAGTGAGACCGTCGAGCGTGGGCTCGGTGACGACTTCACCGATGGATCGCGTGGCCTGAGGCGCGGTGGTCACGTCGAAGAGGGAGATGCCGTCGACGCGTTCGCCCGCAGAGGTCTCGTACCAGTGCCCGAGCACCTGGATCGCGGCACAGATGGCGAGTACCGGCACACCGCGAGCAGCTGCGTTCTGCAGACCCGGGTATCGGGTGAGGTGACGCGTCGCGAGTCGTTGAGCCGAATCCTCAGCCCCACCAAGGGTATACACGTCCATGGAATCCGGAACCGGATCGTTGAGGGTGATGTGGACGACCTCGGCGTCGATGTCTCGCATACGCAGTCTCTGGCGGAGAACGAGGGCATTGCCGTTGTCGCCGTACGTGCCCATGACGTCGGGCAGAACGAGGCCGATGCGAACGGTGGACTCAGACATCCTTGGTCTCCCGTGCCAGTGCGCGACCGAGATCGCGGAACGCGGTGTAGTTGGCCAGCACTTCGACGCGTCCCGGCGGGCAGGATGCGATGGCCTGCAACGGATCTGCGATTGTGGTGTGCTGCGAACCTGCGTAGAGCAGGCGGACACCCAGGTCGGTCGCGCGTTCACCGGCCGCGACAACGGCTACGTTCTCGAAGTGCTCGAAACGCACGTCCCACAGCCACGACAGGTCCTCACCGTCGGGAACCTGCCCGTTGACGGCGATGACGAGTCCGTCGCACGTGGGGTCGATCATCGACAGCGCTTCCTGCCAACCGGCCGGATTCTTGGCCAGAAGCATTCGGACGGAATGTGATCCGTACTGGACGGTGGAATAGCGTCCGGCCACCTCGTCGACTCCCGATGCCGCTGCGACGGCGTCGGCAGGCGTTGCGCCGAGAGTCACGGCCGCGGCCACGGCCTGAGCTGCGTTGCCGCGGTTGGCCTTTCCCGGCAGTGCCAATGTCATCGGTAGAACGAGCCCGTCGGGGCCGTAGAGATTCTCGTCGTCGAGCCACCAATTCGGCGTCGGACGCTTGAAATCGCTACCGGTGCTGTACCAGTGCTCACCGTCCCAGACGATGGGTTCGCCGGTACGCGGGCAGCTGACGGAGTCACCGGCCCAGCCGCCGCCCGCTGCGACCCACACGACGTTCGGCGCATCGAATGCCGCCGAGGTGACGAGGACGTCGTCGCAGTTCGCAATGACGACGGTGTCGGGATGACGGGCCAAGCCGGCGCGCAAGGCTCGCTCGATCATGTTGATCTCGCCGACACGGTCGAGCTGGTCGCGACTGAGATTCAGCAGCACGATCGCCGCGGGATCGACCGCGTCGGAAACGTGCGGGACGTGGAGCTCGTCGACCTCCAGGGCGGCCAGCTCGGCGTCGAAATGAGCGTGCAGTGCCGCGACGATGCCGGCATCCATGTTGGCTCCGTCGGCCTGGGTGGCGACGTCGCCGAGAGTAGCCAGCGCTGCGGCCGTCATCCGCGTCGTGGTCGACTTGCCGTTGGTGCCGGTGACGATGACGGTGCGCCGTCCACGGCCCAGGCCGCCCAGAATGGTCGGATCGATCTTGAGCGCGACCAGACCGCCGATCATCGAGCCTTTGCCTCGGCCCGCCTTGCGGGACGCCCACGTCGCCAGCTCCGCCGCGCGTAGTGCCACGCGGCCGCGGGCGCCGATACGTCTGCGCTCACCCAGTTCAGCCATCCGCCGAGTCTGGCACAGAACAGGGTGGCGTTTCATATCGGCGGCTCGCTGACCCACGGTCATTCCGTAGGCTCCACACCCGTACCTCTGGGTCATTCCGCAGGCTCCACTCCCGTACCTCGGGGTCATTCCGCAGGCTCCACTCCCGGTACCGCAGGCTCCACTCCCGCCCTCACACCGGTACTTTCTCGAGAACTGGGGCAGGCTTCCTGGCCGCCATCCCACCCAGGCAGCCACCGATGACGATCGCTCCGCCGAGCAGGGCCAACAGCGACGGGGTTTCGTCGAGAAACGCCCAGGCAGCGGCAATGCCGACGACGGGGACCAGCAGCGAGAACGGTGCAACGAGACCGGCCGGATTGCGGCTCATCAGGATGGTCCACAGGCCGCTGCCCACGATCGTGGCGGGAATCACGATGTACGCCAACGCGACCAGACCGGGCCAGCCCTGCGAACCGAACGAGTCGGCCAGCGCGTGCCAGCCCGTGCTCGGACCTTCGACGGCGGCCGACAGCGCCAACATGGGCACCGGGGGCACGACGGTCATCCACAGCATCAGTGTCATCGGGGAGTCGGACTTGGCGAGTCGGTTCCCGAGATTGCCGAAGGCCCAGCCCAGACCGGCGAGCAGGGTGAGGACGACAGGAAGCAGGGTGGCGTTCTGTGCGCGATCCCACCCGATGAGCACCATGCCGAGCACGGCCACACCGATACCGATGGCCTGCCTGCGGCTCACAAGTTCGCGTAGCAGCAGCGCGCCGAGAACGACGGTGAACGGAGCTGACGACTGCAGCACGAGCGACGCCAATCCGGTAGGCATGCCTGCCGCCATCGCCGCGAACAGGAAGGCGAACTGCAGGAAGCCGAAGCCGAAACCGTAGAGCAACAACCATTTCAAGGGCACCTTCGGTCGTGGAACGAACATCACGACCGGAACGGCGATGACCAGAAAGCGAAGTGCCGCGAAGAAGAAGGGCGGAAAGTGGTCGAGCCCGACGCGGATGGCGAGGAAGTTCAGTCCCCACAGAACGGCGACAGTCAGTCCGAGCAGGCGGTCGCGAGTGGTCATGCCGTTCATCGTGACGGGTGCAAAAGATCAGCACAATCGAATATATCCGCACCAACAGTTAAGATTTTCTATATGAACGTCGAGCGACTCCGGATCCTCGCAGAACTGGCCGACCGCGGAACCGTTGCATCGGTCGCAGATGCGATGTCGATGACTCCGTCGGCGGTGTCTCAGCAGCTCAAACTGCTGGCGCGCGAGGCCGGCGTGACACTTCTCGAACCCGACGGGCGGCGGCTGCGGCTCACGGATGCCGGGCGTGCACTGGTGCTGAGAACCGACGAGGTTCTCGCTGCCCTCGACCGCGCCGCTGCAGAGATGGATCGCTATCGAGCGTCGCCGCGGGGACGCGTCCGAGTTGCCCTCTTCCCGTCGGGTGCGGCACTGCTGCTGCCCGGAGTCCTGACGCGATTGGCGGACTCGGACGTCGACATCGATGCGCGCGACGAGGACCTGCCCGCGTCCTCGGTGCCTGAGCTTCTCGCCGATTACGACGTGGTGCTCACCCACCGAGACGACCGAGCTCCGTCGACTGCAGGTCCACGGATCGAGGTGACGACCCTGATGCGCGAGCCCATCGATCTAGTGCTGCCTCTCGATCACGCACTGGCGCAGCAGGACTCGATCGATTTGAGAGACCTGATAGACGAGCGGTGGATCAGCGTTCGCGGCGGTTTTCCGGTCGATGACGTGTTGCTCTCCGTGGCTTCGGTGACCGGAGTGCAGCCGCGAGTTGTCCAACGTATCAACGACTTTCGAGTGACCGAAACACTCGTCGCCGCCGGGCACGGAGTGGCGCTGATGCCGCGCTACGCCGTTGTGCATCCGGGCCTGGTACGTCGAGAGCTCGCCGGCGTTCGAGCCGGGCGAATCTACGAACTCGCGACGAGGCCCGATGCGCGTCGACTACCCGCGATCGCCGCTGTGCTCGACGCGTTCGGAGCGGAGGCTACGTTCAGGACAGCGCTTTGGCCTTCAGCGTCGTGAACTCGTCCTGATCGATGGTTCCGTTGTTCAGCAACGCCTTTGCGTGTGCGATCTCTTCGGACGCAGATCGACCGGCGACATGCTTGATGTAGGCCTCCTGCTGGTCCTGTGCGTGCTGCAGGGCAGCAACCTGACGCTTGGCCATGTTGCTGCCGTTCACGATGAGGTAGACCAGCGCGGTGAGGAACGGCGCAACGATGAGGAAGAGCACCCACAGGGCTTTGACGAACCCGGATGTCTTGTGGTCCCGGAAAAGATCTCCGATGATCGAGAACATCACCATCAGGTAGGCCACGAAGGCGAAACCGACGATGAGAAGCCAAAGAAAATCCCAGAAAGAATCCATGGCGAACGTCCATTCTCTGAGGAGCCCCGACGGCTGATTCAGTGTGGCATTCACGGCACCCCGTGCACACGGGTCTTTGGTCCCTTCATCGACCGGACATCCGCGTGAGTGCCATGTCGACCGCGCCCGCTTTCGTTTCGTGAGGGCTCCACAACGCAACACGCCGCCCACCCCGAAAGGTGAGCGGCGTGTCGTCGTGCAGAGAAAGTTACTTCAGCGCGCGGTTCACGGCCGAGACGACGGCACGCAGGGACGCCGTGGTGATCGACGTCGCGATTCCGACGCCCCAGACAGTGGTAGCAACGCCTGCAGGCGAGGTGACCGAGGCTTCGACGTAGGCTGCGGCCTGGGCGTCGTCGCCTGCGGACAGTGCGTGCTCGGAGTAGTCCAGGACGCTGACGTCGTAACCGATGGTGGACAGCGCGTCGACGAACGACGCGAGTGGCCCGTTTCCGGAGCCGGAGATTTCCTGCTCGACGCCGTCGACCTTGACCGTGGCGGTGATTGTGTCGGTTCCGCCGTCGACCTCGGCGGCCTGTACCGACTGCTTGATGCGCTCGAGCGGACGGATCGGCGTCAGGTACTCCTCGGCGAAGACGTCCCACATCTCCTTCGGCGAGACCTCGCCGCCCTCACCGTCGGTGATGCGCTGGACGGCCTGGGAGAACTCGATCTGCAGGCGACGCGGCAGGTTCAGCCCGTGATCGGACTTCATGATGTACGCGACGCCGCCCTTGCCGGACTGCGAGTTGACGCGGATGACGGCCTCGTAGGTGCGGCCGACATCCTTGGGGTCGATGGGCAGGTACGGCACCTGCCAGGTGATGTCGCCGATGTCCGAACCCTGTTCGTCTGCCGTGACTTTCATGGCATCGAGGCCCTTGTTGATCGCGTCCTGATGGCTGCCCGAGAACGCGGTGTACACCAGATCACCGCCGTACGGATGACGCTCGGCGACGGGCAGCTGGTTGCAGTACTCGACCGTGCGGCGAATCTCGTCGATGTTGGAGAAGTCGATCTGCGGATCGACGCCGCGGGTGAACAGATTCAGGCCGAGCGTGACCAGGCAGACGTTGCCGGTGCGCTCACCGTTGCCGAACAGGCATCCCTCGATGCGATCGGCACCGGCCTGGTAGCCGAGTTCGGCTGCGGCAACACCGGTTCCGCGGTCGTTGTGCGGGTGTAGAGACAGCACGATGCTGTCGCGGCGATCGAGGTTGCGGCTCATCCACTCGATCGAGTCGGCGTAGACGTTCGGCGTCGCCATCTCGACGGTGGCCGGCAGGTTCAGGATCAAAGGCTTCTCGGGCGTCGGGTCGATGACCGCGGTGACCGCGTCGCACACCTCTTTGGCGTAACTGAGTTCGGTGCCGGTGTAGGACTCGGGGGAGTACTCGTAGCGCCAGTCGGTATCGGGGAACTTGGCCGCTTCTTCGAGTACCTTGCGAGCACCGTCGGTCGCGATCTTCTTGATGACGTCACGATCGGCCCGGAACACCACTTTGCGCTGCAGGATCGACGTCGAGTTGTAGAAGTGCACGATGACGCTGCGAGCGCCCTCGCACGCGACGAACGTGCGCTCGATCAGCTCGGGACGGCACTGCGTCAGAACCTGGATGGTGACGTCGTCGGGAATCGCGCCGTCCTCGATGATCTCCCGGACGAAGTCGAAGTCGGTCTGGCTGGCGGACGGGAAGCCGACCTCGATCTGCTTGTAGCCCATCCGAACGAGCAGGTCGAACATGCGGCGCTTGCGCGCGGGACTCATCGGATCGATCAGCGCCTGGTTGCCGTCGCGCAGATCGACTGCACACCACTGTGGCGTCCGGTCGATGATCTTGTCCGGCCACGTGCGGTCGGGGAGGGTGATGGACTCCACTTCCTCGGCGAACGGCCGATAACGGAACGTGGGCATCGAGGAGTTCTTCTGAGTGTTCCACGCTGGCTGGTCGCTGGGAGCGGGCCGCGAGGGCGGGGTGATGGTGCGAGATCCCGAGGTGAATGCGTCGGCTGGTGACATGGTCTTCGTCTCTCCGTACAGATCAGAGCAATGGTGTTCGACCGGCGCAACGAACCCCGCGACGGGAAGCCAGTCTGGTCTCAGACCCCGTCGCGGCTGTTAAGAAGGAGAGCTCGCAGCATGGGGTGAGTGTACTACCGCAGACCGACCGCCTACCCGAGGGTTCGGGAGTCGAATTTTCCGGTCACGGTGTCGTGCCTGCGCTGCCACTGATCGATGTCGTTCAGTCGTCCGACATCGTCCGCGGTCCAACACCGTGCGAGGAGTTCGTATCCGAGATGATCGACCTCTGCGTGCCTGTCCCAGACTCGATGCGCCCAGCGGCGATCGTTGTGCGCCGCTTCGGCTCCCGCGAGCGCGGCACCGACCAGCTCGAACTGGATATCTCGTCGTAGCTCCATTGTGGCTGCCGCCGAGGCGTTTTCGCTTCGGAGGGCCGTCAACAATCGGTCGGTCAACTGCAGAACCCGCCGATCGGACCACAGCAGCGCCCGCCGAAAAGCGCCTGGCAGCAACAACCACAGCGCCGCGAAGGCAAGGGCGACACCCACTGCGGTCTCCACCACCCGATCGACGACGATGCCGCCGAGCGGGGCACCCGGATGCGAGATGGTGCCCATCAGCAACGCGAGTGGGGTGATGAACGTGACGGCGAGACCGTAATTGCGCGCAACACTGACCTCGATCGCGAACTGCAGCACCATCAACACCACGATCACCGCGAGACCGTCGAGCGGTGAGAGATAGATCGCCGAGAACAACACCACTCCGGCCAGCGTCCCGCCGAGACGCTGCATGCCGCGATACGTCCCGTGTACACGATCCGGCCCCTGCTGGAGCACCAGGACCGCGCCGAGGATCGCCCAATCCGGCCTGCTCAACCCCAGAGCGACGCTGATGCCGCCGGCACCTGCCGCCGCGCAGAACACGCGGATCGCCGTGGACGCCGCGTGCGAATCTCGATGCAACGACCGCGTCAACCGATAGCCGATGCTCGGACGAGCCAGTGGCAGCTGGTCTCGCGGCGATTCGACCTCATTCTCGGGATCCGGCACGGTACCGGCGCGCGCCCTCGTAGCGGCCGCAAATGCGAGATGGGCGTCGAACAGCGTCTGTACCAGCGCGGGGCGAGAGGTCCCGCGCGTCGACCCGGCCTCGTACACCGCAGCCCACGCCGCATGCAGACGCGAGGCGGCGGTGTGTCGATCGCCGACGGACGCCGTCGGCGATGTCGTGTATCTCTCGATCGCCGCCACGGCCGCACCGACGGCCGCCCGTTCGGGACCCCTCGGGTCACGCACCACCCCGGACATCGCGACCACCAGCGCCGACGCCACCCCGATCGCCGCGCACACGGCACCGCGGGTCGCGCTGATGTCGGCGGCAGGGAGGTACGACGCCACCGCGCACACCAGCACGAAGAAGAAGGCTCCGGGCGGGCCGAGTCGCAGCGCTGCCACGACATAGACCGCGACAAGGGCGAGAACCGACAACGCGGTCACCGGGATCATCCGCGCCCATCCGGTCTCGCCGAAGTCGAGGGCGAGCCGACCGGCCGTCGCGCCCAGCCACACCGAGGCCACCAGGGCGGCCCCTGCGGTCAGCACCACCCACCACCGCGATCGGTAGGGACGGCCCTCGCCGTAGATCACCGCGAAACTGCCCGAGACCACCAACAGCGCCTCGGTGTGGAAGCCGAGCAGCCACGCCAGGATCGCCGGAACACCGAACGCCAGCGCAGAACGCAGCCCACCGGGCCAACGTCGGCCCACAGCGGGGAGCCCGAAGAGCACCTTCAGGCCTCGTGCCGGCGGTGGTGGGAGATGTTCGGGAACGGTCACTCGAACATGTTAAGGCAGGCGAGAGGCCCTAAAGTCCCAGCTCGGAGCTACCCGGCCCACTGCTCGGGGCATTCGCTCGGTAAGGTGACCCGCGGACAATCGAACGATTGTCGGCTATCCAGCGGAGGTAAAACGCGTGGCTCTCATCGTCCAGAAGTACGGTGGATCGTCGGTGGGGACCGCCGAACGTATCCGACGCGTCGCTGAACGAATCGTCGAGACCAAGAAGGCGGGCAACGACGTTGTCGTCGTCGTATCGGCGATGGGCGACACCACCGACGAACTGCTCGACCTGGCACAGCAGGTGTGCCCGGCCCCGCCCGCTCGCGAGATGGACATGCTGCTCACCTCGGGTGAACGCATCTCCAACGCACTGGTCGCGATGGCCATCCACTCGCTCGGCGCCGAGGCACGGTCGTTCACCGGTTCCCAGGCAGGCGTCGTCACCACCAGCGTGCACGGCAACGCCAAGATCATCGACGTCACCCCCGGCCGCGTCCGCAGCGCACTCGACGAAGGCTCGATCGTGCTCGTCGCCGGCTTCCAGGGCGTCAGCCAGGACAGCAAGGACGTCACGACGCTCGGTCGTGGTGGGTCCGACACCACCGCCGTCGCACTCGCCGCGGCATTGAACGCCGACGTCTGCGAGATCTACACCGACGTCGACGGCATCTTCACCGCAGACCCGCGCATCGTCCCCAACGCACGCCACCTCGAGACGGTCTCGTTCGAGGAGATGCTCGAAATGGCGGCCTGCGGCGCGAAGGTGCTCATGCTGCGCTGCGTCGAATATGCCCGTCGTTACAACGTTCCCGTTCACGTGCGCTCGTCGTACACCACCAAACCCGGAACGATCGTCTCCGGATCTATGGAGGACATTCCAGTGGAAGAAGCAATTCTCACCGGCGTCGCACACGATCGCAGCGAGGCGAAGGTCACCGTCGTCGGTCTGCCCGACACACCGGGCTACGCCGCCAAGGTCTTTCGCGCCGTGGCCGACTCCGAGATCAACATCGACATGGTGTTGCAGAACGTCTCCAAGATCGACACCGGCAAGACCGACATCACCTTCACCTGCCCCAAGGCCGACGGCCCGACGGCAGTGGAGAAGCTCACCAAGCTGCAGGCCGATATCGGCTTCGCGCAGGTGCTCTACGACGACCACATCGGCAAGGTCTCGCTCGTCGGTGCCGGTATGAAGAGCCACCCCGGCGTCACCGCGACGTTCTGTGAGGCCCTCGCCGACGCCGGCATCAACATCGATCTCATCAGCACCTCCGAAATCCGTATCTCGGTGCTGTGCAGCGACACTCAGCTCGACGACGCCGTGCGCGCACTGCACGCCGCCTTCGATCTCGGCGGCGACGAAGAAGCCGTCGTACACGCAGGAACAGGACGATAGCCATGACCACAGTTGCAGTCGTAGGAGCCACCGGCCAGGTCGGTGCCGTCATGCGAACCCTGTTGGAGGAGCGCAACTTCCCCGCCGACACCGTTCGATTCTTCGCCTCCGCACGCTCGGCGGGCAAGAAGCTGCCGTTCCGCGGCGAGGAGATCATCGTCGAGGACGCCTCCACCGCCGACCTCGCCGGCATCGACATCGCACTGTTCTCGGCCGGTGCCACGCTCTCGCGCGAGCAGGCACCGCGATTCGCTGCTGCAGGCGCCACCGTCATCGACAACTCGTCGGCTTTCCGCAAGGACTCCGATGTGCCGCTCGTGGTCAGCGAGGTCAACCCCGAGGCCGCGAAGAACCCGCCCCGCGGCATCATCGCCAACCCCAACTGCACCACCATGGCCGCCATGCCGGTGCTCAAGGTGCTGCACGACGAAGCGGGCCTACAGCGTCTGATCGTCTCGAGCTACCAGGCGGTGTCCGGTAGCGGTCTCGCCGGCGTCGACGAGCTCGCCACGCAGGCACGCGCCGTCATCGACGACGTCGAAAAGCTGGTGCACGACGGTTCGTCGGTCGATTTCCCGGCCCCGAACAAGTACGTCGCGCCCATCGCTTTCAACGTTCTGCCGCTGGCCGGCGCGTTGGTCGACGACGGATCCGGCGAGACGGACGAGGATCAGAAGCTGCGCAACGAATCGCGCAAGATTCTCGGACTGCCCGACCTGCTGGTCAGCGGAACGTGCGTGCGCGTGCCGGTGTTCACCGGTCACTCGCTGTCGATCAATGCGGAGTTCGCTTCACCGCTGTCGGTGGAACGCGCTCGTGAACTGCTCGCCTCCGCACCGGGTGTCTCGCTGGTCGACGTACCGACCCCGCTGGAGGCCGCCGGCAAGGACGACTCCCTCGTCGGACGCATCCGCCAGGATCCGGGCGTCCCCGAGGGCCGCGGACTCGCGCTGTTCGTCTCGGGCGACAACCTGCGTAAGGGTGCCGCGCTCAACACGATTCAGATCGCCGAGCTGCTGGTCTGAGATCGTGCGCGTTGTGCGTCCCCAGGGGTACGCACAACGCGCACGACGGGTCAGTTCAGGCGGTGACCTTCGGCGGAGGCGTCGAAGATGTGCGCATGGGCCTCGTCGATGCGGACGTGAACGCGGTCGCCCTTCTCGGGCGGGCTGCGCCAATCGGCCCGAGCGACAATGGTTTCGGTCCGGCCGTTGATGTCCGCGCGGCCGAACACGAAGGCTTCGGAGCCGAGTTCTTCGACGACGTCGATCTCGAGAGCGATTCCGCTGCTCGCGATCTCGATGTGCTCGGGACGAATGCCGAACATCACCTCGGTGGCGGAACCGAGCGTCTGACGTGGGACCGGGACGACCTGATCGGCCAGGCGGACGCCGCCGTCGGTGACCGGAGCGCGGAACAGGTTCATCGACGGTGAGCCCATGAACCCGGCGACGAATGCGTTGACCGGGGTGCGGTAGAGCTCACGCGGGGTGGCGCACTGTTGCAGCACACCACCTTTCAGAACGGCGACGCGATCGCCCATCGTCATGGCCTCGACCTGATCGTGCGTGACGTACACCGTTGTGGTGCCGAGTCGGCGCTGCAACTGCGCGATCTGCGTCCGCGTCTGGACCCTCAGTTTGGCGTCGAGGTTGCTCAGTGGCTCATCCATCAGGAACACCTGCGGCTGCCGAACGATGGCGCGTCCCATGGCAACTCGCTGCCGCTGACCGCCGGAGAGGGCCTTCGGCTTGCGGTCGAGGTACGGCTCCAGGTCGAGCAGCTTCGCGGCCTCCTCGACGCGAGTGCGAATGTCCTCCTTGTTCGCCTTCGCCAGCTTGAGCGCGAACCCCATGTTCTCGGCGACGGTCATGTGCGGGTACAGCGCGTAGTTCTGGAACACCATCGCGATGTCGCGATCCTTGGGTTCGGAATTGGTGACGTCCTTGCCGCCGATGAGGATGCGTCCCGAATTGACCTCCTCGAGCCCCGCGAGCATCCGGAGCGAGGTGGACTTGCCGCAGCCGGAGGGGCCGACCAGGACGAGGAACTCACCGTCCTCGATGTGCAGGTCGAGCTCGTTCACCGCGGGGGTGTCGGAGCCGGGAAAAAGCCTGGTCGTGCGCTCGAACGAGATTGTTGCCATGACGAAATAGATCCCTCCACCGGCAGGAACGTGCCGGACGATCCGAGTGTGGGGTGACGGCGGGAGCCGACCAGCACATAGTATGGGCCCCATCACAACCAGGAGGAAGGTGGCCGGGTGAGCGGCTCCGTGTCCAGACGCACCGCCCTACGTGGGCTGGCGGCGGCCGCAGTGGCAGCCGGAGCAGCGGCGATACCCGTGGCGTCGACGACGCGTCGAGCACTGGCCGACGACTTCCTCCGTGGGCAGAGCCCGCTGCTGTTCCATTCGCCGCCGCTGACGCCGTTCCGCGACGAACTGCCGCGATTGCCGCTCATCAGCGGCACAGACATCTCGCTCGACGCACACAGCTCCGCCCATGCTTTCCACGCCGATCTCAGGCCCGGTCCTACGTTCGGCTACGGCCAGTGCGATTACCTCGGGCCCACCATCGAGTCTCAGCAAGGCCAGCCCTGGACGCTGAAGTACTCGAACACCACCGCCGGTAATCCTCTCGCCGCTGACGTCGACACCTCGCTGCACGGCATGAGCGAGATGGATCGCACGATGACGCCGACGGCGCTGCACTTCCACGGCAGTATCACCGAACCGGCCAGTGACGGGCACTCCGAGATGCTGGTGCGTCCGGGCGAGTCGATGACTCACAATTTTTCCGGGCTCAACGATGCTGCCGGACTCTGGTACCACGACCACGCCATGTCGATGACACGCATCAACGTCTACGCGGGCCTGCTCGGCATGAACCTCGTCCGCGACCGTTGGGACACCGGCACTTCCGACAACGCCCTCGGTCTGCCCTCGGGTGAGTTCGAGTTGCCGTTGGTGCTGCAGGAGAAGATCATGAATCCCGACGGCAGCATGAGCATCCGCTCCAACATCACTGTCCCTCAGGGTAAATGGGAAGGCGGCGGTACCGGCGACGTCGGCGTCGTCAACGGCAAGATCTGGCCGACGATGGAAGTGGCTCGGGGCATGTACCGGCTGCGGCTCGTCAACGCGGGGTCGTACAGCGTATGGAACCTGTTCTTCACCAACAAGTTACGTTTCTGGGTCATCGGAACCGACGGCGGATTGCTCGACGCGCCGGTGGAAACCACCAGCATCCGGCTCGCACCCGCCGAACGCGCCGACATCCTCGTCGACTTCGGAGCCGTCGAGGCAGGTGCCCTCGTCGAGCTGCTGAACGACGAGCCTCCGCCCGCGCAGGCCGCCTCCCTCGGAGCTGTCCCGATACCGATGTTCTGCCAGTTCCGCGTCGCGTCCGCGGCGGGGTTCCGGGGCGGGATGCCGTCATTGCTGCGCGGCGGAAAGGGGCAGCCGGATCTGTTGCCCGCGTTGCCGACCCCCACCTTCACGCGCACCGTCACCGTCAACCAGCCGTCCAGCGGGTTGAACCTGGACATGACGCTCATGAACCTGAACAACCTTCGGTACTCCGACCCGGACATCGAGATGCCCAAGCAGGGCACGGTGGAGATGTGGAACATCGTCAACACGACTGTCGAGCCGCACCCGATTCACCTGCACCTCGCGCACTTTCGGACGCTGGGACGAATTCCCATCGACCTCGCGGCGTACCAACGCGACTTCCCCCGGCCGACGTTCGGCACCAAATGGGCTCCGCCGGTGGAGAAGTTCCTCACCGGACCCTCGGTGCCGCCGGCCACCTGGGAAGCCGGGTGGAAAGACACCGTCAACACGTACCCGGGCACCGTCACCCAGATCCTGGTCCGATTCCCGACGGCCGACGAACTCGGCTTCGATCCCGACGCCACGTTCGCGGGACCGGCGGCACACCACGGCGGTCACGATATGAGCGGTCACGATATGGGCGGTCACGACATGCCGGCTGCGGGTCCTTCCGAACTGCAGGGGTACATGTGGCACTGCCACATGCTCGACCACGAGGACCACGAAATGATGCTGCGGTACCGCACCGTCGCTGCGTGATGCACGACCCCGAACCTTGCCGGGTTCGGTAGTTGGTTGTGTTTGCCGTCAGGTCGGCCCACACTGACCGTGCCGTGTAAGGCAATCACCGTGCTCGGTCGATCTTTCTGCCCGTCGGCCGACTGCGACAACCGAACGGACCCAGGCCATGACCAGCGGAACGAAATCCGACCCGTGGGCTCTCACCACCGCCCCCCGGCACCTCGGCGTACACCATGTACCGCGATCCCGACCACGAGCCACCCGCCCTCGTATGCCAGGTGGGGTCGACGACTCTTCGATACCGCGTCGAGGCAATCGAAGACCTGCACGGTTGGCTCACCGAACGCGGCGACTGGGTATTGCTCGGTGCCGCGGACGAGAAGAAGCCGGCTGCGCCGGACACGGTCGAAGCGTGGGGGCGCTCGCCGGACAACCCGGTCGGCGGCTGGTACGGGCTCAGGAACGGATACCGCGGCCGCTTCGGCATGTATCTGCCGCCGCTACTCGAAGAGCTGGGCCTTGCAGAGCTCACCCACAATGCGCGGAACAACAGCATGCGCGCGCTGTAGCGGAGTCATCGACAAAGTCTGTCGGTGGGTGGGTATAGCTTTCGTGGTGTGAAGACATGGGGGGATGTGTTCGGGCTCGGGGACCAGGAGTTGGTCTCCGAGCTTGCTGACGTCATCTCACTCGAAAACGCTCTCGCAGCAACGAGATTGACGTTGCTCGCCGAGATCGACCGACGCGGCTTGGCGATGAAACTCGGGCACTCGTCCGTCACCCGCTGGTACGCGAAGTCGATGCGGATCACCGACGGATCCGCCGCCCGCCAGAACGCACTGGGGTACTGGCTGTTCGATCACCCCACCGTGCTCGACGCCCTCGCCGAGGGTCGGATCCATGCCGCGCACGCCGCAGCCATCGCCGAAGGTTACGACGTCGTGCTGGTGGCCGACCCGACGTTGAGTCAGGACCGGCGCGACGGAATTGTCGACGAATTGCTCGACACCGCGATACGCAGCACCGCCGGTCAAGTGGCGTCCCGCGCGCAGGCTTTGGCGCATGCGGCCGCGGACGACGCCCGAGCACGACACGAGAATGCCGAGAAACAACGCCGAGGGCAGGAACAGGAACGTGAGGAGCAGGAGCGTCACGATCAGGAGCGGCGGAGAGATGATGCAGCGACCTCTACCGGCAGGCTTCCTGATCCGGAACCGCCTGCGCCCGAGCCTGTTCCGCCGACGCCTGCACCGCGACCGGTGTCGGAGAACCCGAACCTGAACCGATTCGATCTGCATGCTCTGGCCAATGGCCGCTTCCAGGTCGGTGGCGACATCGACCGGTTGCTGGCCGAGAAGCTTCTCACCACTCTGTCGCCGTTGACGGCACCTCGGCCCGGTCCCGGCGGCGAGCGCGACCCACGTAGCCCGTCGAAGCGCCGAGCCGATGCACTCGATCAGATCCTCGACCGACACCTACGCGGCAGCGCCCGCGGGTCGGCGGGCGGGTCGCGGGCGTCGGTGCACCTGATCGTTCCCCTGCGGGACTTGCTCGCCCATGGCGGCAACAAGCAACCCGGGAGCACTGCAACGGGATCGGGCGACGCCGGTACGGGCGCGGGGAGCTCCTCGAGCGGCGGCGAGAGCAACGGCTCGCGTCCGGATGGAGTGGCTCGAGGGTATATCGCTGCTCGCCAGGATGCGGCAGAAAACGATGGTGATGGTGCCGGGCAGAAGTCTGTGCCCGAGAGGGGACGCGCTGCTGCTTGCGGCGAAGCGGCAGCCGGTGGTGATGTTGCAGCCGATGGTGATGGTGGCGGGCAGAAATCTGTCCCCGAGCCGGGCGACGCGGACTGGCCGTTCCGCTTAGACTGGACCGGCCCCATCAGTCGCTTCCTCGCCGAGCTGGTCACCTGCGACGCCGACCTGACCCCCGTCATCGTCGACCACCACGGCGTACCACTCGCGCTCGGACGAACCACCCGACTCGCCAGCGACGACCAACGCATCGCCCTGACCATCCGCGACACCTGCTGCGTCATGTGCGGCCGCCCCGCCCAGTGGTGCCAAGCCCACCACATCAGATTCTGGGAAGACGGCGGACACACCGACCTGAACAACCTCGTACTGGTCTGCGGAGAATGCCACCGCCTCGTCCACCACAGTGACTGGCAACTGATCATGGGCGACGACGGACACCCGTACGCGATCCCGCCGGAATCCGTCGACCCGCGCAGACAACCACTCCCCAGCTATCATCGACGAAAACAGCGAGCCGCGTGAACAACTCAGGCGCGCAACGCGCGCTCGTACAGAGTTCCGCTCTGGTTGCGGGGCACCTCGTCGGGGAACGTGATGGTCTCGGGCACCGCTGACGGCGCGATCCGACCCTTAGCGTGCTCGGGCCACTCCTGCGCCGAGACTTCGCATTCGTCCTCGAGGACGGCGACTGTCGTCACCGCGTCCATCGCATGGGGTGGCGTGCACGTGCACCCACGCGCTGCCGAGCTGCGGGTCCATTCCGGACTGGGTCGACCTCGGTCATCGACGTTGCGACGCAGGCACTATCAAAGTTCCCGATCGGTCGTTCACGGCGGACTCGGTGTGGTCCGAACGGCTCGACTATTTGCCGATTCCAGGCGTGGATGTCTCTGGTGGAGGTACGAGGCTGCGGTAGTGCGCCGCTATGTCGCCCGGGGTGGTGAACCAAACGCCGTCGCTGTTGTCGGTCATATGTTTCAGCGCCGCCCGGAACCGTCGAAGTCGGTAAGGCTGCCCGGTGAGGAAGGTGTGCACCGAGATTGCGAGCACCAACGGTTGCCGCGCTGAATTCTCCTTCAGTTCGTCGAAGCTGCCGATGATGTTGTGCTCGAACGCTTCTGCGGTCTGATGGTGATGGACGAACATCGGCAGATCGTTGATCTCATGGGGATACGGGACGCTGAGCAGCGGGCCGCCGCGGGTCTGTAGCCACACGGGTTGGTCGTCGACGGGCCAGTCCAAGGTGTACTGGTAACCGCGCTCCGCGAGGAGGTCCTCGGTGACGCGGCTCGGGTTGGCACCGGGGCTCATCCATCCTCGGGGCGGTGTTCCCTCGTGTCGTTCGATCGCCGCGGTGACATCCTCGATGGAGCGGCGTTCGGCGTCCTCGTCCTGATCGTTCGGTTGCACCGCATTCGTTCGGCCGTGCGCGACGACCTCGGCGTCGAGCGCTCGGAACGCCGCGGCCAGCTGCGGGGCGTGCTCGTACACCTCGGTGTTGACCAGCAATGTCGGCCGAATCCCGCACTGCTGCAATGTTTCTGCGATCCGGAAGCCGCCGACGCGATTGCCGTACTCACGCCAGCCCCAGTTGTACGTGTTGGGCTGGTCCATCGCGGGCGTGTAACCCAGGCCGGGCGGTCCGTCGTCGTAGGGAAAGTGCTCGCAGTTGACCGCGACGTACACCGCGAGACGCGCGCCGCCCGGCCACTCGAACCGAGGCCGATCGACGATGGGGGAGTACTCGAAGCGGCCGTGCGAGGGGAGAGGCATGGCCGGGGTATTGCCCGCGGCCAGTCGCCACAAACTGTCGGTCAGTCGGTGTGAGTCGCGACGCCCACCAGGTGGGCGATCTGCGGGTCCCGTGGCTCGAACACCTCGAACATTCCGATGGCCGCCAGCTGCGGTGCCAGCTCTTTCAGCGTCGCGATCAGTTCGTCGTGAGCCTCGGTCCCGGGTTCCACGTCGCGGAGCGCGTGCGCATTCGCGACGAACGCCGCCACGGTGCCTTTCCGTATCGGGAGCCCGTCGAACGACGCTCTTTCGGCTCCGTCGGGAAGTATGTCCTCGGGGCGTACGGAATGACCGGTCATCGTGTATTCCTTCCGTCGAAGCAGCGTACGAATGCCAGTGTGGCCGATGTCAGCGCGACGATGTGGTGCCACGGTTGGCCGCCATGCGAGCCTTCTTCTGACGGTTTCCGCACGTATTCATGTCGCACCATTTTCGGCTGCGGCTCTGGCTGGTGTCGAAGAACGCTGCGCGGCACGTAGGGGATGCGCACAACGCCAACGTGCCGTCTCGCTCACCGGCGACGATGTCGATTGCGTCGGCTGCGATGACACCGAGGGCGTCTTCGACCGCCGTCGTAGCCGTCAACTGCCACTGCCGGACGCCCGACGGCGACAGGATTGCCGACGCCCGACCCCGAAGGCTGTGGTCGTTCAAGATGCGAACGGGGGAAGTGGGCAGTCGATCTCCAGTCGCGGCTGCGGTAGCGCAGAGGTGGATCGCTTCCCGTAGCTCGCGAGCCGCGTCGAGCTGTGAGTCGGTGCAGGATTCGACGGCGAGTCCGTGGAGTGTCAACCAGTCGGAGAGCCGTTCCGGCACAGGGATTCGTTCGACGGCATCGCCGCGACGCTCGGTGAGGGTTCCGGTGAATGCCGTCGACAGGACATTGCCGGGTCGGAAATCGGGGAAGCTCCTTGCCATAGAACCACCTTAGCCGGTTGCGCCAGGCCGTCAGCGCTGTTAGAACTGCCATAGCCGGTTCAAGTAACCAAAGGAGCCTTGATGATGCGCGTCGACAAGCCCGATGTCCGCCCGTTCGAGTGGCGCGCAACCGACGCCGACCTGTTCGATCTGGGTGCACGGCTCGACGCGGCTCGCTTGCCCGAATCCGAGACCGTGGCCGGCGCGCGCAGATGGGAGCAGGGGGTACCGCTCACCGAGCTCACGGACGCGATCGAGTTCTGGCGCACCGAATACGACTGGCGATCGCTCGAGTCGAGGCTCGACCGAGTCGGGCAGTTCCGCACGACCATCGAGGGTGTGGGGATTCATTTCCTGCATCGTCGTTCACCGCGGACCGACGCAACTCCGTTAATCGTGACGCACGGCTGGCCGGGCAGCGTAGTCGAATTCCTCGACATCATCGACGGCCTGGCCGATCCGTCGGACCTCTCGGCACCTGCCTTCCATGTCGTGGTCCCGTCTCTTCCGGGCTTCGGGTTCAGCGATAAACCTGCGACGACAGGGTGGGGCACCGAGAAGATCGCGGCCGCGTGGGTCGAGCTGATGGGCCGTCTGGGCTACGACCGGTTCCTCGCCCACGGGGGTGATTGGGGAGGTGTCGTCACCACGATCCTGGGCGGCCGATTCCCCGAGCGGGTCATCGGAATCCACACGACCTATGCCGAAGCACCCCCCGGGTTGTCGACGGACGGACTGACGGCCGAGGAGCTCGGCTGGGTTCAGCACACCCGAGAGTTCGACCGTGATCGCATCGCCTACGCGACACTGCAGGCGACGCAGCCGCAGACGATCGGGTATTCACTCGTCGATTCCCCGGTCGGGCTGTTGGCCTGGGTTCTCGACAAGTTCGCGGAGTGGACGGACACCGAGGGCAGTCCGTTCGAGACGATCTCTCGCACGGCCTTTTTCGACAACGTCACCCTGTACTGGTTGACACGTAGCGGGGCGTCGTCGGCCCGCATCTACTACGAAAGCCACCACTCACTCGACCCGGACCTCCGCGTCGATGTCCCGACCGCGATCACCACATATCCCCGGGACATTGCGAAGTGCCCGCGGCCATGGGCCCAGGAGAGGTACCGGCGCATCGTTCGATGGCGGGCACCCGACGCCGGCGGTCACTTCCCTTCGCTCGAACGGCGCGACTACTTCGTCCGGGAAGTTCGCGCGGGTCTGTCGGCGGTCCTGAGGGCGGATGAGCGGAGTAACGAAACTTAAAGTCAGGCTGGACTGTTTGTTGTTTTGACGCTACTGTGCAAAGTGTGACTACCGACACAGAGCTCGGCGACGGCGCGCCTACCCCGCGCCGCACGCAGGCCGAACGCACCGCGGGGACCCGCGCGAAGTTGCTCGATGCAGCCATCGAGTGCCTCGTCGAGCTGGGTTTCGCGAAGACCAGCACGCAGGAGATCGCGCGTCGTGCCGGAGTATCCCGTGGAGCGCAGCTGCACCACTTCCCGACCAAGGAGACGTTGGTGACCGCTGCCGTCGAGCATCTCGTCGACCGCCGCCTGTCCGAAATCTTGGAAGCCGAGCCCGATCCGGAACGTGGACCCGAGATCCTTGTCGACGCGTTCTCGGGCCCGCTGTTCTATGCCGCGCTCGAGCTGTGGGTCGCGGCTCGTACCGATCCGGCTCTGCACGAGGCGATGGTTCCGCTCGAACGACGCGTCGCCGAGGCCATTCAGAGCGGCGCTCAGATCGTCATGGGTAGCCGCATGTCCACCGAGTCCATCGAGCTGAGCGTCGAGCTGGCACGCGGGCTCGCTGTATCGGCTTTGTTCCGTACCCCCGAAGCCGACGCGCAGCTGCGCGGACGGCTCCTCCCTGTCTGGTCCGAAAAGGTGATGGACTCGTGAATTCTGCACTGCCTCAACAACTCGACGTGCTCGTCGTCGGAGCCGGTTTTGCCGGCCTCGCCGCGGTGGCGAAGATCCTCGCCGCTGATCCGAGTGCCGACGTGACTGTCATCGAACGCGCATCCGAGGTGGGTGGCACATGGCGGGACAACACCTACCCCGGGTGTGCGTGCGATGTCCCGACGTCGCTGTACTCGTTCTCGTTCGCGCCGAGCCCGAAGTGGAGCCACACCTTCGCGCGCCAACCGGAGCTGTTCGACTACCTCCGTTCCGTGGTCGATCGTCTGAACCTGCGGGACCGCATCGTCACCGATTGCGAACTGCTGTCGGCCGATTGGAGTGACACCGACCAGCGGTGGACCGTGCAGACCTCGAAGGGTGCGGCGAGCGTCAGAGTTCTCGTGGCCGCGACCGGAGCACTGTCGACGCCGAAGATCCCGGACGTGCCGGGCATCGACACATTCCAGGGAACTGTGTTCCACTCGGCGACGTGGAACCACCAGCACGATCTCACCGGGGAGCGGGCCGCCGTGATCGGCACCGGAGCGTCGGCGGTGCAGTTCGTGCCCGAGATCGTCGACAAGGCCCAGCGGCTCACCGTCTTTCAACGCACACCGGCGTGGGTCATCCCACGTCTGGACCGCACCATCGGCCGGGTCGAGCGGACTCTGTACGAGAAGGTGCCCGCGGCTCACCGCGCGGTTCGCGGCATCATCTACGGGTACCGCGAGGCATACGTGACCGTCCTGGCCGACAACCCGTGGATGCTGCCCGCGGTGAAGGTGTTCGCCAAAGCGAACCTGAAGCGTCAGGTCAAGAACCCGACGAAGCGGGCGGCTCTGACCCCGGACTACGCACCCGGCTGCAAACGCCTTCTTCTGTCCAACGATTGGCTGCGGACGCTGGATCGACCGGACGTGGACCTGGTGACATCGGGCCTGACGTCGGTGACCGAGAACGGCGTCGTCGACGCGTCGGGCCGCAACTACGAGGTGGACACCATCATCTTCGCGACGGGGTTCACCCCCACCGAACCGCCGGTGTCGCATCTGTTGCGCGGCAGCGACGGTCGTACGCTCGCGGAGCGTTGGGGCGGTAGCCCGCAGGCGCACCTGGGTACCACCGTCGCCGGGTTCCCGAACCTGTTCCTGATGTACGGCCCCAACACCAATCTCGGGCACAGTTCTATCGTCTACATGCTCGAGTCGCAGGCCAACTACGTCGTCTCGGCGCTCAGCGAGATGCGGGACCATCGGGCAACCGCCGTCGAGGTGTCCGAATCCGCTCAGCAGCAGCACAACTCGTGGGTCGACTCGTCCCTCGACGGCACAGTCTGGAATGCCGGTGGCTGCTCGAGCTGGTACCTCGACGCCAACGGACGCAACTCGACGATGTGGCCCACGTACACGTTCCGGTTCCGCAACAAGACGCGAACGTTCGACACCTCGAATTACCGACTCGTCTCCGACACCCGTGAATCAGACAAGAAGGCGGTTTCCGCATGAGCGACTACGACGTACTGATCATCGGCTCCGGTTTCGGCGGCAGCGTCGCCGCGCTGCGAGCCGTCGAGAAGGGCTACCGGGTGGCGGTGCTGGAATCCGGCCGACGGTTCGCCGATCACGAATTGCCCAAGACCAGTTGGCGTTTGCGCAAGTACCTGTGGGCTCCGGCGCTCGGCTGCTACGGCGTCCAACGTATTCACCTGTTGCCCGACGTGCTGGTGATGGCGGGGGCAGGCGTCGGCGGAGGCTCGCTCAACTACGCCAACACGCTGTACCAGCCGCCGACGAAGTTCTTCGAGGACCCGCAGTGGGGTGCCATCACGGACTGGAAGCGTGAGCTGAATCCGTACTACGACCAGGCGCGTCGGATGCTCGGTGTCGAGACGAACCCGACGATCACTGCCTCGGACAAGGTCATGAAGGAGGTCGCCGAGGACATGGGCGTGGGCGACACGTTCACCTCGACTCCGGTGGGCGTCTACTTCGGTGACCGTGGCAAGACCGCACCCGACCCGTTCTTCGGTGGTGCAGGCCCCGAGCGGACCGGGTGCACCGAGTGTGGTTCGTGCATGACGGGGTGCCGCGTAGGGGCGAAGAACACCCTCGTCAAGAATTACCTCTACCTCGCCGAACATGCAGGCGCACACATCCTTCCGCTGACGACCGTCGTGGACGTCCGCTCGAACGGCAGCGGCTACGACGTCGTGACGCGCCGCACCGGCGGCAAGCTGCGCCGCAAGGAGAAGACGATCACCGCCGATCAGGTGGTCTTCTCGGCCGGCACCTACGGAACGCAGAAGCTCATGCTCGCCGCCAAGGAGAAGGGCTCGTTGCCGCGGCTGTCGAACAAGATCGGTTCGTTGGTACGTACCAACTCCGAGGCCGTGCTGGCCGCAACGGCGCGCGGACGCGAGGTCGACTACCACGAGGGAGTGGCGATCACCTCGTCGTTCCACCCGGACGATCACACGCACATCGAACCGGTGCGATACGGCAAGGGCAGCAACGCGATCGGGCTGCTTCAGACCGTTCTGAGCGACGGTGGCGGCAAGATGCCGCGGATTCTGAAGACGCTCGGTGTGGCGCTGCGTCACCCCGGCGCGGCGGCCCGCAGTCTGTCGGTCCATCGGTGGTCCGAACGCACCGTCATCGCTCTGGTGATGCAGACCGAC
This sequence comes from Rhodococcus sp. 1R11, assembly GCF_004563845.1. NCBI lineage: Bacteria > Bacillati > Actinomycetota > Actinomycetes > Mycobacteriales > Nocardiaceae > Rhodococcus > Rhodococcus sp. 1R11. The sequence continues at coordinate 82,425 of NZ_SPNG01000005.1, read as the reverse complement.
GACAACTCCCTCGAACTCGGCTCCAAGAAGGGGCCGTTCGGGCGTCGACTGACGAGTCGGCCCGGGGCGGGCGATCCGCCGCCGCAGTGGATTCCGCAGGGGCACACGGCCATCAGGTTGCTCGCCGACAAGATCGGCGGCGATCCGGGCGGGTCGATCGCCGAGATCGTCAACATCCCGATGACCGCGCACTTCCTCGGCGGCTGCGCCATCGGTGATTCACCGAATACCGGCGTGATCGACGGCTATCAGCGGGTGTACGGGTACGAGGGCTTGCACGTGCTCGACGGTTCTGCCGTCAGCGCCAACCTCGGCGTCAATCCGTCTCTGACCATCACCGCGCAGGCCGAGCGGGCAATGGCGTTGTGGCCCAACAAGGGTGAGCCGGACCGCAGGCCTGCCGTCGGCTCGGGTTACGTCGAGGTGGCACCGGTGCAGCCGTCCAACCCGGTGGTGCCGGTGACTGCGCCGGGCGCGCTGCGCCTGCCGCTGACCGTCGTGGGGAGGGACTCCTGATGTGGAGCGTCGCCGAGTCGGAGACCGAGCGCACCGATTGGCCGGTCAGCCCCGCCGCGCCGTGGCCGGCGAACGTCCGGGCCACGATTTGGTGGCATCGCGCCCGGTCGTCGGATTTCGCTCCCGCCGGGGCGAAGACGTTGCCGATCACGATGTGCATGGTCGTCGATTACATGACGTCGCCCGTCGGTCCCTACCGCGAGATACTGGCGAGCCCGGTGTTGCGCCGGGACGTCGGGAAGATTCCGCGGATGTCGGTGCCGTTCATCGCCGTCGATTCCGCGATGTCGGTGCACGGCGGCAGGACCAACTGGCATCTGCCCAAGGTGCTGGCCGAGTTCGACGGCGACGTGCTGAACAAGGCCGGGGTCAGTGGAGGGGAGTGGTCGGTCCGGACCGACTCCCGTGGGTTCGGTCCGGCATTTCCGATGCGCGGTTCGATCGGGTTCGCGCAGCCCGTGCCCGGCGGATCGGCTGTGGGCGTCTCCAGCTTGAAGGGGAGAGCCAGGTTGGCCCGGGTGAGGGTGGATGCGTCAGGGCCGACGCTCGATCGCTGGATGCCGTCGGGCACGTATTTCGGGTTGCAGATCGTGTCGGGTTCGATGCGGACGGGCGAGGCGCGGCTGGTGCCCTGACGGCGATCCGTTTCTTGACTTAGTACAGATTAGTGGCATGCTGGTGGTCGAGCTCAGGGTTTATGTCGCGTGAGTACGGGCATCCCCGATGAGGAACCGGCCGCGCCCTCGGCCGCACAGTTTTCGTCCGGGACAGCCCTCGGACGCGATACAGCCACCAGGAGGCTTCGTATGACCAAGCCGACCATCAGCAAGCCCACCACCAGCAATTCGGGAATCCCCGTGGCCAGCGACGACCAGTCGCTCACCGCCGGTGCGCAGGGCCCGATCCTGCTACACGATCACTACCTGATCGAGAAGATGGCGCAGTTCAACCGCGAGCGGGTCCCGGAGCGCGTCGTGCATGCCAAGGGCGCGGGCGCGTTCGGCGAGCTCGAGATCACCGGTGACATCAGCAAGTACACGAAGGCGAAGGCGCTGCAGCCCGGCGCCAAGACCGAGATGCTGGCACGGTTCTCCACTGTCGCCGGCGAGCAGGGTAGCCCCGACACCTGGCGCGATCCGCGCGGCTTCTCGCTGAAGTTCTACACCGAGGAAGGCAACTGGGACCTCGTCGGCAACAACACGCCGATCTTCTTCGTCAAGGATCCGATCAAGTTCCAGGACTTCATCCGCAGCCAGAAGCGCATGCCCGACTCCGGTCTCCGCGACAACAACATGCAGTGGGACTTCTGGACCCTCTCGCCCGAGTCGGCGCATCAGGTCACGTGGCTCATGGGTGACCGCGGCATCCCGAAGTCGTTCCGCCACATGGACGGCTTCGGTTCGCACACGTACCAGCTCATCGCCGAGGACGGCACCAAGACCTGGGTCAAATTCCACTTCAAGACCGATCAGGGCATCGACTTCCTGACGCAGGACAAGGCCGACGAGGTGGCGGGCACGTCACCCGACCATCACCGTCAGGATCTGTTCGGGTCCATCAAGAACGGCGACTTCCCCAGTTGGACCCTGAAGGTCCAGCTCATGCCGTACGACGAGGCCGAGAACTACAAGTACAACCCGTTCGACCTCACCAAGGTCTGGTCGCAGAAGGACTACCCGCTCATCGAGGTCGGCAAGATGACCTTGAACCGCAACCCGGAGAACTTCTTCGCGCAGATCGAGCAGAGCTCGTTCGAGCCGTCCAACACCGTGCCCGGCATCGGCTTCAGCCCCGACAAGATGCTGCTCGGCCGTGTGTTCTCCTACGCGGACGCACACCGGTACCGCATCGGAGCGAACTACGCGCAGCTGCCGGTCAACGCCCCGAAGTCCGAGGTCAACTCGTACTCCAAGGACGGCAACATGCGGTACTCGTTCAACTCTCCGGAGACGCCCGTCTACGCGCCGAACTCCTTCGGCGGCCCGTCGGCGGACACGAACAAGTACGGCGACGACGGAGCGTGGGACTTCGAACCTCGCTTCGTACGTACCGGCTACATCGAGCACCCCGAGGACGGCGACTTCGTGCAAGCGGGAGCCCTGGTCCGCGAGGTCATGGACGATGCGCAGCGCGAGCGTCTGGTCGGAAACATCGTCGGACACGTCCTCAACGGCGTCAGCGAGCCGGTGCTGAGCCGAGTGTTCGAGTACTGGACCAATGTCGACCCCGAGCTCGGCAAGAAGGTCGAGGAAGGTGTTCGGTCGCAGCAGAACGAGACCGCTCCGACCACCGGTGCCGGCGCGATCGACGATCCTGCCGACGAGGCCGCCAAGGTCTGACTCGGTCGTTCCTGGGATCGGCGTCACAACGACGCCGATTCCGGAACAACCGACGGGGTGCCACCGTTGTGCAATACAGACGGAAGCACAATAATGGCGTGCGATGCACACCGTCGTACAACGGCAGGGAGGCCACATCATGACGAACCCCATCACCAGCACCCTCGACGCAGGTCAGCAGAAGATCGCGGGCGACGCTCTGCAGGGCACCGTCGTCGACTTGATCGATCTCTCGCTCATCGCGAAGCAGGCGCACTGGAACGTGATCGGCAAGAACTTCCGGTCCGTGCACCTCGAGCTAGACGAATTGGTCACTGCTGCACGTGAATTCACCGATCAGGCGGCCGAGCGTGCCACCGCGATCGGTGTCAGCCCGGACGGTCGGGCAGCCACCGTCTCCTCGACGGCAGGAACCAAGGGATTCGGAGCCGGGTGGACGCAGGACAGTGAAGTGGTGCCGGCCATCGTCGACAATATCGCTGCCGTCGTCGACCGGCTGCGTGGACGCGTCGCCGATACTGCGGACGCAGACCCGGTGACGCAGGACCTGCTCATCGCCATCACTGCTCGGCTCGAGCAGTTGCACTGGATGTGGCAGGCGCAGGCCAGCTGAAACCTGAGTTCGACTCGGGCCCCTCACCGGTGGTGAGGGGCCCGTTTTGTTTGCGTGCACAGCCCATGGGTATTCGGATGCCCATGTCTGAAAGTGTTCCGAAGGTCGACGCGGTGTTGTTCGATATCGACGGCACACTCGTCGATTCCAATTACGTCCATGTCGACGCGTGGTCCCGTGCATTCCGCGACGCCGGTCACGAAGTGTCGTCGTGGCGCATACATCGCAGCATCGGTATGGATGGGTCGAAGTTGTTGGAGGCGTTGGTCGGTTCGTCCGACAGTGCGCTCGCGCAGGAAGCGAAGACCCTGCACGGGGAGTACTACGCGGCGGCCTCGAAGACCTTGGAAATCCTGCCGGGCGCGCGGGAGCTTTTGGCAGACCTGAGTATTCGCGAGGTCACCGTAGTGCTTGCGACGTCCGCGCCGGAGTCCGAGCTGTCGACGTTGCGTGACCTGCTCGAGGTCGAGGATTCGGTAGCGGTGGTGACATCCGGCGAGGACGCCGAGGTGGCGAAGCCGGAGCCCGACATCATCGCTGTTGCGCTCGAGCGCGCCGGCGTCCGGGCCGAACACGCGATCATGGTGGGAGACAGCGTGTGGGACATCGAATCCGCGGGCCGAGCAGGAGTGCGGGCCCTCGGTGTGCTCAGTGGCGGGATCTCGCGCGCAGAGCTGCTCGACGCGGGTGCGGTGGCCGTGTTCGACGATCCGGCCGATCTGCTGGAACGCCTCGCCGAGAGCCCGATCCTCGCCGACAAGGCAAGTGCTTGAGCAATTTCCGAAAGCCTTGTCCGAGGGTCGACGGGTACGTACCGATCGAAAGTTACGGTGCGATCGGTGACGGCCGAACCGTGGCCATGATCGCCGACGACGGCCGCATCGATTGGTTTCCGGTGCCCAATCTCGATTCACCACCGCCGTTCGCGTCGCTGCTCGATGCCCCACACGGTGGTTACATCGAACTCTCGCCCAAAGACGAGTTCACGGTCGAGCGTGAATTCGTGCCTGGCACAAATGTTCTCAGCACTACGTTTCGCACCGACGCCGGGACCGTTCGGATCACCGACTCCCTGAACACCGGTGTAGCCGGGCGGTTGCCGTGGGAGCTGGCGCGGCGCGTCGACGGACTCGACGGATCGGTGGAGATGGCGTGGTCGGTTGCACCGGGCACCATGCTCGGCATCGCGTCTCCATGGGCGTACGACACCGAGCACGGAACCGTTCTGCGTGTCGACGGATTGACCTTGGCAGTAAGAACATTGGGTATCGAGGACGTGCAACTTGCGGACCGTGACATCAGCGGCGTTTTCACCACTCACTCGGGTTCGCGGCACGTCATCGGCGTGGTCGGAACCGAGAACGAACCACTGCCGCTCCCGGATCCTCAGCACCTGGACGAGGGCATCGACCGGACCATCGACAATTGGCGCGTCTGGTCGGACGAGTTCTCGTACGAGGGCCCGTGGGCGGAGCATGTCGCTCGCAGCGCATTGGCGTTGAAATTACTGCTGCACAGCCCATCCGGAGCTATCGCTGCCGCAGCGACCACGTCACTGCCCGAGAATCGCACGGGCGGAAAGAACTGGGACTACCGCTATGCCTGGGTTCGCGACGCCGCGTACACCATTCGGGCGCTGCAACGGTTCGGTCTGCGCGAGGAAATTCACGCCGCCGTTGCGTGGCTGCTGAAAGTCATTCGAGGCAACGATCCGTTGGTCAACGTGTTCTACACTCTCGGCGGCGAATTGCCAGGTGGGACGGAGCAGCCCGACGTACCCGGCTGGCGCGGCATCGGACCGGTGGTCAACGGTAACGCCGCGGCGGACCAACTCCAGCTGATGATCTTCGGAGACCTGTTCTCGATCATTCGGCAGTACGTGGACGCAGGCAACATCCTCGACGCGCAGACCGGTCGGCTGCTCGCGACTATCGCGGACGAGGCCTGCGACTCATGGCAGCGCAAGGACGCCGGTATCTGGGAGCTCGAGGTGGAGCAGCACTACACGAGCTCCAAGCTGGGGTGCTGGCAGGCGCTGGACTGCGCAGTGCACCTGGCCGAAGCCGGCGAGATCCCGGGCATACCGGATCGGTGGAAGGCCGAGAAGGAGTGCATACGGCGGTACATCGAAACCGAGTGCTGGTCCGAGGAGCGGCAGACCTACCTCGCGTACCCGGGTGCCGACGGGCTCGATGCGTCGGTGCTGTTGGCAGCAGAGATGAATTTCGATCGCGGAGAACGCCTTTCGGCCACTATCGACGCGCTCGGTGAGGAGCTCGGTGCCGGGCCGTTGATGTACCGCTACAGCGGAGTGTCCGAGGAAGAGGTCACGTTCGTGGCCTGCGCGTTCTGGCGAGTATCGGCGCTGTCGTGCGTCGGCCGAGACGACGAGGCCACGGCCCTGATGGATCAGCTGGTGGAAATGTCCAACGACGTCGGACTGTACAGCGAAATGATCGATGCTTCGGATGGGTCGTTTCTGGGTAACTTCCCGCAGGGCTTGAGCCACCTGGCCCTGGTGAATGCAGCGCTGACCATCGCGCGCTCGCACGACGCCACTGCCTGACAACCGACCTCTAGCGCAAAGTGGGATCGAATGGATTTGGGAATCGACGGTAGAGCCGCACTGGTGACCGGAGCCGACTCCGGCATCGGGTGGCACACTGCGGAGCTGCTGCTGGCCGAGGGCGTCCGTGTGGTCGTCAGCGACAAGGACCAGAGTTCGCTCGACGAGGCCGCCGCGAAACTCGGTGCAGCGGAAGGGCAACTGTTCGCGTTCGCCGCAGACGTGACCGACACCGAGGCCGTCGAGAACCTGGCAGTGCGCACGCAGCAGGCAGTGGGCGACATCGACATTCTGGTGCAATCCTCGGGCGTCACCGGCGCTCAGGGGCTGTTCCACGAGATCGACGAGGAAGGGTGGCGCTCGACCCTCGACATCGACCTGATGGGCCCGGTCCGTCTACTGCGCGCGTTCCTCCCCGCCCTCCGGCGCGGTGGATGGGGGCGCATCGTGCTGTTGACGTCCGAGGACGCCGTGCAGCCGTACGACGACGAATTGCCGTACTGCTCGGCCAAAGCCGGTGTTCTGGCTCTGGCCAAGGGGCTTTCGCGCAGCTACGCGTCGGAGGGCCTGTTGGTCAACGCGGTCTCCCCGGCATTCATCCACACCCCGATGACCGACGCGATGATGGACAAGCGAGCCGAGGAGAAGGGCACCGACAGAGACGGTGCCATCGAGAGTTTCCTCGACGAGGAGCGTCCGTACATGGAACTGGGACGCCGCGGCGAACCCGAGGAAGTGGCCTCGGTGATCACGTTCCTGTGCTCGGACCGCGCGTCCTTCGTCAACGGATCCAACTACCGAGTCGACGCCGGTTCCGTCGCAACAATTTAGGAGAACAGCATGACCAATTTCGGATACACGTTGATGACCGAGCAGAGCGGTCCCAAAGAGCTGGTGAAGTACGCCGTCGGAGCCGAGAAAGTCGGCTTCGACTTCGAGGTCAGCAGTGACCACTACTCGCCGTGGCTCTCGTCCATGGGCCACTCTCCCTACGCGTGGACGACGCTGGGTGCGGTCGCGCAGGCCACCGAGCGCGTCGAGCTGATGACGTACGTGACGTGCCCGATCATCCGGTACCACCCGGCCGTCGTCGCCCAGAAGGCCGCGACGTTGCAGATCCTGGCCGACGGACGTTTCACCCTCGGCCTGGGCAGCGGCGAGAACCTCAACGAGCACGTCGTCGGTGAGGGCTGGCCCTCCATCGACAAGCGTCAGGATATGTTCGTCGAGGCACTCGAGATCATCCGCGCGCTGCACGCCGGTGGCCTGGTCACCTACGAGGGCAAGCACTTTCGCGTCGACTCGGCTCGGATCTGGGACCTGCCCGAGGGCGGGGTCCCGATCGGCATCGCCGCCGGCGGCGAGAAGGCCGTGGCGCGGTTCGCCGAGTACGGCGATCATCTCATCGCCACCGAGCCGGACGCCGATCTCGTCAAGGCGTGGTCGGACAACCACGAAGGGCCGGCGCGCTCCATCGGTCAGATCCCCATTTCGTGGGACCCGGACAAGGATGCCGCCATCGATCGCGCACACGACCGATTCCGCTGGTTCGCCGGTGGCTGGGCCGTCAACGCAGACCTGCCGACGACCGCCGGGTTCGCGGGAGCCACCAAGTTCGTACGGAAAGAGGATGTGGCCGATACGATCCCGTGCGGACCGGACCTGGACGCCATCGTCGAGGCCGTGAAGCCGTACTGGGAGGCCGGTTACACCGACATCGCCCTGGTTCAGGTGGGCGACGAAACTCAGGAGCGCTTCCTGGCCGAGGCGGCCGGCCCACTGTTGGAGAAGCTGCGCGCTGCGTCCAGCTGAGCACACGACGAGACCCCGATCGAGACCATCGATCGGGGTCTTGTCGTTGTGCGGCAGTGCTACCGAGCCAAGCGCGGCAGGTTCTTCGAGATGCTCGACGTCAGTGCCTTGCCGACGATCGCGGCGAGACCGGGGATCGGGGCGTCGAATCCAATTGTGTAGTCGAGTTCGGTACCGCCGTCAGTGGTGGGGGTCAGCTTCTGCACACCCCAATGACCGCGCAGCGGGCCACCTTTGGTGATGCGGTACTCGATGAGGGTGCTCGGCTCGGAGACGGTTGTGGTCTCCTCGAACGCTGGCAGTGGCCCCAGCTTCAGACTACGGACCGATCCGACGCCGTTGCGTGAGGTGTCTCCGTCGCGCACCCGGCGGATCTTGGCCAAGAACAACGGGCCGAGGTTCTCATGTTCGGACAGCGCCGCGAAGACGACGTCGGGAGACGAAGCGAACCGATGGGTGACATGAACGCGGGTGGGGGTCGGCATGGGGCGTGAGATCCGTTCGCTGGTTCCGAGCAAGGACGACTCACAGTACGCCGACCCGACAACGAAAAAGGACCCGCTCAAGTGAATCGAGCGGGTCCTGATCATCATCCAACTGTCGGGGTGGCGGGATTCGAACCCACGACCTCTTCGTCCCGAACGAAGCGCGCTACCAAGCTGCGCCACACCCCGTGTACCGCTGGAGAAGTCTAACTCACGACTGCCTCAGAACGCGAAACGCCCTCGTCGGAGACGTCCTTCGGGCCCTTTCTGGGAGCAGGAGTGAGCGTGATCAGGGTTGCTTCGGGGCGGCAGCAGAAGCGGGCAGGCGCGTACGGCGACGTCCCGAGACCGGCCGACACGTGGAGCTGAGTGTGCGCGCCCCACTTGGACGGACCCTTGACCCGGGAGCGGTCGATCTCGCAGTTCGTCACCAGCGCACCGTAGAACGGCAAGCACAGCTGGCCGCCGTGGGTGTGCCCGGCGAGGACGAGGTCGTAACCGTCCTGCGCGAACTTGTCCAACACCCGTGGCTCCGGGGAGTGGGTGATGCCGAGGCGCAAATCTGCCAACGGGTTCGGCTGGCCGGCGATGGTGTCGTAGCGATCGCGCTTCAGGTGCGGATCGTCGACGCCCGCCGATGCGATCCGGACTCCGGCGACCTCGAGTTCGCGGCGGACATGCGTCACGTCGAGCCAGCCGCGTTCGGAGAACGCAGCCCGCAGGTCACGCCACGGCAGGGAGTCGCCCGTAGTGCGCTTGTGGTTCTTGTCGAAGTACTTGAAGGGGTTCTTCGGCTTGGGCGCGAAGTAGTCGTTGCTGCCGAACACGAACAGTCCGGGACGCGACAGCAGCGGCCCGAGGGCCTGGACGACGCTGGGAACGGCGCGTTGGTGAGACAGATTGTCGCCGGTGTTGACCACGAGGTCGGGCTCGAGGCGGTCCAGTTCGCGGAGCCAGTTCTGCTTCATCCGCTGGCCCGGCATCATGTGCAGGTCGCTGATGTGCAGCACTCGCAGCGTTGCGGAGCCGGGCTCGAGCACCGCCATCGACGTCTCACGGAGCGTGAACGCGTTGCGCTCGACGAGGGTGGCGTAGCCGATGCCCAAGGCCGCAGCACCCGCCGTCCCGATCACCGAGCTCTTGAGCGGTGCCGCTCTGACGACGTCGCGCGTGTGCTCGGCAACCGACCGCAGCTGCGTGGAAGCGCTGCGCAGTTGTGAGGAGGCGTTGCGCAGTTGCGCCGAGGTTGGCAGTAACGAGGGACTCAAGTGAACGGCCACCCAGTCCACGATACGGCAGCAAGCCGATATGGACGCGCGAGCCGACGGCTGGGCCGCGTAGCGTTTCTGCCATGTCCGAACTCAAGGCCCGTATCCGAACCGACCTGACCACAGCGATGAAAGCGAAGGACAAGCTCCGGCTGGCAACGCTGCGCATGATCCTCGCCGCCATTCAGACCGAGGAGGTCTCCGGCAAGGAGGCCCACGAACTGACCGACGACGACGTCCTGAAGGTGCTGGCGAAGGAATCGAAGAAGCGCGGCGAATCGGCCGAGATCTACACGCAGAACGGCCGTGGTGAACTTGCCGCCAACGAGCACGCCGAGGCGCAGATCATCAACGAGTACCTGCCCACCCCGCTGACGGACGAGGAACTGGCCACCATCGTCGACACCGCCATCGCCCAGGTTGCCGAGGAATTGGGTGAGCGACCGGCCATGAAGCAGATGGGTCAGGTCATGAAGATCGCGACGGGACTCGCCGCCGGTAAGGCCGATGGATCCCGACTGTCGAAGGCCGTCAAAGACCGTTTGTGACCACCCATGTGAGTGGAACCTCGTAGTCCACTACGAAGTTCCACTCACATGCGGCGAAGCCGCTCAGCGAGGAGCGGTGAGCCCCGGGATTGCCGGTATCTGGATACCCGGCGGCAGGTCCGGTATCTGGATACCCGGCGGCAGGGCAGGGGCCGGAGCCGGTGCCGGGCGAACCGATCCGTCACTGACATAGATCGTGATGTTCGATCCTGGAACCGCGCTGCCCGACGGTGACGTCGACACCACGGTCCCGCGCGCAGCCTGATCGGCCGTCGTCACCGCTGTCACCTGGAAGCCCGCACCCTGCAGCGTGGACGTCGCGGACGACTGGCTCTGGCCGGTGACGTCGGGTACCTGTCCGTTGGCCGAGCCGCGGACGTACTTCTGATCGACCGGTGGAAGTTGGACGGGCCCGTAGTTGGTGGCGATCGGGCTCATCGCGTCGAACCAGGTTCTCGCGGGTTCGTTACCGCCGTACAGGTTTCCCGAACCACAGGGCCGAAGCGGGAACGAGCAGATCTCGCTGGGCGTCGGTGAGTCGCCGTAGGTGTACACGGCGGCGGCGTAATTGTTGGTGAACCCGAGGAAGCCCGAGGATCGGTTCGACTCCGTGGTGCCGGTCTTGCCGGACATCGGCAGGTTCCAGCCGGCCGAGGCAGCTGCAGATGCGGACGTGCCACCGGCCTGGTCGTCCTTGCTCATAGCGTTGGCCAGGGTATTCGCCAGACCGGGTTCGACGACCTGCTCGCAGGCCTGGTGAGCGACGGGAACCGGCTTGCCGTCGCGGTCGAAGATCGAGTCGATCGGGGTGGGTGGGCACCATTTGCCACCGGAAGCCAAGGTCGCGGCCACGTTGGACAGCTCCAGCGGGTTCACCCAGGTGGGTCCGAGGGTGAACGAGCCGAGGTTCTGACTCTTCTGGAAATCGGCCATCGACTGCTCGGCACCCGAGGAACCCGGGTCGGTGTACGAGCGCAGGCCGAGACGGACGGCCATGTCGACCGTCGGCGTGACGCCGACGGACTCGATCAGCTTGACGAAAGCAGTGTTGGGGGACTGAGCCAACGCGTCGGTGATCGACAGCGCGGGTGGGTAGTTGCCCGCGTTCTCCACGCAGTAGGTGGAGGCCGGGCAATTACGAGCACCACCGTCGCCGACGCCCTTCACCTCCACGCGCTTGGGGACCTGCAGCGTTGCGCTGGTGCCCAAGCCGCGTTCCATGGCGGCGGCTGTGGTGAAGATCTTGAAAATGGAGCCGGCTCCGTTGCCCACGAGGGAGTGCGGTTGCGGCTGCACGGTCTCGTCGGCGTCGGCGTTGAGGCCGTAGGTGCGGCTGCTGCCCATCGCCAGGACGCGGTGCTGGTCCTGGCCCGGGGCGACGACGTTCATCACCGTCGCCACGCCGTCGAGCGTGGGACTGGTGTTGCTGACCAGGGCGGCCTTGGTGGAGTTCTGCACTGCAGGGTCGAGTGTCGTGCGGATGAGGTACCCGCCCTTGTCGATCTGCTCCTGGCTGATTCCGGCCTGTGCGAGGTACTGCAACGCGTAGTCGCAGAAGAATCCTCGGTCTCCTGCCGCGATGCAGCCGCGGGGCAGGGTCTGGGGGACGGGCAGCACGCCGAGGGGCTCGGCTTTGAGTGCGGTGAGCTCGGCCGCGCGCTCGGGGAGGTTCTGGATCATCGTGTCGAGCACGGTGTTCCTGCGCTCGATCACGCCCTCTTCGTTGGTGTACGGGTTGAGGGCCGAGCTGGACTGGACCATGCCGGCGAGCATCGCGGCCTGGACGGCGCTGAGCTGGCTGGCATCGATGCCGAAGTACGTCTGAGCTGCGTCCTGGATGCCGAAGGAGGCGTTACCGAACGGCACCAGGTTGAGGTAGCGGGTGAGGATCTCGTCCTTGGTCAGTTCCTTGTCGAGCGTCAACGCCATCCGGATCTCACGGATCTTGCGGGCGGGCGTGGTCTCGATGGCGGCACGTCGCTCGGCGTCGGTCTTCGCGACGACCAACAGCTGGTAGTTCTTCACGTACTGCTGGTCGATGGTCGATGCACCCTGCTGGACCTGGCCGCTGGTGGTGTTGGTCAGGAACGCGCGCAACGTGCCCTGCCAGTCGACGCCCTGGTGCTCCGCGAAGCGCCGGTCCTCGATGGAGACGATGGCCAGCTTCATCTCGTTGGAGATCTTGTCGCTCGGCACCTCGAAGCGGCGCTGTTCGTACAGCCACGCGATCGGGGTGCCGTTGACGTCGGTCATCGTCGAAACTGCAGGTACGTCCCCCTCGACCAACTCGGCCGAGACGTTGTCGACGGTATCGGCGGCGCGGTTGGACGCGAACCCGAACCCGCCGGCCAAGGGGAACATCACGCCGGCGAGCAATGCACCGGCGAGTGCTGAACATCCGGCGAGCTTCGCCACGGTTTTTCCAACTGACACAGAGCACAGCGTACGTGTGCCTCGTTCGGATCGGCAGTGCCGTGCATGCATTGTGCGCTGCGCCCCTGCTCGGGACGCCCGTACCAGAAATGTGACCTCACCGTCTTGCATTCGGGGCCGGGTTTACCTAAATTATGAGCACAGTGTGATTCGCATAACACTTGATAATGAATGTGGGGCAGCTCCTAGAATTTGTGCTTCGACACCGAGGTACAAACTGCTCGGAGCCTCCAGGACGCCCAGTGAGGGCGACCGAGACGCAAAGGGGATCCGCCATGCACACGACAACCGCGCCGACGCGACTCGATGTAGAGGAAGCAGAAGCACGTATCGCTTGGGTGTCACACGCTCGGTGCAAGGGCACGGATCCGGACCAGCTGTTCGTCCGGGGCGCAGCGCAGCGCAAGGCCGCGACCATCTGCCGGCACTGCCCGGTTCTGATGCAGTGCGGTGCGGACGCCCTCGACAACCGCGTCGAGTTCGGCGTGTGGGGTGGCATGACCGAGCGGCAGCGCAGGGCACTGCTCAAGCAGCACCCCGAGGTCGACTCCTGGTCCGAATTCTTCGAGACGCAGCGTCAGCAGCAGGCGGCGATCTGACCGCCTGTCGAGGCAGGGCCGATCAGCCTCTGCGGGTCAGCTGGTCGGCCACCGCGCGTAGTGCGGCGAGGTCCGAGACCTCGAACGGCAGAGACGGAACACCGACGATGGGCACGCGGGGGTGCGCGCCGGTGAAGCGTTTGAGCAACCGCACCTCGCGCGCCGCGGTCACCGCGCGCTGAGCGTGGATGCGCAGCACCGCAGCAGTCAGTTCGGCACCGGGATCGTCGATTCGGTCCAACAGATCGGCGGCCGTCGCTGCGTGATCGGCCTGCACCGACGACAACGTCGGATGCGTCCGGTTCACCACCAGTCCGGCCAACGGCATGTTCTCGGCGGAAAGTCGCTCGACGAAGAACGCGGCCTCGCGCAATGCGTCGGGCTCGGCTGCGGCGACGACGAGGAAACTGGTGCCGTCCTCGCGGAGCAATTGGTATGTGCGCGTAGCGCGTTCGCGGAACCCGCCGAACATCGAATCCAGTGATTGCACGAAAGCCGAAGCGTCGGACAGCATTTGGCTGCCGATGACGGTCGAGACTCCGCGCATCGCCAGGCTCATCGCGCTGGTGACGACCCGGGTGATTCCTCGTCCGGGAGCGGTCAGCAGCCGGATGAAACGCCCGTCGAGAAACGACCCGAGCCGTTGCGGTGCGTCGAGGAAATCCAACGCGTTGCGCGACGGGGGAGTGTCCACGACGATCAGGTCCCACGACGCGTCGAGGGACAGCTGCCCCAGCTTCTCCATCGCCATGTACTCCTGCGTGCCCGAAAAGGACGACGCCACAGTCTGATAGAACGGGTTGGCCAGAACCTGAGCCGCCTTTTCCGGCGTCGAATGTTCGATGACCATCTCGTCGAACGTGCGCCGCATGTTCAGCATCATCGCGTGCAGTTCGCCCTTGGCACCGGCACCCAATTTCACCGGCTGCGGACTGTTGTCGAGGTCGCCGAGCCCAAGGGCCTGAGCCAGCCGACGAGCCGGATCGATGGTCAGCACGACGACTCGCCTGCCCTGTTCGGCGGCACGCAGAGCCATCGCTGCTGCGGTGGTCGTCTTCCCGACACCGCCTGCGCCGCAGACCACGACGATCCGCGATGCGGGGTCGGTGAGGATGCGGTCGACGTCGAGTTCGGTTGCGGCTGGTCGAGTCATCGGACACCCTGTTCTGCGAGCGTGGCGGCGAGCTCGTACAAGCCGCCGAGGTCGACGCCATCGGCCAACATCGGCAGCGTCATGCGTGCGACGTCGAGTTCGTCGAGTTGTGTTGCGCTCTCCACCTGAGCGGACAGCGTCGACGCGTGCTCGATCGATTCGGTCAGGAGACCGGCAAAATCGGCCTCGGACAACGTGATTCCCGTCTTGGCCAGACCCTCCTGAATTGCGACGGCATCGATCTCGCCCTCGGCGATGGGTTCGAGGGAGTCGGCAGGCAGGTACGTCGGCTCGGTGCGGTTGACGATCACCGTGCCGAGGCGGAGGTCGGCTGCTTCGAGCTCCCGTACCGCATCGGCTGTCTCCTGCACCGGCAAAGCTTCGAGCAGGGTGACCAGGTGCACGACGGTGTCCGACGAATGCAGCAACCGCACCACGCCCTCGCTCTGCGAGCGGACCGGGCCGCCTTTGGCCAGGTCGGCCATGGCCTTGGTGACGTCGAGGAAGTTTCCGATGCGGCCGGTGGGTGGCGAGTCGACGACCACCTCGTCGTACGCGCGGTTGCCCTTCTTGTCGGTCCGCACCACGCACTCCTTGACCTTGCCGGTCAGCAGTACGTCACGCAGGCCGGGCGCGATGGTCGTCGCGAACTCGATGGCACCGATCTTGCGCATTGCGCGGCCCGCGAAACCGAGGTTGTAGAACATGTCGAGATACTCGAGGAACGCGGTCTCGATGTCGATCGCCAGCGCGTAGACCTCGCCGCCGCCGTCCGCCGAGGCGACGCGGGTCTCCACCGGCGGGAGCTGCGGCACGTCGAACAGCTGCGCGATGCCCTGCCTGCCCTCGACCTCCACCAACAACACTCGCCGACCACCTGCGGCCAGCGCCAACGCCAGCGCGGCCGCGACCGTCGACTTACCGGTACCGCCCTTGCCGGACACGAAATGCAGCCGCGCGGCATCCGCCTTCGCCGGCCATCCCTCTTGCTTCGATGTACCCACGCCTCGACCATATAGAGACGCGATGCCGGTCGTCCGACAGAACCGATAATCACCCGATCGCAGTGACGCACCCCTCGTACTCCGGTGGGCGATAGGCTTCGAGTCATGAGCGAAAAGATCATCTGGGAGTACTTCACCGCACCGGTGCTGATTCACGCCACCAAGCAGATTCTCGACAACTACGGCTCCGAGGGTTGGGAGCTCGTGACGATCATGGCGGGACCGAACGGCGGCGACACACTGGTCGCGTACTTCAAGCGTCCGAAGGGCTGACGCTGTGGCGAACTGGAGCGAACGCCTCTCCGAGCTGGGCATCGAGCTGCCCGACGTGGTTCCGCCGTTGGCCGCGTACGTCCCCGCCGTACAGGTGGGTTCGCTCGTCTATACCTCCGGCCAACTGCCGATCGTGGACGGAAACCTGACCTCCGTTGGCAAGGTGGGTGCCGACGTCTCGGCCGAGGACGCCACTGCAGCTGCGCGGATCTGTGCGTTGAACGCGCTGGCCGCAGTGCATGCGCTCGTCGGTATCGACTCGGTCGCACGCGTGGTCAAGGCCGTCGGCTTCGTCGCATCCGCGCCGGGGTTCACCGGTCAGCCCGGGGTGATCAACGGAGCCTCGAACGTCATCGGTGAGATTTTCGGTGATGCAGGCAAGCACGCCCGCTCGGCCGTCGGCGTTGCGGAACTTCCGCTCGGTGCGTCGGTGGAAGTGGAGCTCATCGTCGAACTGCGGTAGTCGACGTCCCATGGAGTGCACCGCAGGTCTCGTCGATTGCGGAACGCAGCAGGTCGGCATACACGGCGTGATCGGGGACAGTCGTCGGGCAGGCCGTCACACAGACGGTGACGACGTCTCCGTATCCGTACACGGCGTGGGTGATGCTGCAGCCCGGGCTCAGCGATGCGACGCCCGCGCACAGGCGCGCCCGGCTCGACCCCAATTCGAGGTCCAGACCGGTTCGGTTGACGCTGGTCACCACGGTATGGCTGGTGACACGCTCGGGCGTACCGGTGCGAGGGGCGACCAGTCGGGCGCGGCGTCCGAAGCCGAGCAGTAGAGCGGCCGGGTAGAGCTCGGCCGACCGAGTGGCGTCGATATGGCGGCGATCGTTCACGCGTTCACGCTGCAAGGCCAGCGCGTGCGCCACTGCCGATGCTCGGTCGGACACGTCGGAGAGCTCGGGATGCAGATCGACTGCAGCCGGGACGGTTCGGTTGACGGCAGGCCAGGCCGCCGACGTCCCGATCGCCGTGGGCACCGTGGCTCGGATGCTGGTGCCGTCCCGCTCTCCGTGCGCCGCGAGATACTTCGACAATGCCGCCCCGACGGCGGTGAGCGCGGTGACCGTGACGGTGGTCGATCCGCCCATCCACTGCGATTTCGGGAATTGCAGCACGTGCACCGCTCTGGTCCTGTCGGGATGGGCGTTGACGAGTGTGGTTTCGACCGGCGCGGGGGCAACCAGCTCCCCGGACCGCACGGCGTCGAGGTATGTCCGCTGGGCCTGCACCATCCGCCGTTGCGACCGCGCCCAGCGGTACGGCAGGAGCGCCGTCGCGATGGCCGCATCTCGCACTCGACGTGAACGCGAGACGGCTGGGTCGTCGGGAAACGTGACGTTGTCGGACGGCTCGTCCGGTCCGAAGAGGGCGCGAACGATGCGGGTACCGACCGACCCGTCGGACAATGCGTGGCTGACCTGGACGATCACGACCGTGGCCGCACCCCGGATTCCGTCGAAGCCGTGCAGGCCCCGGCCGACGTGCACGGTCCATGCCCGCGTCGTCGCATCGACCGGAACGCACGCGCGTTCGGCCAGAAACGAATCGAGTGTGTGACGCCCGTCGGAGAGATCGTGGTCGACCACGTGGTCCCGAGGCGGCGTCGGGTCCCTGATCCACCGTGGGTACTCCAACAGACCCGCCGCATCGCCGATGCGAATCTGCAGTCTCGGAACGAATCGAGCACGTTTCTCGACGTGAGCCACGACGTCGTCGAACGTCGGTGGCTCGTTGGCCCCCGAATCGAAGACGAACGTCGTGTACTGGTCCATCGAGCGATGTGGGGCCGAGGTGTAGTGAAACATCGCATCTTTGACGTCCATGATGGTCACACCATCAGGGTGCCCACTCCCGGGCCCGATCAATCACCCTCTGCAAGTGCAGTCCTCGGTGTACCGAGCATTCGTGGTCGACACCCGATTCCACCGACTCGAGGAACTCGTCCAGCAGTACGGCGTAACAGTCGGTGGACGACGTGGATCGGTCGGTGAAGGTGTCGACTCCGGCGGGCCCGGACAGCTCGATCCGCATGAGGGACGGCATGACCGGTGTCCTCAGCGACAATTGCACGGTGCTGCGTGCGCCGCCCTCGTGCTCGAGCAGAACGGTCCAACTGTCGGATGACGTGTCACGGTGTGAATAGGCAACGTGCGCAATGGTTCCCAGTGCCGCGTCGAGTAGATCGAAGACGTGTGGCCCGATGTCGAGGATCGCCCCGTCGTCGTGTCGCCACTGCGATTCCGAGTAAGCCCCGCCGAGAGTGGCACCGGAGAACCAGGTTCCGGAGCCGGCGGCCCAGGAGCGGCCTGCTGTCGAGGCGAGGAATTGCCTTGTCTCCGGGGCGAATCGGAGTGTCAGTGTCACCATCGAACGGACGCCGGCGACGGTGACGGCCTCGGCCAGTTCCTCGGCCTCAGCCACGGTGGCGGCAATGGGCTTGTCCAGCAACACATGTTTGCCTGCTCGCGCGGCGCGGAGGGCGAACCCGGCTTGCACAGCCGGTGGAACCGCGAACGCCACCGTGTCGACAGTATCGAGCAGGGCGTCGAAAGACTCGTAGACGGGTGCACCCAAATCGGCCGCGGCCTCCGGTCTGCGTGCCCACACCCCGGTGAAGTCCACTTCCGGATGAGCGAGTAGCGAGGGCGCCTGAGTCTTGCGAGCCCAGGGGCCGGCTCCGACGAGTCCGATCTTCATAGGCATCGACGTTAGTCGTCGGCGCGGGTCCTGTTCCACCTCGAGAACAGTGGGCGTCCTACAGTGTTTCAATGGCCGACTCGAACTTGACGCATCCCGCCTACGGACTGGTCCGGCACGTGACGCCCACGGCGTCGGTTCTGCTCGCGGAGAACCCGGGCAAGATGACGCTGGACGGAACGAACACGTGGATTCTGCGGGCACCGGGTTCCGAGGAGTGCATCGTCGTCGACCCGGGTCCGAAGGACAAGGCCCATCTCGACGCCGTCGCCGCGTCGGGCACGGTGGTTCTGACGCTGGTGACCCATCGCCATGCCGATCACACGGCGGGGTTGAAGCGGTTTCACCGTAAGACGGGGGCACCGGTGCGGGCGGTGGGGGAGAAGTTCCTGCACGGCGGCGGTGAGCGGCTGGCCGACGGCGAGGTGATCGATGCGTCTGGTCTACGGATCCGAGTGCTGTACACGCCCGGTCACACGGCGGATTCGGTGAGCTTCGTGCTCGACGACGCGGTCCTGACGGGAGACACGATCCTCGGCCGCGGCACCACGGTGCTCGACCCGAAGGACGGCTCGCTCGCGGATTATCTGAAATCGCTCGATCGACTCGAGGCCGCCGGTGCGGGCAAGACGGTGTTGCCGGGGCACGGGGCCGATCTACCGGACACCGCCGAGGTGGCGCGAATGTATCGCGCCCACCGTCGGCAGCGGTTGGATCAGGTTCGCGCGGCGCTCGTCGAGATCGGCGAGAACGCGAAACCGATGCAGGTGGTGCGCCACGTCTATTCGGACGTGGACAAGAAGTTGTGGCCGGCTGCGCGGATGTCGGTCAAGACGCAGCTGGCCTACCTCAGGGAGAGCTAGCGAGCTGCTGTCTCGAAGGAACTCGGCCTAGCGAGCTCGGCGGGCCAGGCGCTCGGAGTCCGAAATCAGTACGGACTTGCCCTCGAGGCGCAGCCATCCGCGGTGTGCGAAGTCGGCCAATGCCTTGTTGACGGTCTCGCGTGACGCTCCGACGAGCTGAGCGATCTCTTCCTGCGTCAGGTCGTGGGTGACGCGCAGCGATCCCGCTTCCTGGGTGCCGAAACGCTGGGCGAGCTGCAGCAGAGCCTTGGCCACACGTCCGGGGACGTCGGTGAAGATGAGGTCGGCCAAGTTGTTGTTGGTGCGACGCAAGCGGCGAGCCAGGACGCGCAGCAGCTGCTCGGCGATCTCGGGGCGCTGATCGATCCAGTCCTTGAGGGCAGCGCGGTCCATGCTGACCGCGCGCACCTCGGTGACCGTGGTGGCCGAGGACGTGCGAGGGCCGGGGTCGAAGATGGACAGCTCGCCGAACATGTCCGACGGTCCCATGATCGTCAGCAGGTTTTCGCGGCCGTCGGGGGAGCGTCGCCCGAGCTTGATCTTGCCGGACACGATGATGTAGAGCCGGTCTCCGGGCTCACCCTCGTTGAACACCACGTGTCCCCGGGGGAAATCGACAGGCTGCAGCTGCTTCGTCAGTGCCGCAACCGCAGAGGGTTCGACTCCTTGGAAGATGCCGGCCCGTGCCAGGACGTCGTCCACTTGCGCTCCTTTTGGGATGTCGGCGATGCGGTGACCCGCACCCCCGAAGGCGTTTGTACACACTCGTCTCACCCACCGAATCGCGTGTGCGATTCAGGCGTCGATGCCGATGCAATGTTCAAACACAACAATTACCTCAGGGGAGTCTACTTCGACTCGGCCGAAACCGAGTGATCGACGCCACCACAGGTTGCCAGAGGAACGGGACGTCTGTTCGCGTTCACCGTAAATTCATCCGAATGCGGACAAATGGGTGCTCAACTGGCCCGTTGGTCGACCATGCCGTCGCGCGTGTCGATCGTGCGCGGGGGAGTCTGGTGACGCTTGCGGGTGTTGAACCGAGCCAGGGCGTGGGGGAAGCCCTCGTTTGCCAGTGTGGCGACCTCGGACTTGCTCGCCTGATCGAGGAATTCCTCTACTTCGTGCTCCCGGACACCGAGCTTGCTGAGCCGGAACTCGACACGCTCCATCGCGAGTGCGAAGAGCATGAGTAGTACCGGAAAGAGCACCACGGCGAGTCCTTGCATACCGGCCAGTTAACACCGAAAAGGTCTCGATACAAACACAGCTCGGCGCGCTCGCGTAGTTCGTTACGCATTCTTGTCCGTACAGTTGTGGCGTGGAATCGACAGCCCCGAAACGCCCCGACGTGCGCAAACGCGAGGAGACGCGACTCGGCCTCGTGCGGCGGGCGCGGCGGATGAACCGAACGCTCGGGGTCGCGTTTCCGCACGTCTACTGCGAACTCGACTTCACCACGCCCCTCGAACTCGCCGTCGCGACCATCCTGTCTGCGCAGTGCACCGACAAGCGCGTCAACATGGTGACTCCGGCCCTGTTCGTGAGATACCGCACAGCTCGCGACTACGCCGAGGCGGACCGCACCGAACTCGAGGAGTTCATCCGAACCACCGGCTTCTACCGCAACAAGGCCAACTCGCTGATCGGGCTGGGGCAGAAGCTGCTCGAGAACTTCGACGGCGAAGTCCCCGCATCGTTGAAGGATCTGGTGACGTTGCCCGGCATCGGCCGCAAGACGGCCAACGTCGTGCTCGGCAATGCGTTCGACGTCCCCGGCATCACCGTCGACACCCACTTCGGTCGGCTGGTACGGCGCTGGCAGTGGACGGAGGAAGAGGACCCGGTCAAGGTGGAGCACACGGTCGGCGAGCTGATCGAGCGGAAAGAGTGGACTCTGCTCTCTCATCGAGTCATCTTTCACGGTCGACGCGTCTGCCACTCCCGCACACCGGCGTGCGGGGTGTGCGTGCTGGCGAAGGACTGCCCGTCGTTCGGCCTCGGCCCGACCGATCCGGCGACCGCCGCAGCTCTGGTGAGGGGTCCCGAGACCGATCATCTTCTCGCTCTCGCCGGAATCGTGTCGTGAACAAGGCCGCACTCCGCTGGTCTCTGGTCGCGCTCATTCTCGTCGTCGGGATGGTCTATGCCCTCTGGCCACGCAATGAATCTCCGGCAGCGCAGCCCGCGGACGGTCCCGGTCTGGGGCAGCAAGGACCGTCGACGGCCGAGCGCCGAGCCGCCGACACCCCCGAGGCCCTCGCTCCGCTGCGGCAGACCGCCGGTCTCGACGCGTGTCCGACGCCGTCGGGCGCTGCAGCGGGCCCGTTGACGGGCATCACACTCGAATGTATCGGCGACGGCTCGTCCGTCGACCTCGGCCAGGCGCTGGCCGGTCGACCCGCACTGCTCAACATCTGGGCCTACTGGTGCGGCCCCTGCGCGGAGGAACTGCCGTACCTGCAGCAATACGCGCAACGGGCCGGCGATGCAGTCACCGTGTTGACCGTCCACAACGACGCCAACGAGTCCAACGGGCTGACCCGTCTGGCCGATTACGGCGTCACACTGCCCGGCGTTCAGGACGGTGCCGGACGCATCGCCGCGGCCGTGGGAGCGCCGAACGTGCTGCCCGTATCCCTTTTGATATCTGCGGATGGCACTGTCGCCAAGGTGCTACCTCAACCCTTTCGTAGCGTCGACGACATCGCCGACGCAGTCCGTGAAAACCTCGGGGTCTCGTCGTGAGCGCACCCGAGTGGCTCGGGCGCATGCTCGACGTCGCCGGCAGTGCGAACGGACTGACCGACACCACCGGCATCAACCCGGTGCTGCAACGGCAGGCGCAGCCGGCCGATCGAACCCGCTCGGCCGCGGTCTTGGTGCTGTTCGGTGGTCCCGCCGATGCCGATCCGACCGTGCCCGGTGGGCTACCCGCCGAGGCGGACGTACTGCTGACCCAGCGGGCGTCGACTCTGCGCGACCACAGCGGGCAGATCGCCTTCCCCGGCGGTGCCACCGACCCGGGTGACGACGGGCCCATCGGAACGGCGCTGCGAGAGGCTCAGGAAGAGACCGGGCTCGACCCGGCCGGCGTCGTACCGCTCGCGACGATGCCCGGCATCTACGTGCCGCCGTCCCGATTCGACGTGGTTCCCGTGCTCTCGTACTGGCAGGCCCCGAGTCCGGTCCGCGTCGTCGACGCCGGCGAAACCGAGCGCGTGGTGCGAGTTCCCCTGCGTGAGTTGCTCGATCCGGCCAACCGATTCCAGGTGCGTCACCCCGCCGGCTACCAGGGCCCGGCCTTCTCGGTGCAGGGAATGCTGGTGTGGGGATTCACGGGCGGTATTCTGGCGGGCCTGCTCGCTGTGTCGGGCTGGGAGTCCGAGTGGGACACGGGGGACATACGCGATCTGGAGGCCAGCTTGACTGCGGTAGGAGCGAGGCTCGATCGGTGACGGGTTCAGGGTGGGTCGATATCGCGGTGGTCGCCGTCGCGCTGCTGGCGGCGACGTCGGGATGGCGACAGGGGGCTGTGGCGTCGGCGCTGGCGTTTCTGGGAGTCGTTCTGGGAGCCGTCGCCGGAATTCTGGTGGCACCGCACGTGCTCGAACACGTCGACGGATCACGCACGAGGGTGTTCGTCGGCATCGCGTTGATCGTGGTGTTGGTGATCGTCGGTGAGGTGGCCGGCATGGTCCTCGGTCGTGCGTTGCGCAGCGGAATACATTCGCGCGCAGCCAGATCCGTGGACAGCACGATCGGGGCAGGGCTGCAGGCCGCGGCCGTGCTCGCTGCCGCGTGGTTGCTCGCCATTCCGCTGACGTCGTCGTCGCAGCCCGAGGTGGCCAGTGCCGTGCGTGGCTCGACGGTCCTGGGCAAGGTCGACGAGGTGGCACCCGACTGGTTGCGTCAGGTGCCCAAGGAATTTTCGGCGCTGCTCGACACGTCCGGGCTGCCGGACGTCATCGGTCCGTTCGGACGCACTCCGGTCGCCGAGGTCGCTGCTCCCGACTCCGGGATCGCCGCAGGACCCGTCCCGGTGGCGTTGCGGTCGAGCGTCATCAAGATCAACGGAATCGCCCCGAGTTGCCAGAAGGCGCTCGAGGGTTCGGGATTCGTCGTGGGGCCGGATCTGGTGATGACCAACGCCCACGTCGTGGCCGGTACCTCCGAGGTGACCGTCGATTCTCCGGACGGCCCTCTGGACGCCGACGTCGTCCTGTTCGATCCCGAAGAAGATGTTGCAGTGCTTCGTGTTTCGCAGCTGCAAGCTCCGGTGCTGCCGTTCGCGCCGAACCCTGCCGAATCCGGATCCGACGCCATCGTGCTCGGCTACCCGGGCGGCGGTCCTTACACGGCGAGCCCAGCGCGCATTCGCGAGATCATCAACCTCAGCGGCCCGGACATCTACCGCACCGGAACCGTTCAACGCGAGGTCTACACGGTCCGCGGATCGGTGCGGCAGGGCAATTCCGGTGGGCCACTGGTCAATTCGAATGGTGAGGTACTCGGTGTTGTGTTCGGTGCCGCCGTCGACGACCCCGATACCGGATTCGTGTTGACTGCAGCTGAGATCTCGGACGAGCTCGCCCGCAGCTTCGATGCGCCGGTCAGTGTGGGTACCGGCGACTGCATCGTCTGACCGCGGGACGTCAGCCTTCCAGCGCGACGCGCAGGATTTCCTCGGACACGACGTCGGGGGCTTCCTGGTGCACGTAGTGCCCCACGCCCTGCACCGTTCGACGCGTCAGCCCCGGTGCCCAGCGCCGATCGCGATCGAGCGTGGTGGGTAGGACGTACGGATCGAGATCGCCGCTGATCTGCGCGACGGGGATCGAGGTCTTCACGTCGACGGCGTCCATGAAGCGCCGGCCCTCGGCGCGGAACTGGCTACGGAACGCCCAGCGCTGATATTCGAGTGCGCAGTGCGCGGCTCCGGGGATTCGGATGGCCGAGCGCATCTTGCCTGCGGTATCGGCGAAATCGTCGGTGCGCTGCCACTGCGACCCGGCGCGGCTGCGCATCAACTCCTCGACTGCCGCGCCCCCTCGACGCGTGAGCAGCTTCTCGGGGCGCAGCGGAACTTGATACCGAACGAAGTGCGGCAGCAGGGCACCGCGCTGTTCGGAATCCTTCAGCACGGCGCGGCGTAGCGAGATCGGGTGCGGTGCATTGATCAGGACCATGGAGCGGACCATTCGCGGATGCAGAGCCGAACTCGCCCAGCACACCAGGCCGCCGTCGGCATGGCCGACGAACGTCGCGTGCGGGTAACCCAGCGCGCGAACGAGACCGACGATGTCGCCGGCCAGAGTCCATCCGTCGTAACCACGTGGGGGCTTGTCGGAGTCGCCGTAGCCGCGGAGGTCGACTGCGACCGCTCGCACTCCGGAACGCGCGAGCGAGTCGAGCTGGTGATGCCAGGAGTACCAGAAGTCGGCGAAGCCGTGCAGCAACACCACCAGCGGGGCGTCGGGAGTGTGCTCGCCGACCTCCACGGTGTGGAACCGGATTCCATTGGCATGGATGTCGCGATGGATCCACTGTCCCGGGTAACGGACAGTGGACGGATCGGGATGATTCATACTGCTCGACTCGCCGGGCGTCGTCTACTTCTTGTAGCCGGGGATTCCGGGAATGCTCTCGTGCTGGTTCGGCAGCACGGTCGACGCCTGCTTGAGCGAGTCGATGGTCTTCTCGGGCTTACGCAGCTTCTTGACCCGGCGGTATCCGAGGAACCCGAACAGTCCCGCGACCAGCACCATGAACACGAAGACGATGAGGAACGCGGCCCAACGGTAGAGCCACACGTCGAGAAGCTCGGCGGCGAAGAAGAAGAAAAAGAACGAGCTGAACAGCAGCACCGTCAGCGCGACGATGAAGAAGACGCTGCCCTGCAGGCCCTTCTTGACCTCGCCGGTGACCTCGGCTTTGGCGAGGGCCACCTCGGCACGCACCAGCGTCGAGACCTGAGTCGTGGCGTCCTTGACGAGGTTTCCGATGCTCGCGCTACCGGGTGTGCGGGCATCGACATCGGTGAGAGGTATCGACGAAATCGTGTTCGGGACGCCGTTGCCGTATCCCTTGTCATTGCTGACGCTCAACTCTCGACCCCTTGTAATCGCTCTGCTCGGTGTTGCGGTGATCGCTCTGCTCGGTGTTGCGGAAGATCGTATCGACAGTAGTGCCTAAGTAGCAGATTATCTGTCCCGCGGCGGCCGAGCGACGCTCGGCCCGTCGTCGGTTACCTCTCCGGCTGTCGGCACAAACACGGAGATGTTGCACGAATCGGCAACGAACGGCCCGGGGGCGTGAAATTCTCAGGTGTTCATCAGGTAATTTTCAGGGAACTTTCCCCTTCAGGAGCACTCGTGAGTTCACCACACGCCGTCACGGACGACGGCGCAATTCCCGCACCTCAGGTGCCTCGGTCCCGCATCGTGATCGCCTCGATGGTCGGTACGTCCATCGAATTCTTCGACTTCTACATCTATGCAACGGCCGCAGTGCTCGTCTTCCCTCGACTGTTCTTCCCCGCGGGCAACGACACGACCGCGCTGCTGGCGTCGTTCGCTACCTTCGGTTTGGCGTTCGTGGCACGACCCATCGGCTCGATTCTGTTCGGCCACTTCGGTGATCGCATCGGACGCAAGGCGACCCTCGTCGGGTCCCTGTTGACGATGGGTGTCGCGACGTTCGCGATCGGCCTGTTGCCGACGTACGCCGCGGTGGGTCTGTGGGCACCGGCTCTGCTGGCGATCATGCGCTTCACCCAGGGCGTGGGCCTCGGCGGCGAATGGAGTGGTGCGGCGTTGCTGGCCACCGAAACCGCGAAGCCGGGCAAGCGAGCCTGGGCCGCGATGTACCCGCAGCTGGGTGCGCCCATCGGCTTCTTCTTCGCCAACGGCATCTTCCTGCTCATCGTCATCGCGACCGGCTACGATTCCGCGAACTCCGGCACCGACCATGCGTTCCTCACGTGGGGCTGGCGCATCCCGTTCCTGCTCAGCGCGATCATGGTGATCATCGGCCTGTACGTCCGCCTCAAGCTCGAGGAGACGCCGGTGTTCAAGCTGGCCGTCGAGCGCGGCCAGAAGGTCAAGACCCCGTTGGCTCAGGTGTTCAAGACAAGTTGGCGTCAGCTGATCATCGGCACGTTCGTCATGCTCGCCACCTACACGCTCTTCTACATCATGACGACGTGGGTGGTCAGTTACGGAACGGGCAAGGTGGCCGACGTCAACGGCCCCAAGTTGGCCATCCCGTACACGGACTTCCTGGAGCTCCAGCTCATCGCGGTGCTGTTCTTCGCGGCCCTGATCCCGGTCGCCGGGCTGCTCGCCGACAAGTACGGCCGTCGCCCCACGCTCATCGTCATCACCGCGGCGATCGTCCTGTTCGGACTCTCGTTCCACTGGTTCGCCGACCCGTCGTCCGCGTCGGCAGGCAAGATGCTGGTGTTCATGTGCGTCGGCCTGGGACTGATGGGCCTGACATTCGGACCCATGAGTGCCGTTCTGCCCGAACTCTTTCCGACCAACGTGCGCTACACGGGCTCGGGAATTTCGTACAACACCGCGTCGATCCTCGGAGCTGCAGTGGCCCCGTTCATCGCCACCTGGCTGGTGAGTACCTACGGCGTCGGCTGGGTGGGCGTCTATCTCGCCATCGCTGCTGCGCTGACCCTGATCTCGCTGATCATCATGAAGGAAACGCGAGACCAGTCGCTCGACAGCGTGTAGAGCGGCTTCGCCGCACGTGAGTGGAAACTCGTAGCAGGGGTCGAGTTTCCGCTCACCTGCGTAGCTCGTTCAGGTGGTCGCTGGACATAGACAGGCGATTGCCAGGAAGTCGGCAGCGGAGCCTCAGGGTCGAGGGCAACAGTGATCGACTGTGACCATCCGTTCTGCAACCAGCGCTGTCGAGCGCCACGTGAGTCGTCCGCGTTGGGCGTTGCCCACTCTTGCCGCCCTCCTCGTCGGAACAGCAGGGGCCTATGCCCTCGATCTGAACCGCGAGCATTGGGGTAATTCCTTCTACGCGGCGGCCGTTCAGGCCGGTTCGATCAGTTGGAAAGCGTTCCTGTTCGGTTCGTCCGATGCCGCGAATTCCATCACGGTGGACAAGCCGCCGGCATCGCTGTGGATCATGGAGCTCTCGGTACGGATCTTCGGTCTCAACTCGTGGTCGCTGTTGTTGCCGCAGGTGCTGATGGCCGTGCTGAGCGTGGGCATCATGTACGCGATCGTCGCCCGTCGATTCGGATACGGGGCAGCGCTGATTGCGGGCGCGGTCTTGGCCACCACCCCGACCTTCGCGCTGATGTTCCGCTACGACAATCCCGACGCCTTGCTCACCCTCACCCTGTTGGGGGCAGCATGGGCGATGCTGCGTGCTCTCGAAGACGGACGCACTCGCTGGCTGGTGCTGACGGGCGCTGTCGTGGGTCTCGGATTCCTGACCAAACAGCTGCAGGCGTTCCTCGTCGTTCCGGCTCTTGCCGTGGCCTACGCCGCGTTCGGTCCGCCCAAGCTCGGACGCCGACTTCTGCAGTTGCTGGCCGCCGGTGCCGCCGTGCTCGTCTCCGCTGGATGGTGGGTTGCGATCGTGCAACTGGTGCCGGCGGCGGACCGGCCCTGGGTCGGTGGATCGAAGACCGACAGCATTCTGGATCTGACCTTCGGCTACAACGGCCTGGGCAGGTTGACCGGTAACGAACACGCGGGCACCGGATCTTCTGCCGGTGATGCAGCGCAGGCCGGCGGTTTCGGGCCGGGCGGGCACGGACCTCAGACGGGCATCACCCGGATGTTCGCGGCCGCGCAGGGCGGTCAGATCTCCTGGCTCATTCCGGCCGCACTGGTGCTCGTGGTCGCGGGAATCGTGTTGCGCGGCAGAGCTCCTCGGCAAGACTTTCAGCGGGCCTGGTTCGTGATGTGGGGACTG
The DNA here is from genome assembly GCF_004563845.1 of Rhodococcus sp. 1R11. Taxonomy (NCBI): domain Bacteria; kingdom Bacillati; phylum Actinomycetota; class Actinomycetes; order Mycobacteriales; family Nocardiaceae; genus Rhodococcus; species Rhodococcus sp. 1R11. Next base: position 54,298 of record NZ_SPNG01000005.1, on the reverse strand, counting down.
TGGCTCGTCGGGTGCTCGCTGGTGTTCAGCTTCATGTCGGGCACGTTCCACTCGTACTACACGATCGTTGTCGCTCCGGCGATAGCCGCCATCGTCGGAGCGGCTCTCCGCGAGCTGTGGATGAGGCGTGACAAGGCCGCGTGGCGTGCGGTTCTCGTGCTGGCATCGGCGATCACGACGGCTACCTCATTCGTCTTTCTCGCCCGCACTCCCGAGTTCGTTCCGTGGCTGCGGTGGGTAGTGCTGGGAGTCGGGTTGGTCGTAGCAGTGGCCCTGGTGTTCAGGGGATCTCGAAAGACGTCGATCGCGGTGGGGGCCGTCGCACTGGCGGTCGCCCTGGCCGGGCCGCTGGCGTATGTCGCCGACACCGTGGTGACCCCGCACAGTGGAGGAGGTCCTTCTGCCGGACCTGCTGTTGCATCCGAGCCCGCTGGCTATCGAAGCGGTTCGAGAGACGAAAGTTCTGGCCGTTCAGCGCAATTCGGCTCCCCATCGGCTCCCGACTCCGAGCTGACCGGACTCCTCGAAGCCGATCCGCAGAAGTACACCTGGGCGGCGGCGACCATCGGATCCAATGCCGCGGCGGTCCTGCAGCTCGCGACCGACGACCCGGTGATGCCGGTGGGCGGATTCTCCGGTACCGACCCGTCGCCCACACTCGACCAATTCGAGGCCGACGTGGCCGCGGGAAAGATCCACTACTTCATCGCCGGAACGGGCAAGACCAGGCCGTCGGCGATCGGTGACTGGGTGGCCGCCACGTTCACATCGAGGACTATCGGCGATTACACGGTGTTCGATCTGACGGCCTCAGCGGCCTGAGCGGCTGCGCCGCATGTGAGTGGAACCTCGTAGTGGGCTACGAGGTTCCACTCACATGGTCGCTAGCGGCCCTTCTTGATCGCCTCGAACACCTTCGGGTCGACGAGGGTGGAGACGTCACCGAGTTCGCGGCCCTCGGCCACGTCACGGAGCAGGCGGCGCATGATCTTGCCGGACCTGGTCTTCGGCAGCTCCGGCACGATGGAAATTTCCCGTGGCCGGGCGATCGGCGAGATCTCCTTGGAGACCTGGGCTTTGAGTTCGGCGATCAACGCGTCGCCGGTGTTCTCCTCGCCGCCCCGCAGGATGACGAACGCGACGATGCCCTGACCGGTGGTCTCGTCGGCGGCACCGACGACGGCAGCCTCGGCGACACTGTGATGACTGACCAACGCCGACTCCACCTCCGAGGTGGAGATGCGGTGGCCCGAGACGTTCATGACGTCGTCGACGCGGCCGAGGACCCACAGCGCGCCGTCCTCGTCGTACTTGGCGCCGTCGCCGGCGAAGTACCAGCCTTCTTCGGCGTAGCGGGACCAGTAGGTGTCCTTGTAGCGGTCCATGTCGCCCCAGATCCCGCGGAGCATCGCCGGCCACGGCTCGGAGAGAACGAGGTATCCGTTGCCGCCGTTGCCCAGGGGTTTGGCGTCGTCGTCGACGATCTTGGCCGAGATACCCGGCAGGGGCGTCATCGCGGAGCCGGGCTTGGTGGCGGTGACGCCGGGAAGCGGCGAGATCATGATCGCGCCGGTCTCGGTCTGCCACCAGGTGTCGACGATCGGTGCGCTGCCGCCGCCGACGACGTCGCGGAACCAGCGCCATGCCTCGGGATTGATGGGCTCGCCGACGGAGCCGAGCAGGCGGATCGAGGACAGATCGTGTGCCTCGGGAATCTCCTTGCCCCACTTCATGAATGTACGAACGAGGGTGGGGGAGGTGTAGTAGATCGACACCTTGTACTTCTCGATGACGTTCCAGTGCCGGTGCTCGTCGGGCGAATTGGGCGTGCCCTCGTAGACCACCTGGGTGGCGCGGTTCGAAAGCGGTCCGTAGACGATGTAGGAGTGTCCGGTGACCCAGCCGATGTCGGCGGTGCACCAGTAGACGTCCGTGCCGGCTTTATGGTCGAAGACGTTGTGGTGGGTGTACGAGGTCTGCGTGAGGTAGCCGCCGGAGGTGTGGATGATGCCCTTGGGCTTACCCGTCGTACCCGAGGTGTAGAGGATGAACAGGGGGTGCTCGGCCGGGAACGGCTGCGCCTCATGCTCTTTCGACGCCGTGGCGACGGTCTCGTGCCACCACAGGTCGCGGTCCTCGGTCCAGGCGACGTCGGAGTCGGTGCGCTTGACGACCAGCACGTGTTCGATCGAGGCTGCCCCGTCGACTGCTTCGTCGACGGTGTCCTTGATGGGGGCGGGCTTGCCGCGTCGCCACTGGCCGTCGGTGGTGATGACGAGTTTGGCTTCGGCGTCGTCGATGCGCGAGCGCAGTGCGGTGGCCGAGAACCCGGCGAAGACGACCGAGTGGGTGAGGCCGAGGCGGGCGCAGGCGAGGATCGAGACGATGGCCTCGGGGATCATCGGCATGTAGATCGCGACGCGGTCGCCGGAGACGAGGCCCAGTTCGGTCAGGGTGTTGGCCGCCTGGCTGACGTCGGCGAGCAGATCGGAGTAGGTGATGTCGCGGCTGTCGCCGGGCTCGCCTTCCCAGTGAATGGCGACCTGGTCGCCGTGGCCGTCGACGACATGGCGGTCGACGCAGTTGTAGGCAACGTTGAGCTCGCCGTCGGCGAACCATTTCGCGACGGGGGCGTCGGACCAGTCGAGTACTTCGGTGAACGGAGTGTGCCAGTGCAGCCGGCGAGCCTGCTCCGCCCAGAAGCCGAGCCGGTCCTTCTCCGCGGCGGCGTACAGATCTTCCTGAGCGTTCGCCTGCGCCGCGAACTCGGCCGACGGTGCGTAGGAGGCAACCGCGGTCTCGTCGCTTCCGGAGGTACTGGTCGTCATCTCTTATAGCTCTCTTTCGTCCGAAGCATTTCGCCCATGAAACGGCACTTACAGGCCGGTCTGGAGCCCCTAGTGAGGGTAGTCACATGTGATGGCGATCGCACCGTTGCAAGCGTCTGAAACCCCTTGATCTGCGGTGATCGGTAGTTTCCGCACGATGGACGGTCATCGGTGTCGTCGACGCGAGGCCGTCTCGGCGGCTCTGCCCGCACTGTGGGAAATCGACTTGCCGAAACGTTTCGATCATGTTTCCGACCTACTCGCCGGTCAACAAAACTCGGGGGAGTTCACATGTTCGTTTCAGGATGTGTCTAAAGTTCGTTCCATCAGATCGTTGGTACGGCTCACAGGCCGTGTCTTGCGGTCGCCCACGAATCCCCGGGCGTCGCGCCCGAGGAACCTGAACACGGATGACCCCGTGCTCACATCTGGATGGAGGATTTCCTTGCGTAAAACACGCATCGCGTCAGCTGCAATCGCAGTTGTCGTGGGAGCGGCGCTGGTGACGGCGTGCTCTTCGAGCGATTCGACCGGCGGCGGAGGGTCAGGAGACGGCTCCGGCATCATCAACGCGTGGAGCGGTGAGCCGCAGAACCCCTTGGTGCCCACCAATACGAGCGAGAACACCGGCGGACGTGTCGTCGACTCGATCTTCGCCGGCCTGGTGTCCTACACCCCCGAGGGCGGTGTCGAGAACGAGGTCGCGGACTCGATCGATACCACCGACGGCCAGAACTACACCGTCACGTTGAAGGACGGCTGGCAGTTCACCGACGGCACGCCGGTCACGGCCAAGTCGTTCGTCGATGCCTGGAACTACGGCGCACTGTCGACCAATGCGCAGCTGCAGGGCTCGTTCTTCGATCCGATTCAGGGCTACGACGAGGTCGCGGCCGAGAACCCGACGGTGCAGACCATGTCCGGTCTCGAGGTCGTCGACGACAAGACGTTCACCATCGAGCTCAAGCAGCCCGAAGCAGCGTTCCCCGATCGTCTCGGCTTCGCGGCCTACTACCCACTGCCCGAGGTTGCGTACCAGGACATCGCCGCGTTCGGCGAGAACCCGATCGGCAACGGCCCGTACAAGTTCGCCCAGGAGGGCGCTTGGCAGCACAACGTGCGGATCGACCTGGTCACGAACCCCGACTACGCCGGTAACCGCAAGCCCGCCAACGGCGGCGTGAGCTTCATTCTGTACAGCAACCTCGACACCGCATACACGGACCTGCTGTCGAACAACGTCGACGTTCTCGACAACGTTCCGGCCTCGGCCGTCACCACCTTCGAGTCCGATCTTCCCGACCGCACGGTGAACCAGCCGTCCGCGTCGATCGAGACGTTCACGATTCCGGGCCGCCTCGCGCACTTCGGTGGCGAAGAGGGTGTGCTGCGTCGCCAGGCGATCTCCAAGGCCATCAACCGCGACCAGATCACCGAGCAGATCTTCAACAAGACCCGTACCCCGGCCAAGGACTTCACCAGCCCGGCCATCGACGGCTGGACCGGCGACCTCTCCGACGTCGGAAACGTCGAGTACGACCCCGAGGGTGCCAAGGCTCTGTGGGCGCAGGCCGACGCCATCGCGCCGTGGTCCGGAACGTTCTCCATCGCGTACAACTCCGACGGTGGACACCAGGAATGGGTGGATGCGGTCAGTAACAGCATCCGCAACACGCTCGGCATCGAGGCGCAGGGTGCGCCGTACCCGACGTTCGCTCAGCTGCGCACCGAAGCCACCAACCGCACCATCGCGACCGCCTTCCGGTCGGGCTGGCAGGGTGACTACCCGCAGCAGTACGGCTTCTTGGCACAGAACTACCAGACCGGTGGCAGCTCCAACGACGGTGAGTACTCCAACCCCGAGTTCGACCGTCTGCTCCGCGAGTCCGCAGGTGAGACCGACAAGACCAAGGCGCAGGAGCTGACCAACCAGGCTCAGGAAATCCTGCTCAACGACCTGCCCGCAGTGCCGACCTGGTACCGCAACGCAGCCAGTGGTTGGTCGGAGAACGTCACCAACGTCAAGATCGGTTGGGACGGAATCCCCATCTACAACCAGATCGAGAAGAACTGATCACGTTCGCTCCACTGCTGTAGAGACCGAGAAGGGCGGTAGGTCTTCCACCTACCGCCCTTCTCGTGTGCTCGCTCACTCCCGCATCTACGTTCGACGCCCCGCTGCAGCTGATCCTTGCGCCTCTGCGGTGACGTCCACCTTCCTCCAAAGGAGGTGATCCGATGCTCTGGTACATCGGACGCCGATTACTTCAGATGATCCCCGTGTTCATCGGGGCGACATTCTTGATCTATGCCATGGTCTTCTTGCTGCCAGGAGACCCCATCGCGGCATTGGCCGGAGACAAGGCGATCAGTCCCGCCGTCGCCGACCAACTGCGCGCCCGCTATCACCTCGACCAGCCGTTCATCGTGCAGTACCTGCTGTACCTCAAGGGCATTTTCACGTTCGACTTCGGCATGTCCTTCTCGGGCCGCCCCGTCAGTGAAGTTCTCGTACAAGCGTTTCCGATCACCGCCAAGCTCGCCTCGATGGCCCTCGTGATCGAGGCCGTGTTCGGTATCGGCTTCGGTCTCATCGCGGGTCTGCGCAAGGGCAAGCTGTTCGACTCGACTGTCCTCGTCGTCAGCCTCGTCATCATCGCCGTGCCGATCTTCGTCATCGGTTTTCTCGCGCAGTTCTTCATCGGTATCAAGTGGGGTTGGGTGCCGCCGACAGTGGGAGGCAACACCAGCTTCACCAACCTGTTGCTGCCGGCATTCGTGCTCGGAGCCGTCTCGTTCGCCTACGTGGTGCGGTTGACGCGCACGTCGGTGGCCGAGAATCTCAGTGCAGACTTCGTGCGGACGGCGACGGCCAAGGGCCTCTCGCGTAACCGCGTCGTCAACGTGCACGTGCTGCGCAACTCGCTGATTCCCGTCGTGACGTTCCTCGGCGCCGATCTCGCCAGCCTCATGGGCGGCGCGATCATCACCGAGGGAATCTTCAACATCAACGGAGTCGGCGGCACCATCTACCAAGCCGTCATCCGCGGTGAGGCACCGACCGTCGTGTCTTTCGTGACCGTGCTGATCGTCGTCTATCTGGTCGCCAATCTCATCGTCGACCTTCTCTATGCCGCGCTCGACCCGAGGATTCGCTATGTCTGATCCCATCACACCGAAGAGCGTCGACGCCGATCGCGCTACTCGCCAAGCACGTTTCGTCGAGGCCGACGAGGTCATCGACGTGTCGCAGACCGATGCGGTCGTCATCGACGACGCACCCGCCAGCATCTGGTCCGATGCGTGGCGGAACCTGCGCACGCGTCCGATGTTCATAGTCTCGGCCATCATCATCCTGGCCGTCATCGTGGTCGCAGCCGTGCCTGGCCTGTTCACCAGTACCGATCCGCGCTTCTGTGATCTGCAGTTCAGCATGCAGGGCCCGGGATCCGGGCACTGGTTCGGTTACGACCGACAGGGCTGCGACATCTACTCTCGGGTGCTGTTCGGTGCTCGGGCGTCCGTGCTGACCGGAGTCGGGGTCACGTTCCTCGTGCTGGTCATCGGCGTCGTGTTCGGTGCTCTGGCCGGCTTCTACGGCGGCATCGCGGACTCGTTGCTCTCACGAATCACCGACATCTTCTTCGGTGTTCCGCTGATTCTGGCTGCCATCGTCCTCATGCAGCTGTTCACCGATCGCACGATCTTCACAGTCATTCTGGTGTTGGCGTTGTTCGGTTGGCCTCAGATGGCTCGCATCACCCGCGGTGCAGTGCTGTCGGCGAAGGGCAACGATTACGTAATGGCTTCGCAGGCTTTGGGTTTGACGCGACTGCGAACTCTGATCCGGCACGTACTGCCCAACGCGATGGCACCCATCATCGTCATCACGACAATTTCACTCGGTACGTTCATCGTGGCCGAGGCGACGCTGTCGTTCCTCGGTATCGGACTGCCTCCCACCGAGGTCTCCTGGGGCGGCGACATCAGTGCCGCCCAGGTCACCCTGCGTCAGGGCTCGACCATTCTCTTCTATCCTGCTGCAGCGCTGGCAATCACGGTGCTCGGCTTCATCATGATGGGTGACGCCCTGCGCGACGCCCTCGATCCGAAGGCGAGGAAGCGATGACGGATCCAGCACGCATCGCAGTGGAGCAGCCCCTGCTCGACATCCAAGATCTCGAGGTCTCGTTCCGGTCCAACTCCGGTGCGGTCCCGGCTGTTCGCGGTGTATCGCTGACGGTCTACCCGGGGCAGACCGTTGCGATCGTGGGCGAATCCGGTTCCGGTAAGTCGACCACCGCGCACTCGATCATCAACCTGCTTCCCGGAACCGGCACGGTGACGGCGGGGCGCATCCTGTTCGAGGGCCGTGACTTGGCGCAGGCCAAGGAGAAGGACTTCGTCGACATCCGCGGCAGCCAGATCGGCCTGGTTCCTCAGGACCCGATGTCCAACTTGAATCCGGTGTGGAAGATCGGCTTCCAGATCGAGGAGGCCCTCGCTGCCAACGGCATCGCCAAGGGTAAGGCGGCGCGGGTTCGGGCAGCCGAGCTGCTCGAGGAAGCGGGCCTCAGCGATTCGGAGAAGCGGGTCAATCAGTACCCGCACGAGTTCTCGGGCGGTATGCGTCAGCGTGCGCTCATCGCGATCGGGCTTTCGGCACGTCCGAAACTTCTGATTGCCGACGAGCCGACGTCCGCTCTCGACGTGACCGTGCAGCGTCAGATTCTCGATCATCTCGAGGGTTTGACGAAGGAACTCGGCACCGCGGTTCTGCTGATCACCCACGATCTGGGCCTGGCTGCCGAACGAGCCGAGCACCTCGTCGTCATGAGCAAGGGACGGATCGTGGAATCCGGTCCGGCACTGGAGATCCTGCAGGATCCCCAGCACCCGTACACGCGCAAGCTCGTCTCCGCCGCGCCGTCTCTGGCGTCTCAGCGACTCAAGTCGTCGGTGGTGCGCAAGGACATCGTCGAGCATGCCAAGCAGGTGGCGGTCGAGGCCGTCACCGAGGAGACCGACTCGGCATTCGAGCCGGCCGCGGACACTGTGCTCGTGGTCGAGGGGCTGACGAAGGAATTCAAGCTCCGGGGCGGCAACCCGTTCAAGTCATCCGTGTTCACGGCCGTCAAAGATGTGTCGTTCGGAGTCGCACGTGGCACCACCACTGCGATCGTCGGCGAATCGGGTTCGGGCAAGTCGACTGTGGCACAGATGGTTCTGGGACTTCTCGAGCCCACTGCAGGTTCGGTGAAGTTCGACGGGCGTGATGTGGCGGGGTTGAACAACAAGGACGCGTTCGCGTTTCGTCGTCGAGTGCAGCCGATCTTCCAGAATCCGTACGGGACGCTGGACCCGATGTATTCGATCTTCAGCACTATCGAGGAGCCTCTGCGCACTCACAAGGTGGGGTCGAAGTCCGAGCGGGAAGCCAGAGTCCGTGATCTGCTGGACAAGGTGGCACTGCCGTCGTCGGTGATGCGCAGGTTCCCCAACGAGCTGTCCGGCGGCCAGCGGCAACGTGTCGCAATCGCTCGTGCGCTGGCCCTCGAGCCCGAAATGGTCATCTGTGACGAGGCAGTGTCGGCTCTGGACGTGCTGGTGCAGGCGCAGATCCTGTCGCTGCTCAACGACCTTCAGGCCGAGCTCGGATTGACGTACCTGTTCATCACGCACGACCTCGCAGTGGTCCGCCAGATCGCCGACGACGTGCTCGTGATGCGCAGCGGCGAGATCGTCGAGGCGGCGTCGACCGATGCCGTCTTCGACAACCCGCAGCAGGAGTACACCCAGAAGCTGCTCGCAGCCATTCCGGGTGGCTCGGTGCAGCTGGGCGCATAACCGCGGTGGGTGAGGGGGTACCGTCGTCTGTCGTGACGGACCCCCTCGCCCCGCTGCTGGAATTGCCCGGAGTTGTCGATTCCGCCGAACGGGCACGCGATGCCCTCGGTGCCGTGCATCGGCACAAGGCCAATCGTCGTGGGTGGCCGGCGACCGCAGCCGAGGCCGCTGTGCGGGCAGCTCGTTCGTCCTCCGCGCTCGAGGGCGGTTCGATGGATTTCCCCCGCGAAGGCGAGGAAGGCGACCCGATTCTGGCGGGTGCGCTGCGAGTGGCCGCTGCTCTGGACGGTGACGCCCTGCAGAACACGTTGTCGACGTGGAAGCGCGCACCACTGCAGACGCTGGCCCGCTTACATCTGTTGGCTGCCGCGGATCTCGTCGACGACGCTTCCTCGCTCGGTCGGCCGCGCACGGCCGCCGGCATCGGTGAGCGGCTCGATCTGCTCGCGCAGTTGGTGACGGGTGGAACCTCCGCGCCCGCTCCGGTGATCGCCGCAGTCGTGCACGGTGAACTGTTGACGCTTCGGCCTTTCGGAACTGCCGACGGCATCGTGGCGCGTGCTGCATCGAGATTGGTGGCCGCATCGTCGGGATTCGATCCGCACAACCTCGGGGTGCCCGAGGTGAGCTGGATGCGTCGAGCGAACGCGTACCGGGATGGAGCCGCTGGATTCGCCGAGGGCACGGCAACGGGCGTCGGCAGTTGGGTGATCCTCTGCCTAGGGGCATTCGAAGCCGGTGCGGCAGAAGCGACTTCGATTGCCGAAGCTGCGCAGTAGGAATTGTGCACACGTAAAAGGGCGGCGATGCCGACTTGCGTCGACGTCGCCGCCCGTTAGCACGGAGCGCCTGGTTACCAAGCGTGCACAGGTGGGCTGTGATGGACTACCACGTGGCCTCGGCGAGAACTCGACGGTGATGAGGTCATCCCTGCAACCGGTGCAGGGTTCTTGCTGATCACCCACGAATATCGCAGGCCCACAGCGCTTCTGCCATTAGGTGGCTAGCTCCGCGTGGGTGCCGGTGTCCGTGCTGGGAATCGCGGTCGGGAGAAGCGAACCTTCTCTTCCGGTTCGTCCTTGGCCTTCCGTTCTTCCGTACGTCATTTGTACCCCGTGACGCCGCTCACATCAAGGGTTTGGGCTCATCGTTTTCTGCGCAGCAATCCGTAGGTGATCGCGCCAGCTGCTATTGCACTGAAACCTGCTGCAGCACTTGCCACCACGGTCCTTCCGGACGGATTCGGAATGCGAGAGCGCAGCGAAACGGGGTTCGAGAACGTCAGAATCGGCCAGCCGAGGGACGAGGCCTCTTTGCGGAGCGCGCGGTCGGGATTGACGGCGGTGGGGTGCCCGACCGCCCGCAACATCGGAACGTCGGTGATCGAATCCGAGTAGGCGTAGCTCTTGGACAGGTCGTAATCATGTTGTGCCGCCAGAGACTTCATGGCGTCGACCTTTCCCTCGCCGTAGCAATAGAAGTCGACCTCGCCGATGTACTTGCCGTCGACGGTCACCATGGTCGTGGCCATACTGTGGTCGGCACCCAGCAGTTCGGCGATGGGGTGCACGATCTCGTCGCCCGACGCCGAGACGACCACCACGTCGTGTCCGCGGAGCTTGTGGTCCGCGATCAGATCGGCCGCTTCGGCGAAGACGAGGGGATCGACGATGTCGTGCAGCGTTTCGGCCACCACTGCTCGCACCTGTTCGACGTCCCACCCGGCGGTCATGCCCGCGATGTGCGCGCGCATGCGTTCCATCTGGTCGTGATCGGCACCGGAGAGCAGGAACAGGAACTGCGCATAGCTGCTCTTGAGTACCGCTCGCCGGTTGATCAGACCTTGGTCGAAGAACGGCTTGCTGAAGGCCAAAGTGCTCGACTTCGCGATGATCGTTTTGTCGAGGTCGAAGAAGGCGGCGACGCGCGCTGCGCGTCGGCCGGCGGGGGCGTCGTCGGTGTCTGCGCTGAGGGTCACGATTGTCACCATAGTGGCCGGTGGTGACCGGTGGATGTCGCGCTACTTCTCTACTCGACTCGCTCCGGACAAGTCCAAAAAATGCGACGGTTGAACTTGCAAACATGGACGTCCACGGGTGTAGTATTTTCCACGAGCCCGGTTCATTCCGGGCGGTGTTCAGCCCGACCCCCCGGGGCTGAACCAGACGACCCTCGCCTCCTCCCCCCCTGGCGAGGGTCGTCCTCTTTTCCGGGGTAGGCCGAAAACTGGTACCTCGGTACCGATATTCATCCACAGGGCCTGATCTATCCACATTTCCCCAAGTCGCGCGCCGATCGAGCGAATTCTCACGCACGCTTGGACCCATGAAAACGGATCCGATTTCACGGCGGACGAACGCGGACGCGTCGATGTCGATCGACCATCACGGACTGCGTCAGGACGTGTACCGAATCGCGGCAGCCGCGGATTGTGTTGTGGAAGAGCAGAACTTACTGGTCGGTATCGGATCGGCGCGCCCGATTTGGGAATTTGCCGGAATAATTTTGATCGATTTTTCTTCGGCCGAGACGGCACTCGCGGCCGGATTTCCGCGGCGGCCCGGCGTCGTTCTGGTCACGGCCGCGTCGCCGACACTCGATGATTGGCGGACGGCCACAGCGCTCGGTGCCGAACACGTGGTGTCATTGCCCACGGACGAGGACACGCTCGTTCGCATCCTCGGTGACCCCGTCGTCACATCGCCAGGCGGCGGTGGCGTCATCGCGGTCGTCGGTGCCCGCGGAGGCGCGGGGGCGTCCACATTCGCGGCGGCGCTCGGCCTGTGCAGCAGTCACACGGGGCGACGCACGCTCGTGGTCGAAGCCGACCGGTACGGCAGCGGCCTCGATCTGCTGCTCGGCTGGGAGAACGCCCCAGGCCTGCGGTGGTCCGGCCTCGTCGTCGAGGGCGGGCGAGTATCCGGCGACGCACTCCACGGCGCGCTGCCGTCGAAGAACGGATTGTCGGTACTGGCACTCGGGCGATCCGACGACCGGCGAACCGGACTCTCGGCCGTCGCCGCGGCGGCTGTGCTCGACGCAGGGCGCGCCGGAGGCGATCTCGTTGTGTGCGACGCCCCGCGCCACTCCGATGACCTCTCGGACGCCCTGTACGCCGCGGCCGACCTCGTCGTACTGGTGCTGCCTGCGGAATTGCGGGCCGTGACGTCGGCAGAAGCAGTAGCGGCCGAGATCTCGAGTCGAAATGCGAACGTCGGATTGGTCGTTCGTGGCCCCGCCCCCGGGGGACTGCGGGCCGCGGACATCGCGGCCGCCCTCGATCTGTCGCTGCTGACGTCGATGCGGGCCGAGCCGGGATTGGCCGAGCGTCTCGAGCGGGGCGGACTTGCTCTCGGCCGCCGGTCACCGCTCGCGGCGGCGGCAACCGTGGTACTGGATACGTTCGCGCACAAGCCCGGTGGTCAGCGGTGGGCCGCATGAGCGCAGTCGTCACCGCCGATCTGCTCGACCGCGTACGAGATCGGCTGGCTGCCTCGGCGCAGTCTCCAATGCCGGCCACCGTTGCCGCGGCCATCCGTACCGAGGCAGGGGGAGTCATCGGTGACACCGATATGCTTGCGGCACTGCGTATTCTGCAGACCGAGCTCACCGGAGCAGGCCTGTTGGAGCCGCTCCTGTCCGAGCCAGGGGTGACCGATGTTCTGGTCACGGCACCGGATCAGGTGTGGATCGATCGCGGTAGAGGCCTGGAACGCACCGGAGTCCAGTTCGTCGACGAAGCCGCGGTCAGGCGGTTGGCACAACGGCTCGCGCTCTCGGCCGGTCGGCGATTGGACGATGCGCAGCCGTGGGTCGACGGCCGATTACCCGGCGTCGGGCAGGGAGTCTTCGGTGTCCGTCTGCATGCGGTGCTGGCACCGGTGGCGAGCGGTGGCACCTGCCTGTCGTTGCGAGTGCTTCGCCCGGCTACCCAGGGACTCGGAGCGCTCCGGGCCTCAGGTGCGGTGACCGAGGAGGGCTACGAGCTGCTTGCGCGGATTGTGCTCGCACGCTTGGCATTTCTGGTCGTCGGAGGTACCGGTGCCGGGAAGACCACCCTTCTGGCTGCTCTGCTGGGCGAGGTCGACCCGTCCGAACGAATCGTCTGTGTCGAGGATGCGGCCGAGTTGGCTCCGGCACATCCCCATGTGGTGCGCCTGGTGGCCCGTGCTCCCAACGTCGAAGGTGTGGGCGAGGTATCGGTTCGGCAATTGGTTCGCCAGGCATTACGGATGCGACCCGATCGGCTCGTCGTCGGTGAGGTGCGCGGGGCCGAGGTGATCGACCTGATGACGGCTCTCAACACCGGGCACGACGGCGGTGCCGGAACCATCCATGCCAATTCGCCCTCGGAAGTTCCCGCTCGGCTCGAAGCCCTTGCTGCACTGGGCGGAATGGGCAGAGACGCGCTGCACAGTCAACTCGCCGCCGCGGTCCAAGTGGTGTTGCACGTCCACCGCAGCGCCGACGGCACGAGGCGATTGCGTGAGATCGGACTGGTCGAGGTGGATTCGACAGGACGTGTCCATATTGTGCCTGCCTGGTCCGCTGATTCCGACGCCGTGCCCGGGCAGCGCGGGCTGCACGAACTGCTCGCTCAGCGCTGTGGCGAGATGCGATGACAGCGGCACTGTGCGCCCTGGCCGCTGCATTCACGCTGTGGCCCAGCAGCTCTCGCCGACTATCGCGCCGCGGTCGAGGTGCCGTCGGCGTTCCTGGGTGGGCGTTCCCTCTCGTTGTTGCCGCGGCGTCGGCCGTGGGCATGTTCTGGATCGGCGGTCCGTGGGGCGCGGCGGCTCTGTTCGTGGCGGGCGGTACCGGATGGCACCGACATGGCCGTCGCACCGTGCGCGCCCGTCGTACGGCCGAATTGGATTGGTTGGCAACCGGAGTCGAAGTGGTCATCGGTGAATTGCGGGTCGGTGCGCACCCGGCGACGGCCGGCGAGGTGGCTGCGGACGAGTGCGACGGTATCGCCTCCGAGGCGCTGCGCGGTGCTGCGTCCAGATCGCGACTCGGTGGACGCGCTGCCGACGGGATAGCCGCGTCGGATCCGCTGTTGAACCCGGAACTGGACCGCTTGGCCGCGGCGTGGCGGGTGGCCGACGAACACGGCCTTGCACTCGCCGAGTTGCTCGACGCCGTGCGCGAGGATCTGCTCGGCCGTCGGCGATTTCGGGAACGAACCGAGGCGTCGCTCGCAGGGGCCCGCGCTACTGCACTGGTGTTGGCCGGACTGCCCGTCCTCGGGGTCGCGCTCGGACAACTGATGGGGGCCGATCCGCTGCGCATACTGCTCGGCGGCGGGCTGGGCGGAATCCTGCTCCTCATCGGAACCGCTCTCGGCTGCGCAGGTCTGCTGTGGACCGATGCGATCACCGGCAAGGTGACAACATGACGTGGGCGATCACGCTCTGTCTGGCAACGGCTTTGGTCGTCGTCCCCGCTGCCCGTGGCGGTTTGTCACGCGTGGAGGTTGTAGGGCTTTCGACGGCAGAAGCCGTCGACGACTCCGGACCCGATCCGCTCGCCGTAGCGACGACGTTCGACCTTCTCGCTGCGTGTCTGCGTTCCGGACTCCCGATCTCGACTGCCGCGGCGGCCGCAGCCCACTCTGCTCCGCCCGCATTCGGTGTCGCACTGCGCAAAACCGCCGATCTGCTCGAGCTGGGGGCCGATGCAGCGACGGCGTGGGACGCAGTGGCGAAGGATCCGGAGACCGAGGCGCTGGCGCGGATGGCAAGGCGATCCGCCCGGGCCGGGTCGTCCATGGCGTCGGCGATGACGGAACTGGCTGCCACCCAACGAACTCGGGCCGAGGACGCGTCGGCGGCAGCGGCCGAACGGGCCGGTGTGCTGATCAGCGGACCGCTGGGCCTGTGCTTTCTGCCTGCCTTCATCTGCCTGGGCATCGTGCCCGTGGTGATCGGCCTTGCGGGCAATGTCCTGGGCGGCGGTCTGCTGTGACCGCCGAACAACGAATCGTCCGGTGCGGACACGCCGCGCCGGAATACTGGGAGGGGAAGCATCATGATGGGGAATGCACTGCAGGAGATCAAGACTCGAATCGCATTGTTCGGCGTGGAGGACGATGGTATGTCGACCGCGGAGTACGCGATCGGCACCATCGCCGCCGCGGCATTCGGGGCGGTGCTCTACACGGTGGTGACGGGGGACAGCATCGTGACCGCGCTGACGGGGATCATCGATCGAGCGCTCAACACAGCCGTCTGATTCCGGGCGGTGAGGACGGGGCTGTGACGGTGGAGGCGGCGATTGCCGTCGCGTCCATCGTCGCAGTGATCGTGGTGTGCATCGGGGCGATCGTGTCGGTGACGATGCACATCGGCTGCGTCGACGCCGCGCGGGAGGCGGCCCGATTGGCGGCGAGAGGTGATGCGGCCCGGGCTGTGTCGGTGGGGGAGCGGGTTGCGCCGGAGGGTGCTCTGGTGACGGTGAGGGAGGACGGGGAGTTCTTCGTCGCGCGGGTGGAGGTAGCGAGCCCGCTGCCGGGTTTGACGTTGTCGGCGGAGGCGGTTGCTGCTGCGGAACCGGTTGCCGCGGAATGAGTCTTGGTCTCCGGAGGATGCTGCGTGACGACGAGGGTGGGGCGACGGTGTTGGCGGCGCTGGCAATGTCGGCGCTGATCGCCGTCGTGGTGATGGTGATGCACGTCGGCTCGGCGGTGGGTGCTCGTCATCAGGCGCAGTCGGCGGCCGATCTCGCTGCGTTGGCCGGGGCGGGCGCACTCGATCGCGGGGTGGCCGATGCTTGTGAGACGGCGCGGACTTTGGCGGTACGAATGGGGACTCAGTTGCGGGAGTGCACGATCGACGACTGGGACGTGATCGTGACGGTGGGTCAGCCGGTGTTCCTCGGGCGCTTCGGAATGTCCGACGCCATCGCGACGGCGCGGGCGGGGCCGGGGTGAGTCCGGGCCCCCGCCCGCCCGAATCCGCAAACCCGCCCGAATCCGCAAACGCGCGCGCGTTTGTCAGGTGCGAGCGGAATCGCCCCGTTCGAGCCGGCGAATTCGCGTGCGTTCAGCGAATGCGCGCGCGTTTGCGGTGAAACCCGGCCTCGACCCCCGCCCGAGGACCCGAACCCGCGGCCGATACGTCGTCCCCCGGCCTCGAACCCCGGCATCGACGGTCTGTCCGCAGCGGTCAGCTTGATGTGAAGGTGCGCGCACCTGATTGCAGGGGAGCGAATCGAGTGAGCTGCGTGACGTGCTCCGGGGTGAGCTCTGCGAGGGAATTGACCTGCAGCAGTTGCATGGTACGGATGATCTCCTCTCGCAGGATCTCGATCATCCGGTCGACGCCCGCGCGACCTCCCGCCATCAGACCGTATAGGTACGCCCGGCCGACGAGCGTGAACGACGCACCCATTGCGATGGAGGCGACGATGTCGGCGCCGTGCATGATGCCGGTATCGACGGCCACTTCGAAGTCGGATCCGACTTCCCGGACGACCTGAGGCAGGAGATGGAAGGGCACCGGAGCGCGATCCAGTTGCCGGCCTCCGTGATTGGACAGAACGATACCGTCCACACCCAGTTCGGCCAGACGCACTGAATCTGCCACCGACTGAACACCTTTGACGACCAGCTTGCCGGGCCAGATCTCGCGAATGACGTCGAGGTCCTCGAACGAGATGGAGGGATCCATCGCTGAATCGACCAGCTCTCCGACTGTGCCGCCGGTAGAGGTCAGCGACGCGAACTCCAGCTTGGGCGTGGTGAGGAAGTCCCACCACCACCATGGGCGCGGAATGGCGTTGGCGATGGTCGACGCGGTCAACTGCGGCGGAATGGAGAACCCGTTGCGTTTGTCTCGCAGGCGAGCTCCGGCGACCGGTGTGTCGACCGTGAACAGGAGGGTGTCGAAGCCAGCTTTCGCGGCGCGTTCGACAAGACCGAACGAGATGTCGCGGTTACGCATGACGTAGAGCTGGAACCAGTTTCGGCCGTTCGGGTTGGTGGCCTTGACGTCCTCGATCGACGTGGTGCCCAGGGTCGAGAGGGAGAACGGAATTCCGGCAGCGCCGGCGGCGGCAGAACCGGCGTATTCGCCCTCGGTCTGCATCAGGCGGGTGAAACCCGTCGGCGCGATACCGAATGGAAGCGCGGACGGTCCGCCGAACACCGTCGTCGAGGTGTCGACGTGGGAGACGTCTCGCAGGATCGAGGGGTGGAATTCGACGTCGCGAAAAGCCTGCCGAGCCCGGGAGAGCGAGATCTCGGCGTCGGCCGCGCCGTCGGTGTAGTCGAATGCTGCGCGCGGGGTGCGGCGACGGGCGATGGTGCGGAGATCGTCGATGGTCAGTGCCGCGCTGAGGCGTCGTCGACGCAGGTTCAGATCGGGCTTCTTGAACGAGAGTACCTCGCGCAGGTCGGTGGCTTTGGGTATCTGCCGGGTGATGGGCATGCGTTGTCTCGATTCTGTGGGCTGATCCTCTCCCCACCACACCACCCGAGGTGTTGGCAACGACAGGCAGGGTGGCGCACCAGTTCGATCCAAGCCTTGAACGCGCGCGCGTTTGCGAAAAATGACTGGTTATCCTCGTGAAACCCTGGCAATTTTGCGCGCGCATGGCAAACGCGCGCGCGTTTGCGGCGACCCCCCACTCGGTCCCCAGCACACAGGGCCCAGGTGCTCATCCCTCCCGAGTAATCGCCGCCAAGACAGCAGTCAACACTCGAACGGCACCCTCTTTGTCCAGGGGGTCGTTACCGTTTCCGCATTTCGGGGATTGCACGCAGGAGGGGCATCCGGTCTGACATTCGCAGGAGACGATGGCGTCCTTGGTGGCGGCGAGCCAGTCCGCGATGGCTACGTGTCCGCGGTCTGCGAAACCTGCTCCGCCGTCGTATCCGTCGTAGACGAAGACCGTCGGCAGACCGGTGTCGGGGTGTAGCGCCGTCGACACTCCGCCGATGTCCCATCGATCGCAGGTCGCGACCAACGGAAGCAACCCGATGGCGGCGTGCTCGGCGGCATGCAGCGATCCAGGGAATCGCTCGAACGGAACGCCGCTGTGCTCCAACAACTCCAGGGTGATGGTGTACATGACGGCGCGGGTGTCGAGGGTCTGGGCCGGCATGTCGAGCTCGATGGAATCGAGGACCTCGCCCGAGGGGAGGCGTCGAAGATATCCCACCACCTGATGGGTGACGTTCACCTGCACCAACGCGACTCGGACCTCGCCGTAGTCGACGGATTCGTGCACCGCCGTGATGGCAATGTCGGTGATCTCGCGGGCCGAGGTGTTCCACTCGGGCTGTTCGGCATGCACCAGCGCGAGGCCGGCCTCGAGATCGAGCTCGTCGACCACGAAGGACTCACCCTGATGAATGTGCACCGCACCGGGATGTGCTGTGGCAGGGGCACGTCCGCCGTCGACGGTGCCGAGCATGCGGCCTGACTCGCCGTCGACGATGGCGACCTGCACGCCCGTGCCGCCGCGAATGTTGACCGCACCGTGCGGAGACAGCTGCTGTCCCTCGGGGGTGATGAACCACCCGTGAGGACGCTTACGCACGTAACCCTTCAGCTCGAGCTCTTCGAGTACCGATTCCGCGCTCAACGCCTCGGCCTCGGCTAGGGTGATCGGTAGTTCGACTGCAGCGCAGAGCAATTGGGGAGCAAGAATATACGGATTGGTCGGGTCGGTGACGGTTGCCTCGACCGGCTTGTCCAGCAGGGCCGCCGGGTGATGCACCAGGTAGGTATCCAACGGATCGTCGCGCGCGACGAGTACCAGCAGTGAGCCCTCCCCGCGTCGTCCGGCACGCCCACCCTGCTGCCAGAACGAGGCGACGGTGCCCGGGAAACCGGCGACGATCACCGCGTCCAGACCGGCGATGTCGACGCCGAGTTCGAGGGCGTTGGTGGTGGCCACTCCCAGCAGGGTGCCGTCGGAGAGATCCCGTTCGAGTTTTCGCCGATCCTCGGCCAAATAGCCTGCGCGATAAGCGGCGACGCGTCGGACCAACTGCGGATCGACGTCGGCGAGAATTCGCTGGGTCCCCAACGCAGTGACCTCGGCTCCGCGCCTGGACCGTACGAACGCGAGTGTCCGCGCACCCTCGATCAACAGATCCGCCATGATGCGCGACGCCTCGGCCCCGGCCGATTTGCGTACGGGCGCGCCGTTCTCGCCGGTGATCTCCTTGAGCAGCGGCGGTTCCCAGAGTGCGACGGTGCGCGCTCCGTGGGGTGAGCCGTCCTCGGTGATCTCCTCGCAGGGCGCTCCGATGAGTCGACTGGCTGCGCGTCCCGGCTCCGACGTCGTGGCACTGGCGAGAACGAATACCGGAGATGCTCCGTAGCGCGCGCAGAGGCGTCGCAACCGACGGAGTACCAGGGCGACGTTGGAGCCGAAAACACCTCGGTAGTAATGGCATTCGTCGACCACCACGTAGCGCAGGTTGCGCAGGAAACGCGACCATCGCTCGTGCGCGCCGAGGATGCCCAGGTGCAACATGTCGGGATTGGTGAAGATCCAGCGCGCATTCGTTCTGGCCCACTGCCGAATCTCGATCGGGGTATCG
The DNA here is from genome assembly GCF_004563845.1 of Rhodococcus sp. 1R11. NCBI lineage: Bacteria > Bacillati > Actinomycetota > Actinomycetes > Mycobacteriales > Nocardiaceae > Rhodococcus > Rhodococcus sp. 1R11. Next base: position 35,068 of record NZ_SPNG01000005.1, on the reverse strand, counting down.
CCGTCGTACGAGCTGGGAAACACCTCGGCGAGATCGTCTGACAGCGAACGTAACTCGTCGGTGATCGAGATGGTGGTGCGTAGCTGATCGGCTCCGAGGGCCTTGGTCGGTGCGAGATACAGCGCCGTCGCCCGGGCGTCGGCGGCCAGCGTCGTCAGAATGGGCAGCTGATAGGCCAACGATTTGCCCGACGCGGTACTGGTCGAGAGCACCACATGACTGCCCTCGGCGGCGAGCGTCGCGGCCCGGGCCTGATGCGTCCACGGTTGTGCGATGCCGCGAGAGGTGATCACCTGCACCACTTCCGGGCCGACCCAGGACGGCCAGGGTGCAAAGCTGGACGATCGCGCGGGCAACTCGGCGACATGCGTGACGGGGCCGTCGTCGGCGGGGGTACCGGCCAACACTCGATCCAGCAGCCGCTGCCCGTAACTCCGGACATCCGCACCGTCGTGCGGATGCTTCTCGCTCACTGCCGCTCTCCATGCATTCGTTCGATCTACTGGCCGCCCGTTCGGGCTAGGCGCGACCTGGGGTCCTCATGCTATCGCGGACCCGAAACGAGCGGCTCGAGCCCTGGTGAGAGCCGCATTCCACCCGTCCGGCGTTGTGTGTTGTTACAAGACGGGCAATTTGTTCGAAAAGGGTCGGTTTTCGACTGTTGCGAACGCGGAGTTCATGGTTCACTTGACGCGGTCGCAGCTTCTGTGTTCGTTCTACGCTTCGCAGGATCTTATGTTGCGGGCGCGGTACTGGGAGAGCTCGTCCATCAGGGGGAAGTCCTGAGGGGGATTCGTACAAGTGCAGCGGTCGGAACCGGCCCGATGGATCGAAAGTGCGCTCCATCGAATCCGGTGTTAGAAAGAGAAGGAAAAGCATGGCACAGGGAACTGTGAAGTGGTTCAACGCCGAAAAGGGCTTTGGATTCATCGCACCAGAAGACGGCTCCGCTGACGTTTTCGTTCACTACTCCGAGATCCAGGGCAGCGGCTTCCGCACCCTCGAGGAGAACCAGCGCGTCGAGTTCGAGGTCGGCCAGGGCACCAAGGGTCCTCAGGCAACGGGCGTTCGCGCAGTCTGATTCTCTTCTCCTCTTCGGAGACGAGAACCTTCATCCCCCTTTCTCGATCGGCCGTGAAAAGCCGTTCGAGAAAGGGGGATGTTTCGTTCGTGGCGAACCACCAGGAAGAGTCGAAAGCAGTGTCTGCCGGTGTCGATGTCCTAATGTCCATGCTGTGAACCAGCTGTCCTTCTTCTCTGCCGAGTCGTTGCCGCCTGCGGTGACCGATCTCAGCGGATTGCTGGCTGCCACCGGCCATGTCGTCACGTCCTCGGGATCGGCACGCATCTCGGTCGTCGTCGACGCGCAGTGGCGGGCCGATGCCATTGCCGAGTTGATCGAACAGTGTGGTCTGTCGGCGGAGCTGGGACGGTCCGAAGAAGACCGTCCTCTCGTGCGCACCGCGTCGGTTCCGGAACTGTCCGCCCTGGCGTCGTTGTGGACCAAGGGCGCGGTGAAGGCTGTGCCTCCCGGGTGGGTGCCCGGTTCCCGCGAGTTGCGGGCATGGGTGCTCGCGTCGGGGCGTCCCGAGGCGGAGGGGGAACGCTACGTGCTCGGTCTCGACCCGCACGCGCCGGAGACTCATGCGGTCCTCGCTCAATCGTTGATGCGCGCGGGCATCGCGCCGACTCTGATCGGCACCCGCGGGTCCAATCCGGGCCTTCGAATCACCGGCCGACGTCGGCTGTTGCGGCTCACCGAGAACGTCGGTGAGGCTCCTGCGAATGTGGACGCACGTACCAATTGGCCCCACGCTGAGTAGGAAGATGAATGACTGATCTGCGAGTATTTGCTCGACGTATGTCAGTCTGTTAGGAGTGGGGCAGGCAAATCTGCTTGTGAAAACGCACTAGGGAAGGTTCGGCAGCAAGGTGGCAGCACGTAACAACGGCTCGGGGGACAGCTCCGCCGAGCCGCGTCGTCTGGTCATCGTCGAGTCTCCGACCAAGGCCAAAAAGATCGCTCCCTACCTCGGGAGCAACTATGTCGTCGAGGCCTCCGTCGGCCATATCCGCGACCTTCCTCGTGGTGCTGCCGACGTGCCCGCCAAATACAAAGGCGAGCCCTGGGCGCGTCTCGGTGTGGACGTCGACCACGACTTCGAGGCCCTGTACGTCGTCTCGCCCGAGAAGAAGGGCAAGGTCGCAGAGCTGAAAAGCCTGCTCAAGGACGCCGACGAGCTGTATCTCGCCACTGACCCCGACCGCGAGGGTGAGGCCATCGCCTGGCATCTCCTCGAGACCCTGAACCCCAAAGTTCCTGTTCGACGGATGGTCTTCCACGAGATCACCAAGCCGGCGATCCTCGCGGCCGCCGCCGATACTCGCGACCTCGACCAAGACCTCGTCGACGCGCAGGAGACCCGCCGCATTCTCGACCGCCTCTACGGCTACGAGGTCAGCCCGGTGCTGTGGAAGAAGGTCATGCCGAAGCTGTCGGCAGGCCGTGTGCAGTCCGTGGCCACCCGCATCATCGTCCAGCGTGAGCGCGAGCGGATGGCATTCCGCAGTGCCGAGTACTGGGATATTTCTGCCACTCTGGACGCCGGTGCCGACGCGAGCCCGCGCAGTTTCGGAGCACGTCTGGTCAATGTCGACGGCAATCGCGTCGCCGCCGGCCGCGACTTCGGTCCCGACGGCAAGCTCAAGACCGAGTCGGTCACCGTCCTGGACGAACCGCGTGCTCGACGCCTCGCCGACGCTCTCGAAGGCGTCGACCTCACCGTCGCGTCCGCCGAGGACAAGCCGTACACGCGTAAGCCGTACCCGCCGTTCATGACGTCGACGCTGCAGCAGGAGGCCGGCCGCAAGCTGCGGTTCAGTTCCGAGCGGACCATGCGTGTCGCGCAGCGTCTGTACGAGAACGGCTACATCACCTACATGCGTACCGACTCGACGTCGCTGTCCGCGTCTGCGGTCTCCGCGGCACGGGCGCAGGCGACCGAGCTCTACGGCCCCGAGTACGTGCACCCCACTCCGCGGCAGTACACCCGCAAGGTCAAGAACGCGCAGGAGGCGCACGAGGCCATCCGCCCCGCGGGTGACGTGTTCCAGACTCCCGGTCAGCTGCATTCGGCGCTGCAGACCGACGAGTTCCGGCTGTACGAGCTGATCTGGCAGCGCACGGTTGCGTCGCAGATGGCAGATCTGCGCGGCACCACGCTGACCCTGCGCATCACCGGCACCGCGGGTACCGGCGAGGAGTGCACGTTCTCCGCGTCGGGTCGCACCATCACGTTCGCGGGCTTCCTCAAGGCGTATGTCGAGAGCGTCGACGACGAGGCGGGCGGTCAGACCGACGACGCCGAATCGCGTCTGCCCGCATTGAAGGCCGGCCAGGCGGTGACGGCCACCAAGCTCGATCCCGACGGTCACACCACCAACCCGCCTGCTCGATTCACCGAGGCGTCGCTGATCAAGACGCTCGAAGAGTTGGGAATCGGTCGACCGTCGACGTATTCGTCGATCATCAAGACGATTCTCGACCGCGGCTACGTCTACAAGCGTGGCAGCGCTCTTGTGCCGTCGTGGGTGGCGTTCTCGGTGATTGCGTTGCTGGAAGCGCACTTCGGGCGTCTGGTGGACTTCGACTTCACCGCAGGCATGGAGGACGATCTCGACGCGATCGCGGGAGGCCGTGAGCGGCGCGGAGATTGGCTGCAGAGCTTCTACTTCGGCGGCGAGACCGGTGCCGAGGGTTCGGTGGCGCGCTCGGGTGGCCTCAAGAAGATGGTGGGCCAGAACCTCGAAGACATCGATGCGCGCACCATCAACTCGATTCGTCTGTTCGACGACTCCGAGGGCCGCGAGATCCATGTGCGCGTGGGCCGTTACGGTCCGTACCTCGAGCGCATGGTCGTCAGCGACGACGATCCGGACGGCGATCCGATCAGCCAGCGGGCGAACTTGCCCGACGATCTGCCGCCGGACGAGTTGACGCTCGACTTCGCCGAAAAGCTCTTCGCCACACCGCAAGAGGGCCGCAAGCTCGGTGTGGATCCGTTGACCGGTCACGACATCGTGGCAAAGGAAGGCCGATTCGGGCCCTACGTCACCGAGATCCTGCCCGAGCCGGAACCCGAGCCGACGCCGCCTCAGCCCGACATCGTGCCGATCCCGTCCGGTAACGACGGCGATGGTGGCGGTGGCGTCAAGACTGCGGTGAAGAAGGCCGCAGCCAAGAAGGCGCCGGCCAAGAAGGCTGCCGCGAAAAAGGCCACTGGCCCCAAGCCGCGGACCGGTTCGTTGCTCAAGTCGATGGATCTGGCGACGATCACGCTCGAGGATGCGCTCAAGCTGCTGTCGTTGCCACGCGTCGTCGGTGTCGATCCCGAGTCCAAGGAAGAGATCACCGCGCAGAACGGCCGTTACGGTCCGTATCTGAAGAAGGGCACCGATTCTCGCTCGCTCGCCGACGAGGATCAGATGTTCACGGTCAGTCTCGAAGAGGCTCTGAAGATCTACGCCGAGCCCAAGCGTCGGGGCCGTCAGGGCGAGGCCAAGCCGCCGCTGCGGGAGCTGGGCGTCGACCCGATCAGTGAGAAGCCGATGGTGATCAAGGACGGTCGGTTCGGGCCGTACGTCACCGACGGCGAAACCAACGCGAGTCTGCGCAAGGACGACGAGGTCGAGACGATCACCGACGATCGCGCGTCGGAGTTGTTGGCGGACAGACGTGCTCGGGGACCGGTGAAGAAGAAGGCACCGGCGAAGAAGGCCGCTGCGAAGAAGGCACCGGCCAAGAAGGCTGCCGCTAAGAAGGCTCCGGCCAAGAAGGCTGCAGCCAAGAAGACCGCCACGAAGACGACGGCGGCCAAGACCACGACGAAGAAGGCTGCTGCCAAGAAGGCACCGGCGAAGAAGACCGACGGCGAGTAGCTCGCGAACTCGAAGTTGTGGATGGAATCGGCTGCGATTATGTCCATAGCTTCGAGTTCGGCACTTGTCCGGGAACAGTGCGGCGGGGTAGTCGGTCCCAACCGTTAGGGTTGCCAGCATGGCGGGTGTGTTCGATCGATTGGTCGGTCAGGAAGATGTCGAGGCCGATCTGACGGCTGCAGCAGTGGCTGCTCGTACGGGTGTCGACTCGTCGGCGATGACGCATTCGTGGCTCTTCACCGGCCCTCCCGGGTCCGGGCGTTCCATCGCCGCCCTGTGCTTCGCTGCGGCGTTGCAGTGCACCACCGAAGGCACTCCGGGTTGTGGGCATTGTCAGGCGTGTTCGACGACGATGGCAGGCACTCACGGCGATGTGCGACGCGTCATCCCGGAGGGTCTGAGCATCAGTACCAAGGAGATGCGAGACATCGTCTCGGTCGCGTCGCGTCGGCCGAGCACCGGTCTGTGGCAGGTGGTCGTCGTCGAGGATGCCGATCGACTCACCGAGGGTGCCGGAAACGTACTGCTCAAGGTCGTCGAGGAGCCGCCCGCTCGGACGGTGTTCCTGTTGTGCGCTCCGTCGGTCGATCCGCAGGACATCTCGGTGACGCTGCGCTCGCGCTGCCGGCACGTCTCGTTGGTGACGCCCACTGTGCCGGCCATCGCGCAGGTGCTGCAGACCCGCGACAAGCTCGACGCCGAGACGGCGGAATGGGCCGCGTCCATCAGCGGCGGCCATGTGGGCAGAGCACGCCGACTCGCGACCGACGAGGACGCGCGGGCGCGCCGCAAGCGGGCACTTGCCCTGGCGTCGGCCGCGGCCCGTCCCAATCAGGCGTACCTCGCAGCCGAGGAACTGGTGAAGGCCGCCGAGGACGAGGCCAAGGAAATGAGCGCCACTCGCGACGAGGCCGAGACCGAGGAGTTGCGCACGGCCCTCGGAGCCGGAGGCACAGGTAAGGGCGCTGCCGGAGCATTGCGTGGCTCGGCCGGAGTGCTGAAGGACCTCGAGAAGCGGCAGAGGTCTCGCGCCACCAGAACCGGCCGTGACTCGCTCGACCGCGCGTTGATGGACCTGGTGGGTCTGTACCGCGACGCGCTCGCGCGTTCGTACGGCTCGACCGCGACGGCCACGCACCCCGACATGGCCGAGCAGGTCGAGCGAATGGCGAAAGCCGTACCGCCCGAGGCTCTGCTGAAAAGTATCGAGGCGATCCTCGAATGCCGAGAGTCGTTGGCTGTCAACGCGAAACCGAAGTTCGCGATCTATGCGATGGTCGCAACGCTGGGTGACGTACTGCGCTAGTTCTGCGTCTTCTTGCGGGCTCGTGAGGCGCGAAGATTGGCGACATTGCCGCACGTCTTCACGTCGTGCCAGACGCCACTGTTGTTGCGGGAGCGATCGTAGAACGCAGATCCACATGCCTCGTTCTTGCATCGCTTGAGTCGACGCCACGTGTCCGCTTGTTGGGCGAGAAGCACTTCCGACCAAATCTTGGATGCGATGTAGTCGGTCCCGGTGCCGGTCGGCATCAGTCGTACGGTGCCGTCGTCGCCCGGTGCGAGTTCTGCTCGGACGGCCGGACGCGTGGGCAGGTTGCCGGCAATGGCCGCTTCGACATCCGAGCGCAGAGCCCGCAGCGTGGCCGCATCGTCGTCCGACAGCGTGGTCTCCCACACGAGCGATGCCGCCTTCCCGTCCGCTAGGAGGTCGGGGAGCCCGTACGCGTCGATGGCTCGCGTGTTGAGCAGATTTTGAACCACCTGCAGTCCGTCGGGTGCCGGTGCGAGGTGGAAGCGCTCGGTCGGCGACTGTGACATAAGTGAACAGTATTTGACTATGTCGAACTGGTCAACTACTACTGACAGAGGCAAAAGCATTTAACCTCTGTCGTAAGGGTGAGTTCGATGGTGTCTGTTTCAGGAGCAACGGTATTGGTGACCGGCGGTCAGCGCGGTCTGGGCAAGGCCACGGTCGACGCATTGCTCCAGCGTGGGGCAGCGAAGGTGTACGCGACTGCGAGGAGCCCGCGAGAGGACTCGGATCCTCGGGTGGTTCCCGTTGCTCTCGATGTCACCGACGCGGATTCCGTTGCCGCACTTGCTGATATCGCATCCGATGTGTCGATCGTCTTCAACAACGCCGGCGCTCCCGGTGCGACACCGTTGCTGACAACGTCGATCGACGACATTCGCGCGGTGTTCGAGACCAACGTCTTCGGCGCGCTGCGAATCGCGCAAGAGTTCGCCCCGATCCTGAAGGCAAACGGCGGCGGGGCGTTGGTCGACATTCATTCGGTGCTGTCGTGGCTCGGCGGTGCGGGTGCCTACGGGGCATCGAAGGCAGCGATCTGGTCGGCCACGAACTCACTGCGGCTCGAGCTCGCACCGCAGGGAACCCTCGTTGTCGGGGTGCATCTCGGGTACACCGACACCGACATGATCGCCGAACTGGACGTCCCGAAGAACGACCCACGCGACGTGGTGCGCCAGGTACTCGACGCCCTGGAGTCGGGGGAGACCGAAGTGCTCGCCGACGACCTGACCAGGCACGTCAAGACGATCCTCAGCGGGCCTGTCGAAGGACTCGGCCTCGCGGGCTGACCGCCAGGGAGGGCGATTTTAGTTTCGACGGGATGCTCCGTTAGACTCACCAACGCCGAAAGGCACGCCGCCTTAGCTCAGTCGGTAGAGCATTTCACTCGTAATGAAAAGGTCAAGAGTTCGATTCTCTTAGGCGGCTCCACCAGCAGGCCCCTGACATGCACCATCGTGTCGGGGGCCTTTTTGGTTGCTCGATCCAGCGCTGGATCGACCCGTTCGCAGCGTCGGTCCTGCAGGATCAATTCATGCGAACTGACGATGAGCTCAGCGCCGGTGACCTGATGACAGCGATCGTCACCACCGGCACCGGTGGATACGACAAGCTCGTCGTGTCCGAGGTGCCGAGACCCGTGCCGGGGCCGGGTGAGGTGCTTGTTCGCGTGTTGGCGGCGGGGATGAACAACACCGAGATCAACACGCGCGTGGGTTGGTACCCCGACGGCGGGTGGAACGATGCGACGCCCTTTCCGCTGATTCAGGGCACGGACTGCTGCGGGGTCGTGTGCGCAAGTCCCGGGACCGAGGAATCCATCGTCGGCCGCCGGGTCCTGGTTCGACCGTGTATGCGCATCGACGGATTCTCATCGGGCGAGACGCGGTGGTTGGGTTCGGACATGAACGGCGCGTTCGCCCAGTTCGTCGTCGTTCCGGCAAACGAGGTCTTTCCGGTCGATTGTGATTGGACCGACGCTGAGCTGGCGACGATTCCGTGTGCGTACGGCACGGCGGAGAACATGATCGCTCGCGCGGGGGTACGTCGAGGGTCGACGGTGCTCATCACCGGTGCCTCGGGCGGAGTCGGTTCTGCCGCAGTACAACTCGCGGCGCGGCGCGGCGCGCGCGTGATCGGCCTCGCGAGCCGTGCCAAACACGATCAGCTCCGAGAACTCGGGATCCACGAGGTCTACGGGCGCGACGCAGATCTGGTGGGCGCCCTGGGCAAGCGCAGCGTCGATGTGGTGATCGACAACGTCGCCGGCGCGGGGTTCGGTCCTCTGCTCGACCTTCTCGTTCGCGGTGGAACCTACGTGTCCTCGGGTGCGATCGCGGGACCCCTCGTCGAGTTGGATCTCCGAACGATGTACCTGAACGATCTGACGCTCCTCGGCTGCACGGCGTGGGGCGAGGACGTATTTCCGAATCTCGTGTCGTACATCGAAGCCGGTGAAATTCGCCCCTTGTTGGCCGAGTCCTTTCCGCTCGAGCAAATCGCGGAGGCGCAACAGTGCTTTCTGGAGAAGGGCCACGTTGGAAAGTTCGTGCTCGTCCCTCCGGTGGTCCTAGATCAGGCTTGATCTCCAGGCACACTGGACGGGGTGTTCGCCTCCCTCGCCCCGGCTCGTCGTCGTTTTATGTACGTCGTACTAGCTCTCGTCCTGATCGGTCTCGTCGTAGCCGTGGCGGCCTTTGTCTCATCGCGGTCCACGAACGACCCCGTCGCGAGCGTCGACCAGTCGGTTCCCGGCCCGGTGCTGTTGGTCCCCGGGTTCGGCGGATCCACCGATGCTCTCGAGGTGCTCGCGGCGGAACTACGGGAGAACGGCCGAGACGCCACCGTCGTGGCTCTGCCCGATGGTGGCGTCGGCGACCTGACCGCACAGGCGCAGACCCTGCGCGACGCCGTCGACGCGGCTCTGACTCGGACGGGAGCGACCTCGGTCGACGTCGTCGGGTACTCCGCCGGCGGGGTGGTGGCCCGGATCTGGGCCGCTGACCTGGGCGGTGCCGATCAGGCCCGACGCATCGTGACCCTCGGCTCCCCACACCACGGCACCCAGGTGGCGGGCCTGGCTGCCCAGGTCCTGCCCGACCGGTGCCCGATCGCCTGCCAACAGCTTGCTCCGAACAGCTCCGTGCTGGCCGGCTTGAACTCGGGCGACGAGACTCCGGACGGGCCGCAGTGGGTGTCGATCTGGACCGAACTGGACCAGGTGGTGACCCCGCCGAACTCGGCCCGCCTCGATGGGGCGATCGACATCCCCGTCCAGAGCGTGTGCGCGGACTCGACCGTCGACCACGGGAACCTGCCCCGCGATCCTCTCGTCGGCGCGATGGTCTCGGCCCAGTTGGACGGCAGCTCCACCGTCGAGCTCGGCGCTGCCGACTGCAGCCGTCTCAGCTCGTGATGTCCTTGGTCGTGAAGTTCGCCCACGCGGCGCCCAGGAGCACGACGACGTAGACGCCCTGCAATCCGACGCCGCGCACCAGGTCCCGCGTCGGCACCGGGTCGCGGAAGAGATCGACGAAGGCCAGCCAGTACCGCGTCGGAAGGTACGGCGCGATGGCGTCGGCGGCGTCCAGCGTCAGCAGTAGCGAGCTGGCGATGAGGAAGGCCAACGCGCCCAGCGTCGCCGCGAGTGGCGAGTCGGTCAGGGTCGACAGGAACAGCCCCATGGCGGCAACTCCGAGCATCGACAAGGTCACGTAGAGCACGGCGATGACAGTGCGCACGGCGACCTGTTCGTCGGTCAGTACCGTGCCGGACACGCTGGACACTCCGGCCAACGAGGTGGTGTCGAACAGCGTCGTGCCGACGAAGTACGCGACGGCTGCCACGATGACGACGGCCAGCAGCACGAACGCAGCCACCGAGATCAGCTTCGCGACCAACAGCTTCGTTCGTCCCACCGGGCGAGCCAGCAGGTAGCGCAGCGTGCCGGCCTGGGCCTCCCCGGCGACGGAATCGCCGGCGATGACCGACACGGCGACGGGAAGAAACAGCGGGAGCACGATGGCGAGAGCGGCGAGTGGGAAGAGTTGGCCGTTCGTGGTCACCGCGGACAGGAAGGCAGGGCCGTCGCCGGGACGCGGACCGACGTCGGTCAGGGCAAGCAGACCCGCCACGATGGTGGGCAGCAGATTGAGCAGGAGGATGACGACCCAGGTGCGGGGTCGGCGAAGCATCGCGCGCAGCTCGACGCCGATCATGCGGTCACCTCCGACCTGGGGGAACCTTCTCGAGGGCCAGCAGGACCGTCGACTCGGTCCGAGCTGGCACCGGTGACCGCCAGCACCGACTGCTCGAGGCTCATCTGCTGCGGGCTCAACTCGCTCACCCGGACTCCGCCTTCGACGAGCAGTCGATTGAGCAGGGCCGGATCAGGGTGTTCGATCACGAGTTGCTGTCCGTCGCGCTCGCGCACGGTGGCGTCCTCCACATCGGACAGGACCGTCACCGCGTCGGCGGGGTCGGGGGTACGCACGAGCACTCGGCCGGTGGGTTGTTGGAACGCGGCGAGCTGATCCTGCAGAACGAGGCGACCTCGATCGAGCACTCCCACGCGGTCGCACAATTGCTCCACTTCGGCCAGCAGGTGGCTCGAGAGGAACACGGTGGTGCCCCGGGAATGCAAGTCCAGCAACAACTCTCGAATCTCAAGGATCCCCTGTGGATCGAGGCCGTTGGTCGGCTCGTCGAGTATCAGCAGCTCGGGGGTGCGCATGAGCGCCGCGGCCAAGCCGAGGCGTTGTCGCATGCCGAGCGAGTACTGCTTGACCGGTCTGCGTCCGACCCCGGCGAGGCCTACCTGCTCGAGGGCCTCGCTCACGCGGGCGGTCCTGGTGCGCCGAGAACCACCGGGGCCGGCCGCGTCGAGCAGCGTGAGGTTCCGGCGCCCGGAAAGATTGGGGTAGGCGGCGGGGTTCTCGATCAGCGCACCCACCCGCGGCAGCACGCTCCTGCGTCGTCGCGGCATCTCCTCGCCGAGCACCTGCATCTGCCCGGAGGTGGCCAGGACCAGCCCGAGCAGCATCCGCACGGTCGTCGTCTTGCCGGAGCCGTTGGCACCGACGAAGCCGTAGATGTCGCCGGCGCGTACGTCGAGGTCTACGCCGTCGACGGCCCGCACCGATCCGTAACGCTTGGTGAGGCCGGTCGTGCGGATCATGTGGCTGCTCCTTCGAGCTGCTGGGCGGCGGTGGCCAAGGCTTCTGCGGTGACGGTGCCGGAGAGTAGATATCGGCGGCGGTCTCCGGCGGGCTCGGTGATCAGGACGTTCAGCGGTCCGATCGACAGCGCCACGCTGTCGCCGGTCACGACTGCGCCGGGAGCGGCCCGCAACTGGTCGACGAGCCCGCGCGCGGCGCGACGCGGCAGGGGAGCGGCGATCAGCTCGGTCACTCCGCGGCCGTATATCCCGACGGATCCCGGTCCGTCGCGGTCCCTCTGATCCAGTCCGGACAGAGTGGACGGAAGACGGGGAGAGTCGATCCCGTCGGCGAACGACGCGATGTCGAGACCGTCCTGCTGCTGCACATCGGTACCCGGGGGCGGGACGAATCGGACGGTGTCGGCGTCGGGCATCTCGAGTGAGAAGTCCAGGAACGCGGTGCTGACGACAGGGCGTGCGGCCCCACCGGCGAGCACGTCGACCTGCAGTGGCAGCCCGCTGTCGGGGTCGGCCCACACATCGACCTCGGTGATGGTGCTTTGTGGCTCGGCGGGGACGAGCCGCAGGCCAGGGGCATCCCGGCCGGCAATTCGGCGGGTCGGCAGCCGGGTGACCTCGTCGGCGGTCGCCTCACTGAGCAACCGCTGCCCGAGCTCCGGTGGCAGCAGGTCGGCCTCGCGCGGCAGACGCAGGCTCGGTTCTGGGACCGGGGTCGCCACGGCCGTGTTCTGTTCGTAGTCCCACGTCCACAGCAGAGCCGGGGACCGGTAGAGACCGCGTTCACCGGCCAGGCGGACGGTGTCGACTCGAAAGTTGTCCGGGGCGCGGTACCAGGCGCGCAGGGTCGTGGTGTCGCCCAGCAGATCCGGTAGGCCACCGAGTCCGTCGGTGACCGGCAGGGTGACGCCGCCGACGGCCTGGGCGTAGCCCGAATACGGTGTTGCGGTGGAGGACTGGACCCGAGACAGCAGTTCCGCCGCACCGATGTCCGACGCGTCGACGGGCAGGCGCTCGATCACGGAGGGCGTCGCAACGAGCACGGCGATGCCGAGCACCACTGCCAGCCACCGCCACTGTCCACGCACCTCATCGACCGTACGGACGTAGCCGATGTGCCGCATGTGCGTGGTACAAAGCCGGCGGCTAGCGGACGAGCACGAACTCCGCGAGACCGTAACTCACGCCGTTGATCTGGAGCTCGATCGAGTGCGGGCCGGGGTAGTACTTGCGTGTGGTCAACGTCCTGAACGAGTGTTGCCGCGCTACCTCGATGCGCTCTCCGGGCGCGATCGTCTTGGTCGTCAGCTTGAACGTCTTTCCCGTCACCCCGCCGTTCGCTTTGGTGTGGTGCACGATGTAGTCGATCGCGACCTTGGCGGGCTCGACGCCGACGTTGCGAATTTTCGCGGTGAACTGCAGGCTTTCGCCGATCTGCAGTTCGGCCACGTCCACGGCAGGGCCCGTCACCTCGAGGTCGGCCGGGGCGAAACCCAGTAGCGCGAGCGCGTCGGTGTTCCCCTTCTTGATCACCGTCCGAAGCGCATGGCGCGCAAGCCGGTCGGTGTTGGCGTCCGGCTCGCCCAGCCACCGCGCCGCAGTCCCGACGACGACATCCGGGATGTCTCGGCTGAAGTCGTTGAGATGGTTGGCAACCGACCGCCGAACGTAGTCGCTGTCGTCTCGGTACAGCCTGTCCAGAATCGGCACGGTGACGCCGGGGCGCGCAAGTATTTCGGGCACTCTCACCGACCACGGCAAGTACGGTCGGGTGCCTTCCGACGCGAGGCGACGTACGTGTTCGTCCGGTGATTGCGTCCACTCGGCCGCGATGGCGAGAGCCCGATCCAGATCGGTTCGGAGGAAGGTCCGGAGGGCGAATTCGGAGGTCAGTCGGCCGGTGAGCTCGGCGAGCAAGGACATCCCGTCGTCGAACGCGGTCGCAGTGCGCTCGTCGACGGCCTTCGATGCGACAGCACTTGTCACGGGCCAGACCGACCAGCCTCGAAAGTCGGGATCCGCGGCGGCGAGCCGAATGGTCCGAGCGAACTGGGCGTAGTCGCCCGGCAGCCCTGTCAGTAGCGCGTCACGCAGCAGGTCGGCGCGGGCTCGGAGTGCGAGCGGACCCAACCCGTCCGACGACTCTCGAAGCAACGACAGGTCCGCGTTCGGAGCGGCCGTGCGGATGGTCCGAAACAGCGTGTGGGCTGCGTCCGGACCGAGTAGTTCATCGGCGAAGGGCATGTGAGCTTCTTACCCGACTCTTCGTGCTCGTTCGGCGGCGGACCGTAAGTCCGAATCAGCCGACGCAACGCCCAATTCTTCGCCGCCTGATTGGCAGCAGTAGGAAAAGAACTGCGATAACCTTCGCGGAGCACAATACGCTGAAACGCTGGTCAACTCGGGTGTTCGTCGCAGTGAACATCGGTTCCGGTCCGATCATCTTGTGCAACGCGCTACGAACCTGGGGGGTCGCTTCGTGCTCGTCGTCGACTCGAACCGACGCGTGAGCCCGGTGTGCCGATCCGATGAGCGATCGCGGTGAGCGGCTGGCTCTGGGTGGTGATTCTCAACGGGATCACCGCGGGCGCGTATCTCGGGATCGTGCTGTTCATCGTCAGGGGTCTGCTGCGAACCAGGCAGTTTCGCGCCAACCGGCTGGCAGTCGCCACCGCCGCGATCTTCACGACGTGTGCCGCCCACCACTTGATCCATGCATGGCATCTGACGGCCGGGCTCGGCACTCACGCATCGCATCTCGGGAACTCCGCCGGCGTTGGAACCCTGGACGCGATGCGGGAGTCGATGGGCGGGACCGTCGATGTGATGGTGACGGCCTCGACGGCACTCGCCGGCGTCGTCTACCTGGGAATGCGCCGCTTCTACGGACCGTTGCTCCGCTCACCGGCGATGTTCGACGACGCGAGCGAGGCCCGGTATCGGCAGCTGGCGGCGAACCTCCCGCACACGTCGGTGCTGGTCGTCGACCGCGACCTGCGATTCATACTCGTCGAGGGTGCCGGACTGCTGGCGGAAGGATACGACCCGCGGCGGATGGAGGGGCAGCTGCTGCAAGACACTGTGCCGCCGGACGCCTACACCCGGCTGAAGCCGTTCTACACAGCGGCCATCGACGGCGAGGAATCGTCCTTCGACACCGTGGGTTCCAGAACGGGTTCGATCTTCGCCGTCAAGACCAGACCCCTGCGCGATGACACAGGTCGAATCGTCGGCGCGATGGTCCTGTCCGAGGACGTCACTGCCGAGCGTGAGGCCCGGGCCGAGCTCGAGCAGGCCCGTGCGTTTCGCGATGCGGTGCTGACGGCATCGCCGGACGTCACCATGGTCACCGATGTCGAAACCGGAACCGTGAAGTGGGCCTCACGCAGCATCGGATCGTTGTTGACCGGGCCGGACCAGCGCGCGTCATCCCGTGACACCGCCGCCCCCCAGGACGAGGTGGAATCGGTGGTGGCCGAGGACCTCGGTGTAGTCCGAGCAGCGGATCAGGAGGCCGCCGCGCTGCCGGAGGGGGAGAGCGTCAGCATCCGGTACCGGGTGCGCGCGGCGGACGGCTCGCTGAGGTGGCTTTCGCGACGCACCACCCCGTTCCGACATGGACCGGAGGGTTCGGCGGTGGAGGTGCTGTCTGTGGTGCGGGAGGTGACCGACGTTGTCGAAGCCGAGCGCGCTCTCGAGCGTGCAGCTCTACAAGATCCGTTGACCGGCCTGCCCAACCGTATGAAGCTGCTGGAGCGAATCGGATCGGCGATCGAGCGGGGGGCGCGCACCGGCGCTGCCGCGGCGGTGCTGTTCTGCGATCTGGACGGGTTCAAACGAATCAACGACACCGGCGGCCATGCGGCCGGGGACGCCGTGCTGGTCGAGGTCGCTCGCCGCTTACGCTCGGTGCTGCGGGCCGAGGACTCGATCGCCCGCGTCGGCGGCGACGAGTTCGTTCTCGTCGTCGATGCGTTGCCTGCGGAGAACGGAACAGGCAATCCTGCGGGTGGCGCGCTTGCCGCACAGGTCGCCGAACGAATCCGGACGGTACTCGCAGCGCCCATCACGTACGGAGGACGCGAGTACGTGGTGTCGGCAAGCGTCGGGATGGTGTTGGTCCGCCGGGGCGTCAGCGCCCAGGAAGCGCTGCGCGATGCGGACTCCGCGATGTACCGGGCGAAGCAACTGGGCAAGGACCGAATCGAACTGTTCGACGACGCGTTGCGGGTGCACGCGATCGAGCGTGCCTACATCGAACAGACCCTGAGGGACGCGCTCGATCCTGATCGGGGTGGTGCCGCGACGTTCGGTGTGGCCTACCAACCGGTCTACGACCTCGGCAGTCGACAACTCGTCAGTTTCGAAGCGCTCGCCCGCCTGCGGGACAGCAAGGGCGCAGCGATTTCACCCGACAGATTCATCCCGGTGGCCGAGGACACGGGGCTCATTTCCGATCTGGGTGAGCGCGTGCTCGACGACGCTCTCGGCACCCTCGTGCGGTGGAGATCCGAGAACCCGCCCTCATCGGCGTCCGAGTCTCCCGTCACGATGGCCGTGAATCTCAGCGCCCGGCAGGCTCAACACGTCGACATCCGTGCGGCAGTGGAAACAGCCCTCGAGCGGCATCGCATGGCTCCGGCGGGCCTCGTTCTCGAACTCACCGAGTCCGTGTTGCTCGATTCCGGCTCGTCGGTCCTGCGTCAGCTCGGCGAATTGCGCACGCTGGGTGTGGGAATCGCCATCGACGACTTCGGAACGGGCTTCGCGAGCCTGCGATACCTCGCTACGCTGCCGGTGAGCGCAGTGAAGATAGACCGGTCCTTCACCTCCAGCATGACCAGTGACGCGACGAGCAGCAGCATCGTCGGAGCAATCATCAACTTGGCCCGCGATCTGAAACTGGGCTGCGTGGTCGAGGGCATCGAAACTCTCGATCAACTCGAAGCGCTGCCCGATTCCGTTCAGGGACAGGGCTATCTGCTGGGCAGACCTGCCGAGATCGCGTCGGATACTTGGAATCCCTGAGCGTCACCACTGCTGGGCGTGCTCGACAAATTTCTCGCCTGAGCTGCGGCAATCGGGAAGCTTTGCGCGCTGCGACGCGTTGAACTCGGGTAATGGATGATCTTCTGGTTGCCCCCACTCGACTCTGGACACCCTCTCGTGTCCTGGTCACCAAGTCTGCGTCCGAGCTTCCGCACACCGCGGAGATTCTCCGTCGGTGCGAAGCCGCAGGCGTCGCCGACATCGACATCCTGTCCGGCGATCGCCTCACCGGACTGCGTGGTGAGTCCGAGCGCGAGACCTACGCACGAGCCAAGTCGACGATGGCCGTGGTGGTCGCGCCGCCGAGTGTGCTCGAACCGCAACCGATTCCGCCGAGCGCGGACTGGCGGATCGACCTGGCGAAGGGATGCCCGGCGCATTGCCAGTACTGCTATCTCGCCGGCTCGTTGTCCGGTCCGCCGATCACCAGGGTTTTCGCCAACCTCGACGACGTGTTGGCCGGTATCGGCACTCACGCAGGCCGCGGTTCCATCACCTCCGGTACGGACGAGCGCGGGCATGAAGGCACCACATTCGAATTGTCCTGCTACACCGATCCGTTGGGGATCGAACACGTGACGGGCTCTCTTGCCGAGGCCGTTCGCAGAGTGGGCGCGGGCGTGTACGGGGACGACGTATCGCTGCGATTCACCACCAAGTTCGACGACGCCCGTGAGTTGGCGACGCTCGACCACGGCCGCCGAACGCGAGTTCGCCTGTCGGTCAACGCAGATGACATCGCTCACCGCTTCGAGGGCGGCACGGCACGTATGCCGGCTCGGATAGAAGCTCTGCGGCAGCTGGCAATGGCCGGTTACCGAGTGGGGTTGACGATCGCACCGATCATGCCGATCCCGCAGTGGCGCGAGCAGTACGGCCGATTGCTCGCGAATGTCTCCGACGCGTTGCGTGATGTGCCCAATCTCGATCTGACCGCCGAAATCATCACTCACCGCTTCACGCCGTCGAGCAAAGATGTGCTGCTGAGCTGGTATCCGGGAACGAAACTGGAGATGGACGAGGGCGCGCGCACGGCGAAGAGAAGCAAATTCGGCGGCGTGAAATACGTCTATCCGAAGGACACGATGGCCGAGATGCGCAGCTGGTTCGTCGACGAACTTCGCGACGTTCTGCCCGACGCACAGCTGCTGTACTGGACGTGAACCGTCACAGGGCATCGAATCGGTCTCGCGCTCGCTCGATGTCGTCCATGTGCCTGGTTGCCCACGCCAGCAGGACGTCGACGGGAGCTCGGAGTGTCTTGCCCAGGGGAGTGATTCGGTATTCCACCGCCACCGGGCGGGTGCTCAGAACCGTGCGTTCGATGATCCCATTGCGTTCGAGCTTCCGCAGCGTTGCGGTGAGGGACTTCTGAGTCACCTCAGGAATCGCGCGGCGGAGATCGTTGAATCGGCAGGGGCGCTCGCACAATTCGTTCAATACTTGCAGCGACCATTTGTCCAGCACCTGATCCAACAATTCGCGGTGCGGGGCAGTGATCGTGAGTTCTGCGGTTCCGTCGGCGGTATCGGTCATGAAACCAGGTTCCCTTGAAGTGTCCTTTGTGTACCAGGTATCAACGTTATACCTGAATTTCTGCGACGAAGGGACAATCATGAGCGTCACTCGATTCACCCCGCCCGGCATGATGCAACCCACCCCGTATCACCACGTGGCGGTGGGTCAGGGTTCTCGACACATCCACGTCAGCGGTCAGATCGCCCGAAACGAGGACGGGTCGGCGATCGATACCGACGACCTCGCCGGTCAGGTTGCGCAGGCGCTGCGCAATACCGCGGTCGGATTGACCGGTGCGGGAGCAACATTGGAGGATGTTCTGCGGCTGACGTTCTACGTCACGCACTGGGCCCCCGAGCTGATCGGTGAGTTCATGGACGGCGTCACGCGCGTCGCCGACGAGATCGGGCTGCCGACTCCCATGCCGCCGGCGTCGTTGATCGGAGTGGATTACCTCTTCGAACCGGACGTGCGGGTAGAGGTGGAAGCAACCGCGATTCTGGATTGAATCCGCGGATGGGCCGGTGACTTCTCGGCGGTGCTGAGGTCGATACCGGCAAACCCACCCGACCTCTGGAGTGACATGGCGATTCTGACCTACAACCTGCATGTTTCCCTCGACGGCTACATCGAGGATCCCGACGGCAGCCTCGACTACTCGATGCCCGACGAGGAATCGCATCGGTTCTCCAATCGACAGACCGTGGAGACGAGCGTCTTTCTGTTCGGACGGCGGTTGTACGAGGCCATGGAGGACTACTGGACCGACCCGGAACGGGCGGCCGGCGACCCCGTCGAAGCCGAGTTCGCCGAGCTGTACAAGGCAATTCCTCGGGTGGTCTTCTCCGACACCCTCACTTCCGTGCCCGACGGTTGCCGGCTGGTCCGTAGTGCCGACGCCGTCGCGGAAGTGGAGCGAATGAAACGAGAGACCGAGGGCACGTTGGCCGTCGCCGGCGCGTCGTTGGCCGCATCGTTGTTCGACTCGATCGACCAGTTCGAGCTCATTGTCGTCCCGACGATCCTGGGTGGAGGAAAGCCGTACTTCCCGGTGGGCCACCGACTGAACCTGGTGTTGGAAGAGCAGAAGCACTTCCCCACGTCGGGCTGGATGTACTTGAGGTACAGGGTGGTTCGCTGAGCCGACCTCTCGTCCGGGTCGATCGCGCAGAATGAACTCATGACATCCGGAGATCGTCGTCAGTGCTGGACCTTGCCCGCGCACCAGTGGTGGCTCGACACAGAATCGGCTCGGCTCCTCCGGTTCGGTAGCTCGCTCGAGCACCCTGCCGGGGGAGCGGCGTGGTTGAACGACCGTGGACATCCGGACCTGAGCCATCCGGCTCTGACATACATCACTGCTCGGATGGCGCACGTGCATTTCCTGGCCTCCATGCAGGGGTATCCCGGGTCTCGTAGAAAAGCCGATCGAGTGTTCGGCGGTCTACTGACGACGTTGCGGGACAGCGCTAATGGTGGTTGGTTCGAGTCCAGCGCCGATGTCTCGTCGGACGACGCGACGAAGACGGCCTACACGCACGCCTTCGTGGTGTTGGCGGCAGCCGCAGCCGCAGCGGCGGGACACCCGAATGGACGGGATCTTCTCGACGAAGCCCTGGAGGTCGTGGATCGGCGATTCTGGGACGAGAAGTACGGCATGTGCGCGGACACCTGGAATGCGAGCTGGACTGCGCTCGACGGCTATCGCGGCATCAACGCCAACATGCACATGGTCGAGGCACTGTTGGCGGCGGCCGATGCGGGTGCGCCCGAAGTGTGGCGGAGCAGGGCAGTACGCATCTGCGACAACGTGATCGGCTGGTCGCAGGCGAACGAGCATCGCATTCCCGAGCATTTCACTGCCGAATGGCAGCCGATGCTCGAGTACAACAGCGGCGACACCGCGAACCAGTTCAAGCCTTACGGGGCAACGGTGGGGCACGGTTTCGAGTGGGCTCGGCTGCTCGTGCAGGCGAGTCTCGTGGCCGACAGTCCTCGTGGCCACGATTACGTTGCCGCCGCCGCGTCCCTGTATCACCGCGCGGCGCAGGACGGATGGCAACCCGGCCCATCGCCCGGCTTCGTCTACACCACCGACTGGACCGGGCGACCGGTAGTGACAGAGCGTCTGCACTGGGTGCTGTGCGAGGCGATTGCCGCTGCTGCAACGCTGGGCCGTCAGACGGGAGGAGACCGCTACGACAGCGATTATCGCGCTTGGTGGGAGGTCGCCGCCGACTCCTTCGTCGACCTCGTCGACGGCTCCTGGCATCACGAACTCGACGCGGACAACAGGCCCGCAGCCACGGTGTGGAGTGGAAAGCCGGACCTGTATCACGCGGTCCAGGCGACCTGGATCAGCCGATATGCGCCGAGCTCGAGTATGTTGGCGGCGCTGCGGGCCGCCACGCG
Source organism: Rhodococcus sp. 1R11 (assembly GCF_004563845.1). Classification (NCBI taxonomy): domain Bacteria; kingdom Bacillati; phylum Actinomycetota; class Actinomycetes; order Mycobacteriales; family Nocardiaceae; genus Rhodococcus; species Rhodococcus sp. 1R11. The sequence continues at coordinate 14,660 of NZ_SPNG01000005.1, read as the reverse complement.
GTAGCCCTCGCGTTCCAGCGCGAAACCTTCCGGTGGGTCTGTATTGTTTCCTCGTGCCCGGAGTGAACAGACACAACACCGTCATCGACGTATCCGTCATCGTCACGGTCGTGGCGCTCGGTGTGGTCGCGGCCGGATTACTGCATTCGCCGGAAAGTGAACTGTCGCCCGGAAATGCTGTGTCATCCGGAGAGGCCGCGCGCGACGGTGACTACTCCATCGTCTCCGAGCCCGTCGAGTATCCGGTCGACATTCCGGGTTGCTCCGAGGTCGAGCCGCCCCCGCCCAGCGAGGATGGGCACCTCATCTCTGTCATCGGCAGTCAGGCTCCGTCCTACGACAACCCTGCCTACCCGTGGCTGACCGCGAGCAAGGCAGGAGCGATGACCGACGCTCTAGTGGGCGCCCTTCCCGCGGATGTCACCGTGAAGTTGGCCGCCCCATCGCAGTCGTTGACCTTCCAACCGGTGGACGATTTCGGTGGTAACGCGCCGGAGGGTCTCGAGGCCAGCACCAGCGCCCGTGGCGATCTGACTCGTGCGGGGGTGTCTGCGTTTGCCAGCGTCGATGTTCGACCGTCGTCGACGGGGATTCCGGCTTGTGTCGCAGGCGTTCTCGACGCCCGCACCACCGAGCCCGACGGGACGGTGGTCGATACCGACGACAGTTGGTACGAGATCGGCGGTGACCGCACGAACAGTCGCAGAGCGACGGCGTATCACCCGGACGGAACTCTGGTCACCGCGAACATCAGTACCACAGACGGTCCCGACTTTCCTTTGGAGACAGCCGAGTTGACCCGAATCGCGGCGCTGCCGGATCTTCGAGTCGGTTCGCCTGCACCGGCGGGAAGTGCTGCGCCGCGTCAGGATTGCTCGGTCTCGATCGCAGGGGAGGCGACCGCGGTGGACATCGACCAGCAGTCCTTGGACGCAGCGAACGAGGCGTTGACGACAACCTGGCAGGCGCTACCGGGCGCGCCGGTCCTGAACCGGCCGATCGGGTCGCTGATACCCGATCGCACGGGCAGGGGTGCCTGTACGGACATCGACGTAGAGAACTCCGATGTAGCGCTGTCGATTTCCGTATCCTCCGGCGCTGCACTCCCGGTGGCGAGGGACCCCTACGATCCGGAGAATGCGTACGAACCGGTTGTGGAGCTGCGAACATTGCCCGACGGTTCGGTGCTCGAATCGTACGACGTCGATCTGTCGAGCAGCATGACCGCGGAGGACGGAACCATGCGGGTGGCGAGGTCGGTCACGCTGACACGCCCGTCCGGCGTGCAGGTGTCGGTTCGGTCGACTGCGGATTTCGTTCCCGGCGGGGGCCGTTCGACACGGCCGGAACCGCTGCCAATGGACCTACTGGATGCAGTGGCCCAAGCTCCGATCATGGAGTGGCTGTGAAAGATTCGATGGCACGCACAGCCCGCGCCGGCGCCGCGGTGGTGGTTGCAGTGGCGTCCGTCGCCGCTGCTGCGGTCGTGCTGGTGAATGCGGACGTGTCCGTGGATTCGTCGGTGGGCGAGGCAACGACGTCGGCGTTCGACGAGATGCCGACGTTCTCGCAGGAGACGGAGACAACCGTGGCACCGGCTGGGCCCGCGCTCGAGCCCAGCTGGCAGATCGACGCCGAGGCCGTTTATGGACGTAACTTTGCCGCATTCCGTTCTCCGGCTGCAAATCTGCAGTTCGATTCGAGCGTCACCGGGGTGATCGACGGAGACGATGTACTCGTCACGGCCGTCGGTTTGCCGAATCCGCGTTCCTACTCGGTGGATGCGATCGAGTTCGCGGCCTTCGACGCCGACGACGGCAGCGTCCGGTGGAAGAAATCGCCCGGTGCAGTCGACGAATGCGCGAGCGTTCCCGTTCAGAGCGAGATCGTCTGTCTGGATTCGTATTCCGACGTCCCATCGATCGTGAGGATAGGAGTGGACGACGGGGAGTCACGGAGAACGCCGATGCCCGAAGCGTGGTTCGCGTACGCCGTCGAGAGCGATGGCTCGTCTGTCTTCGTGCTCGAGGGCAACCCGGAGGACGGTGAATCTGTGTTGCACGGGGGTTCCATCAATGCCCTCGACCGGATGTGGTCGCGTCCGATCACATCGTTTGCGGGCTGGGATGGCGTGGAGGGCCCGTTGATTCACGTGTCCGACGGTCGCGGTCTCGTCACCCTCGGCGGCGAGGCCACGTTCTTCGATCAACGAACCGGCACTCCGCTCGAGGGGCTCGAATTGTTGCCCGACGCAACCACGGTCGCGGAGGACGGCGCGGAAGTGTGGAAGCTGCGGGACCCGTATGCCACCGAGACTTCCGTCGGTGACACCGTCTATTCGTTCGAGGAGGACGCGCTCGTGGCCACCACGGCATCGAACGACGTGCGCTGGCGGTGGCCCTTACCCAAGAGGCCGGACGGTTTCACGGAATCGGGTTCGATCGCTCAGACGCGATCGGGGGTGTTCTTCCTCGGAACCGATTCGATGGTTCGTCTCGAATCGGTTCCGAGTTGAAGCCGATCAGCTCTCCTGTGCGGCAGCGCTAATCCCGGTGCGGAGTGCGCTCGCCGGTGTTCGGGTCCACGTCGAACAATTGGTCGGTGTTGTCGGGGGAGTAGACGACGGTGTCGACTTCCCGCGCGCGTCGTCGGGCACCGTCGCGAACGGCGAAAAATGCGGCTGCGAACAGTACGACCACGGTGATGCCGGCGACGATCGCCCATCCCTCGAAGCCGCCCGCCAGAGCCGCGATGAGACCGCCCGCAGATGCGATTCCGGCGAAGATCAAGATGACGGCCAGCATGTTCTCGACTGCACGTGCCCAGCTCGTTTTCGAAGGCCTTTTCTCGACCATGGGGATGTTCCTCTCGCTAAGTTCCTCTGAGGAATACCCGAAAGCCGGTCGTCTAAGCCCTGCGGTGCTACTGAGCCTTGCGTGCGCGGTACGCGGCAACTGCCGCCCGGTTGCCGCAGGTGGTGCTGCAGAACCGGCGAGAGCGGTTTCGGGAGAGGTCGAGAACGAGGCCGTTACAGTCCGGATCAGCGCAGACGTCGAAACGGGAGAGCTCGTCGGCCCGGATCACGTCGATCATGGCCATCGCGGTCTCGACGACGATGCGGGTTGCCAGCGGACTGTCGTCGGCGACGGCATGGACGTGCCAGTCGAGAGTGTCGTGCCGGACCAGTCGGGGCAGGGCCGAGGATTCGGCAAGCAAGCGGTTCACCTCGACCACGGCGTCGTCTCGACTGCTGGTGAGCAGTGATCGCAGGGTCGGACGCAGTGCCCGCACCGCCTCGAGCTCGGCGTCGTCGCCGTCGAACCGTCCGGAGTAGCCCTGGTCGGTGAAGAACTCGGCCAGCTCCTGGCGTGTGGTCAGCGTGTCCGGGTCTTCGGCGGAATTGACCAATGCCACGGCGGACAGAAGCGACAGTTCTGCGTCATGAGCAAAAAGCATGTTGACACCTTACCAATTCACTCCCTACTGTCACATGTCATGACGGCTTACACTCATGACGCGGAGGTGGATCGCGCAGCTGCACACGACGCTGCGGCACGGTCGCGTCGACTCTCGGGGCTCGGGTTCGCGCTCCTGTCAGCGGCATCGTTCGGGCTCTCCGGCTCGTTGGCCAAGGGCCTGCTCGATGCCGGCTGGACTGCCGGTGCCGCCGTGACGGCGCGCATCCTGCTCGCGGCAGCGGTGTTGCTGATTCCGTCGATTCTCGCGCTGCGTGGACGCTGGGGCATGTTGGCCAAGAATTGGAAGCTGCTCGTGGCCTACGGGGCCTTCGCGGTGGCCGGCTGTCAGCTCGCGTTCTTCAACGCCGTCGGCCGAATGGACGTGGGTGTCGCACTGCTCATCGAATTCACCTCGCCCGTAGCCGTCATCGGCTGGATGTGGTTTCGGCACCAGCAGCGTCCGGGGCGGCTGACGCTGGTCGGTGCGCTGTTGGCCGCAATGGGGCTGGTGCTCGTGCTCGACCTGATCTCCGGCGCGGACGTCGACAGCGTCGGGGTGCTGTGGGCGCTCGGTGCGATGGCGGGAGCCGCCGTCTACTGGGTGCTCTCCGCCGACGAGAGCAACGGTTTGCCGCCGATCGTGCTCGCCGGGGGCGGTCTGCTGGCAGGTGGACTCATTCTGCTCGCCGCCGGGCTCGTCGGCATCGTCCCGTTCGCGGCTCCGCTGACCGACGTCACGTTCGTCGATGCCGTGGTGCCGTGGTGGGTTCCGATCATCGGTCTCGGTGTGGTGACCGCCGCTCTGGCGTACGTGCTCGGAATTGCGGCCGGCCGACGCCTCGGCTCGCGGCTGGCGTCGTTCATGGGTCTGATGGAAGTGGTTGCAGCGCTTGTGTTTGCGTGGCTGTTACTCGGCCAGGCTCCGGGGCCGATCCAATTGGCCGGTGGCGCACTGATTCTGCTCGGCGTCGTGGTCGTCAAATCCGGTGAACGCGTCACCTCGGACGAACCGGTGGAGCCGCTGCAGAGCAGAGCATGACAACTGCTCAGCCGTCGACGCGTCCGAACACGACGGCGGCCAGGATGGTGTGCGCACTGGCTATAACGGAGTCGAGAGGTTCGCGTTCGGGGGACAGCAGCCATTGCTGAGCAATGGTGAGAACCGCGCCCACCAGACCCATCGCCAGCGTTTTACGGTTCGGCCCGGCCAGGCCACGGCTGGACCCGACGGTATCGGCCACCTGTAGGACCGTTGCCGAGAACGAGGTGGTGGTCTTGCGGTACAACGCGTCGACGGTGGGGGATACACCGAGGATTTCGACGAAGGCGATACGAGCGGATTTCGGCTGCTCGGCGATGAACGTGAAGAAGCCGGTCAGGGCTCCTCGAAGCACCTGTTCGCTGGACTCCGTCTCCGCGGCCGCTCCGGCGAGGATGCTCTGGCGCATCGCGTCGGTGGCGCGGGCGTAGGTGGCCATCAGAAGTTCTTCGCTGTTGGTGAAGGATTCGTAGAAGTAGCGCTTGGTCAGGCCCGCTTCGCTGCAGACTTTCTCCACGGTCGCCGTTCGGTAACCGGTGGTGCCGAATACTTCGACGGCTGCATCGAGCAGGCGGATCCGACGCTCCTGCTGCCGCTGCTGCGGATCGGCACCTCGATAGGTGCGGCCGACTTCACTGTGATGGGTAGTCACAGACAGATCTTGACACCGCTCGGTATCAGATGCAAAGTGTTCGCAGGAATACATCTCGATCGAGGGGGAGACATGGCGTCATCGACGCTCCGGAACAAGGTCGTTCTGATCACTGGCGCGGCACGCGGAATCGGTGCCGAGACCGCACGTGCGCTGGCAGGTCGAGGAGCCAAGTTGATACTCGTCGACGTCGACGAGGCCCCGCTGCGCGAGGTGGCGACGCAGTTGAAGGCCGAGGCGTTCGTCGCCGACGTCCGGAATCTGGACGACATGCAGCGCGCCGTCGACGGCGGTATCGCGGCCTACGGAGGCGTCGATCTGGTGCTCGCCAATGCGGGAATCGCCAGCTACGGATCGATCCTGCAGGTGGACCCGGCCACGTTCCAGCGCGTCATGGACATCAACGTGATGGGCGTGTTCAACACCGTCCGCGCTGCGTTGCCGTCATTGATCGAACGCAACGGCTACATCCTCGTCGTCTCCTCGCTGGCCGCGTTCACTCCGTGCCCCGGCTTGGCCGCGTACAACGCGAGCAAGGCTGCGGCAGAACACTTTGCGAACGCATTGCGGCTGGAGGTCAACTATCGCGGAGTCGATGTCGGCTCCGCGCACATGGCGTGGATCGATACCCCGATGGTGCAGGACGCCAAATCCGATCTCACGGCATTCCAGGACTTGCTCGCTGTCCTGCCCGGCCCCCTCGGGAAGACGATGACCGTCGAGCAGTGCGTGGACGCGTTCGTCGACGGCCTGGCCAAGCGCAAGCGTCGCGTCTACGTACCGCGGTGGGTGGGGGCGGCGTCCTGGTTCAAGGCCGTCATCACCTCGCGCGTCGGCGATCGCAGCATGTTGGCGCACGTGCCGACGATTCTGCCCAAGATGGACGAAGAAGTAGCGCGCCTCGGTAGGTCCGAGAGCGCACGCAACAAGACCCGCTGACCCCCACCCGAAGGAATCGTTGACATGACTGCCGTACTGACCACCCCCGAGGTCGATGTCCTCATCATCGGTGCCGGCCTGTCCGGGATCGGGGCCGCGCGTCACCTCGGGCACGATCTGCCGGGCAAGACGTACACCATCCTCGAAAGCCGCGGGGCGATCGGTGGCACGTGGGATCTGTTCCGCTACCCCGGTATTCGCTCCGATTCCGACATGTACACCCTGGGGTACAGCTTCAAGCCGTGGATGGGGGAGAAGTCCATCGCCGACGGTTCCGACATCCGCAACTACATCGTCGAAACCGCGCGAGAAGCGGGTGTGGACAAGCACATTCGATACCACCACAAGGTCGTCGCCCTCGAATGGTCGTCCGAGCAGCAGTTCTGGACGGTCACGGCGCAGCGTAGCGACACCAACGAGACCGTCACGATCACCGCGTCGTTCGTGTTCTCCTGCAGTGGTTACTACAACTACGACAAGGGTTTCAGCCCGGAGTTCGTCGGTCAGGAGAACTTCGGTGGGCAGGTGATCCACCCCCAGCACTGGCCCGAGGATCTGGATTACGCGGGCAAGAAGATCGTCGTCATCGGCAGCGGTGCAACGGCGATCACGTTGGCTCCCAACCTCGCTCGTGAGGCCGAGCACGTGACGCTGCTGCAGCGCTCGCCGAGCTACATCCTCTCGCTCCCCTCCAAGGATCCGATTGCGCAGACACTGCGGAAGCGTCTGCCGAAGAAGTTGGCGTACAGCGTGACTCGGCTCAAGAACGTGTCGATGGCCATGTTGATCTTCACGCTGAGCCAGAAGTACCCGGAATTCATGAAGAAGCGGATCCGGAAGATGCAGGAGGGATGGCTGCCGAAGGGATACGACCTCGACACCCATTTCACCCCGTCGTACAACCCCTGGGATCAGCGCCTGTGCCTGGTGCCCGACAACGATCTGTTCCGCTCGATCCGCAAGGACGAGGTCTCGATCGTCACCGATCACATCGACAGCTTCACCGAGACCGGCCTGAAGTTGAAGTCCGGTCAACACCTCGACGCCGATATCGTCGTCACCGCAACGGGATTGAACCTGTCCGCACTCGGCGGCGCAACCTTCCGCGTCGACGGTAGGGGTGTGGATCTGCCCAGCACCATGGCGTACAAGGGCATGATGCTCACCGGAATCCCCAACTTCGCTTTCGTTGTCGGGTACACCAACGCGTCGTGGACGCTCAAGGCCGACATGGTCTCGAACTACGTCATGCGCCTGCTCGCCCACATGGACGAGAACGGGTACAGCACCGTCGAGCTCGAACGCGATCCCTCCGTGGACGAAGAGCCGTTCCTCGATTTCGCCGCCGGCTACGTGCTGCGGGCCGTGGACAACTTCCCGAGGCAGGGCAGCGAAACCCCGTGGAAGCTGCGGATGAACTACTTCCGCGACCTGCCGGTTCTGCGGTACGGCAAGCTCGTGGACAAGGCGATGAAGTTCGGGCGGCCTCGATCGAAGGTCGCGGTCGGTTCCTGACGGGAATAGATCCAGTCTCCGATCGTTTGTTCCGGACATGAAAATTGGCATCATCGGAAGTGGATTCATCGGCGGAACGCTCGTGCGTCGGTTGACGGCGCTCGGTCACGAGGTTCGGTTCTCGAACTCACGCGACCCGGAGACTCTGGCGGAGCTGGCGTCGGAGACCGGAGCGACGGCAGTGTGGGCAGCGGACGCGGCGCAGGATGCGGACCTTGTCATCCTCAGCATCCCGCAGAAGAACGTGCCCGACCTCGCCGCCGGTATCGCCGGCGCGCGCAAGCCCGGTGCGCCGATCATCGAGACGAACAACTACTATCCGCAGCAGCGCGACGGATTGATCGAAGACATCGAAGGCGGCACACCCGAAAGCGTATGGGTGTCGCAGCAGCTCGGTGAGCCGGTGATCAAGGCGTTCAACGGAATTTGGTACAAGCACCTGCTCGAGAAGGGTGTTCCTGCCGGAGCCGACAAGCGCATCGCACTGCCGATCGCCGGGGACGACGCGGAGTCGAAGAAGTTGGTGTTCTCGGTTATCGACGAGCTCGGCTTCGATCCTGTCGATGCCGGTTCCCTCGCCGAGTCCTGGCGTCAGCAGCCGGGAACCCCGGTGTACGGCAAGGACTTCGGCGTCGACGACACCGTGAAGGCGTTGGCCGAGGCGTCCGCGGAACGCTCCGCGGAATGGAAGGCCTGAGCGGTTCTGTTCGAGCTGCTGAACTACCTGACGCGACCCTCGCGGAGTGTGCGCTCCGCGAGGTCGCGTAGGGGTCCGGTCAGGGCCGAATCGCCGACACGGCACGATTGCTCGCCCACCGACACGTTCCACACGAAGGTGTCGCGGGCCTGCGATTCGGCCGGCTCGGGTGAGGGCGGCTCAGCGAGGTACGGGCGCGCAGCCTCGACCAGCGACTGCCATTCCGGCTCGTCGGTCTCGACCACTCCGCGCTTGGACATCCCGGCGATCCCGCCGGTTCGCAGTACCTCGATGCGCAGGCTCATGCCCCTCGATCACACCCGATCGTCGCTCGGCTCCCGTGTTGACTGAACTCCCACGGTAGACCAACCGGTGGCCACGGCCCGTGCGACGTCGGAATCGGCACCGAATCGCTTCTGTGCGGCGAGCAGCGTCGCCGCGGAGAAACCGGCGAAGTCGACCGTCGGTGCAAGGCCCCCGACGGTCATCGTGTCGAACCAGACCTGCCCGACGCGATCCCACGCCGGGCCTCCCAACGTGGTTGCGGCGACCGCGAACGCGCGGTTGGGAATGCCCGAATTGATGTGCACACCGCCGTCGTCCTCGGTGGTGACGACGAAGTCGTCCATGCTCGCAGGCTGCGGATCTTTACCGAGTACATCGTCGTCGTACGCGGTGCCGGGCTCGAGGAGCGAGCGCAGCGCCTTGCCCTGCACTGCGGGCAGGAACAGGCCTTCGCCGATCAACCACGATGCGTCCTCGGCGTTCTGCTTCGCGGTGTACTGCTCGACGAGTGCGCCGAAGACGTCGGAGATCGACTCGTTCAGTGCGCCGGCCTGGTCCTTGTATTCGAGCGGAGTGGTGTACTGCGTGAAACCGTGTGCGAGCTCGTGCGCGATGACGCCCAGGGAGACGGTGAAGCGCGCGAATACTTCGCCGTCGCCGTCGCCGAACACCATGCGAGAACCGTCCCAGAACGCGTTGTCGTAGTCCCGGCCGTAGTGCACCGTCGCATCGAGTGGCAGGCCGCTGCCGTCGAGGCTCGAGTAGCCGTACACCTCGTCGAAGAAGGCGTACGTGGCACCGAGGCCGTCGTATGCCTCGTCGGTCGCAGCATCGCCGGTGGGATCCTCACCCTCGGCGCGAACCTGCTGACCCGGGAGGTCGCGGGTCGCTTTCGCGTCGGAGATGGTGCGTTCGAGGGTGCCTCCGGTCCGTGGTGCGAGGGCGGTCCGTGCCTGGACGACCTCTCGGCCCGCCCGCATCTCGCGGTCGGCCAGCAGAGTCGCGCGGGCACCCGCTCCCTGCAGACGCTCGAGCAGAAACGGCGGAACTACGCCATGCGAGTGGAGCCTGCGGAACGATCCGGAATCGGTATCTGTCGTCATGTGCGGTGACCCCCTAGGTCCGTGGCATGTGCGGTGATGGTTCCCAGTGTGCCCGAGGGCACCGACACATTCGGGTCCACCGCACCGAGCTCACTCACGCAGCGTCGACAGATCGATACTGTCCACCTCGCTCGGGGGACGCAGCGCGGTGACGGTCGCCCAGTTCCGAGCCAGCAGGGAGGCGTCGGAGTCGTCGTCCTCGGCGTGGATCTCGTCGAATCGGACGGTAACGAAATCCTCTCCGCGATCGCCTATTTCGGCCTGCACCGCGCCGTAGCGAGCGAGTGAGGCCGGAACGATGCCGGCGAAATCCGACCGTGGCACGTCGGGAATGTTGACGTTCACGACCGCATCGACGGTCAGGTGCGAGATCATCCATGTCACCGCCAGATGCGCGACGTGTTCGGCGGTGTCCCAGTGCGACGGCCGAGTGGCGAGGGACGACAGCGCCATGGCGGGAACCCCATGCGTCAGGGCTGTCAACGCCGCGCCTACCGTCCCCGAATGCAGAACGGCTGCACCGGTATTGGGGCCGTGATTGATGCCTGAGAGGACCATGTCGGGTGGGTCGCCGAAGGCACCTCGAGTGGCGACGAACGCGATGAGGGCGGGCGAGGCCTGCACGGCGTACACCTCGACACCGCGCAGCCCCTCGATCTCGGTTCGCTCGATACCCAGGTGATCGTCGACGCCCATTCCCGTCAACGATGCACTGGCACCGCTGCGTTCCTCGTGGGGTGCGGCCACCACGACGTCGAGTCCGGCGTCGAGCGCGACCCGCGCCAGCAGCGCGATGCCTGCGCTGTCCACACCGTCGTCGTTGGTGATCAGCGCCTTCATTTCTTGCCCGCCTTGCCGTACGGACGCACGTCGACGGATTCGGTGAGTCCGAGAACCAGGTCTTTTCGGCCGCTACCGAGTCCGCGACGGGTGACGTTGGCGGTGCCCGCGCCGCCGCCCAGGCGGAGCGCCTCCGGCATCGACATCCCCTGAGCGATTCCGGCGGCAATGCCGGCGCTCATCGAATCGCCTGCGCCGTGGTGGTCGACCATCTGTAGACCCGGGGTGACGATCTCCAGCACGTCCCCGTCGACCAACGCCAGGGCGGGGTCTCCCGCTCGGGAGATCACGACCGCCTCGGCACCGTCGTCGTGCATCTTTCGCATGGCATCGATCAGGTGCTTCGGGTCCTCGGACTCGGCTCCGCCGTCGGCGATCAGATCCTCGTGGCTGACCTTGAGAACTGTGAGACCGCCGGCGAGGGCGGCCAGCATGGTGGGTCCCGACAGATCGGCGACCACCGGGACTTTCAGTGCGCGCAGGTCGGCACACAGCCGCTGGTAGACCTCCGGCGGCACGATGTCGTCGGCGTGCGGACCACCGAGAATTGCCACGTCACTGCGGGCACCGGTGGCCAAAGCTGCGCCGAACAGATCGTCGAGCGCGTGCCTGGCCAGCGGCGGCGGATCGACCGTGGCCAGCACCTCGCGCTCTCCGCTGCGGCGATCGTGCACGTAGGAGCCACTTTCCTGGCCGATGTCGACGGAGACGACGGAGATGCCCTCGCTCTCGACGATGCCCCGCAATACGGCACCGATCTCGCCGCCGAAAACCCCGGCCAGAGTGACATCGAGCCCCAGCACCGACGCCATCCTGGCGATCCAGTGACCCTGACCTCCCGCGTGTACGTGCAGTTCGGTACTGCCGTTCGGGGCGGCGTCGAGGGTCACCGTCAGCAGTGGGGACGGCGCGAAGACGAGCGCGCTGGGTGCGCGAGAGGAGGTGGACATCGTTGGCGAATGCCCGATATGTCAGGTCCGAAACAGCTGCAGCTCGAAAATGTGGACTCAGAATCGACGACGCAGGCGCATTCCGATAGGGCGGCCGTCGGGGTCGACGAACAGTCGGTAGGCGAGTGCGGCAAGTCGCTGCTGCCAGACGGGCGGCACCGTGATCTCGTGCATTCGCAGTCGGCCGACGGGTCGAGACTTCGCGGACGGGTTGCGGTGCCAGTTGTCCAGGGCGCTCGCGCTCGCCGAGACCACGTCGAAGAACTGCTGCGGATCGACGAGGTCGGCGTCGTCGCCGTCGGCTCGTCCGAGGTGTTCGCGGATCAGTTCGAGCCGAAGATTGCGGGCGTGGGTTCTGGCGCCGTCGCCGAGGCCTGCTGGGTCCAGCGGTGCACGGTCGTCGCGCTGCTCGTCGACAATGGCCGCGGTCAGCTCCGAATCGTGAGTCCAAGAGCGGCGATTGAAGTTGTCCGACCCCACCGCGGTCCACACGTCGTCGATGATGCAGACCTTCGAGTGCACGTATACCGGTATGCCACGGTCGTTCTCGATGTCGAGTACCAGTACGCGATCACCGCCGGCCGCCCGGATGACGCCGAGCGCCGCCGAATGTCCCAGCAGCGCAGAGGGAATGGTCAAGTTGCTGTCGTCGTCGAGGTGCTTGGGGACCACCACCACCAGCCGCAGGTTCGGCTTGCGGCGCAGTGCGGCGGCGAATACGCGAGCGACGTCGACGGACCACAGATATTGGTCTTCGATGTAGATCAGCTCGGTCGCCCGATCGAGGGCCTTGGCGTAGGCGCGGGCAGCGCTGCGCTCGCCTCTCGTCGCGAAGGGGTAAGCGGGTCGTCGACGCGGGTAGGTACGCAGCAGCTGAACCGAGCACGTGCCCTGCGGCTCCGGGGCTGCAGCGGCGGGTGGCAGTTCCGACGGTTCGCGCGTGACTCCGCGCAGGAAGTCGGGTATGGCGTGCCACGGTAGGCGCGAGAGCGCCGCGGGATCCTCCCAGCGTTCGCGGAAGACGTCCTCCACATCCCGGACTGCGGGTCCCTCGATCTGCACCTGCACGTCGTGCCACGCCGGGATCTCGCCGTACTCGGGCGGGAACGGGCGTGAGACAGGATCGCCGAAGTGATCGGCGTCGTCGCGTCGAGCACGGGCCAGATCGATACCGCCCACGAACGCGACGTCGGGCAGATCTTTCCTGCCGTACCGCACGACCACGAACTTCTGATGGTGGCTTCCGGTCACGAGCACGCGCTGGTCCAGAATGACCTCACCGCCTGCCTCCTCCAGCCGCAGTGCGAGCTTGCGGTTCTTCGGACCGGTGAAACCGAGGGTCTCCATGTGGGAGCGCCACACCATGCCCTTGACGACGCCACCGCGGTGTGCGACGGCGGCCAGGGCATCTTCGACGGTCACGCCGTCGTCGGTGAGGAGCTGCTCAGGGTCCCCGCGCCAATCGGTGAAGAGCACCAGATCGTCGCGCTCGGTCTGCTCGAGGGCCCGTGCGAGTGCGGCGAAGTAGGTCTTGCCGTGTACCAGGTTCTCGACGCGGTTGCCCTCGGTCCAGGCCGAGATGCGGGTGTCGTCGTTGCCTCGCTCGGGCGCGGTGAGAAACCACGGGTGCGCCGGGTCGAAGTCGCGCTCGGGGGCAATCAGCGCGGAGGTGGACCGGCCGAATTTCTCGGCAACTCCGTCGACGACGCGCCGGATGCGCTGCACTATCACGCACGCATCATTTCACCCGGTTTGAAGGCGAGAGTGGGCGGGCACCCCGGCGATATGACTCAGGTACCCAACGTCACGCTCAGAAACGGCAAGCAGATTCCCCAGCTCGGTTTCGGCGTCTTCCAGATCGACGCCGACAAGACCGCGAAGGCCGTCGAAACGGCGCTCGAGATCGGCTACCGACACATCGACACCGCGCAGATGTACGGCAACGAGAAGCAGGTCGGCGAGGGCATTCGCAACTCTGGCATCGACCGCGAATCGGTGTTCGTCACCAGCAAGCTCAACAACGGTTTCCACCGGCCCGACGACGCGCGCTCGGCATTCGACAAGACGCTCAGCGACCTCGGGACCGACTACGTCGATCTCTTCCTCATCCACTGGCCGCTGCCCACCCGTTACGACGGCGACTTCGTCTCCACGTGGAAGACGTTGGAGGAGTTCGCCGCCGACGGCCGGGCCCGCAACATCGGCGTCTCGAACTTCCAGCCCGCGCACCTCGATCGCCTCGCCGAGGAGACCGAGACGGTCCCCGCGGTGAACCAGATCGAGGTGCACCCGTACTTCGTCAATCACGACGTGTGGGCCTACGGCCGCGAACATGCCATCCCCACCGAGGCGTGGTCGCCGATCGCTCAGGGCAATGTCCTCGACGACGCGGAACTGAAGCGAATCGCCGACGCCGCAGGCAAATCCGTCGCTCAGGTGGTGCTCCGCTGGCACATTCAGCGTGGCAACATCATCTTCCCGAAGTCGGTGACGCCGGAGCGAGTGAAGGCCAACTTCGACATCTTCGACTTCGAGCTGAGCTCGGCCGACGTCGACGCGATCACCGCACTCGACAAGGGCGAGGAGGGTCGGAACGGTCCGAACCCGGACACGTTCGACATGATTCCGGACTAGAACGTACAGCTGTGGGCCCGAACGTCTTCGGACGTTCGGGCCCACAGTGTTGTTCGGGTGCTCTTCGGTGTCTCGGTCCTTCAGTGTTTCAGTGCTTCAGACCTTCAGGGCCGATCCGGTGGCGGCTATGACCTGTTCGGTGGTCACGCCGGGTGCGAGTTCCGCGAGGGCGAGCGTGCCGTCGCCGACGACGTCGATGACGGCCAGGTTGGTGATGATGCGGTCGACGACGCCCTGGCCGGTCAGTGGCAGGGTGCACGCGTCGAGGATCTTCGGATTGCCGTCCCGGTCGGTGTGTTCCATGACCACGATGACGCGCCGAGCCCCGTGTACGAGGTCCATCGCCCCGCCCATGCCCTTGACCATCTTGCCCGGGACCATCCAGTTGGCGAGGTCGCCGTTACTTGAGACCTGCATGCCGCCGAGGACGAGGTCGACGCCAACCTCATCAATGCCGGGAAAGAGACCGTCACCGTCAATCCCGGTGCTTCGTACTTCGATTCGTCGCTGAGCTTCGGCATGATCCGAGGCGGACACATCGACACTGC
>NZ_SPNG01000038.1:0-513 GCF_004563845.1 Rhodococcus sp. 1R11 | reverse complement strand
GATGTCCATCGCTGCGCCGGTGATGTTGCGGTAGAAGATCATGTGCAGGTTCTCGTCGGCGGCGATGCGTTGGAGCATGCGGTCGGCGATCGGGTCGTCGCAGACCTTGCCGGTGTTGCGGTGCGAGACGCGGGTGGCGAGTTCCTGGAACGTCACGTACGCCACCGAGTGCAGCAAACCGACCCCGGCCCCGGCAGGCGACGCGTAGCCGTTGGTCATATGGATCATGCGGGCTTCTTCGAGGGCGACGGGGTCGACGCCGCGGGTGACGACGAGGTAGTCGCGCATGACGATGCCGTGGCGGTTCTCTTCGGCGGTCCAGCGGCCGACCCAGGTTCCCCAGGCACCGTCCTGGGAGAAGTTCTCGGCGATCTCACGGTGGTAGGACGGCAGGTTGTCCTCGGTGAGCAGGTTGGTGATCATCGCGGCCTGCGCGACGTCGGAGAGTTTGGACTGCTCCGGGTCGTAGTCCTTGCCGCCGAGGGCGGCGAAGTTGCGGCCCTCGTCCCACGG